>VGSJ01000042.1 GCA_016875015.1 Deltaproteobacteria bacterium | reverse complement strand
GATTACAAGCAATTATTAGCAGCGCCCATCATCCTATCCATCTGGTGACCAGCATTTTGGGAACAAGTCGGGTCTCGCTATGGCGGTGGACAAAACGCTTTTCCTCCAAAGGCGTAGAAGGGTTAATAGATGAAACAAAGGGTCATAAGCCTGCCAAACTCAGCCCGGAACAACTCCAGCAAGTAGGCCGCTGGCTGGAAGAAGGCCGTACTCATCAGGGAGAGTTTATCCATTGGACCCTGGCCAAATTAACAGCGGCGGTATCCACAGAATTTGGTGTGCAAATGAGCCAGGCTGCCATTTGGCACGTGGTTCGAAAATTAGGGTTCAAACAAAAGGTGTGGATCAAGCCGGCTGGCATAAATCCAAGACATTTCTTGGTCATTACAGTTTAAGGACCGGGAGAATCAGCGGTTTGACGCCGCCAGCCTTGCATTATCTTCCGGCTTTCTTCCTGCCCTCGCCGGAACTAAGGGGCTGGCTGGGCCTGAGGACGTTTTCCGCCACCGGGACCAACTCCTTTCAGGATCTGTTCCCCCCCTGGGTCCTCAATCATAGCCGCCAGGATATAGCGGCTCCAGGTCGCCTCACCCCAAACCAGGATCGAGTCCGCATGGAAGCCCCGGACCTCCCCTGACTTGCGGTACAAGTGGTTAGGGGGCGCGGCTGTCTCCAGCGCCGAGACGAACTTGCCGGGAAGATCCGGAAACGCCAGGATTTTCAGCATTTGGCGCGAGCGCTCCGGGCTGATGAGCCGGCCGTAAGCCAACAGGTAATAGAACCGGCAGAGCTGATAGGCCGTGGCCGTGTGGGATAAACCCGTCATGGGTTCGGGATTCTGCTCGCCGCCGGGGACGTAAGTGCCCCCAACCCAGATTCCCCCGCCCTTTTGGGGGTCGTAGAACCGATAGCGACGATCACTGGCCAGCGCCTGGATTTTTCTAAAGCCGATCAGACTGATGACCCGACTGGCCGCAGGGTTATCCGACCGGCGGATCATCTCGATCAGGTCCCGGTGGACCTGGGGGGATCTCTTTCAGGCCGCCGTCTTCGAAGCCCTGGAAGGCCGCCAACAGGACCATCAGCTTCGGCAGGCTGGCGCCGTACATCACGGTGTCGCCGTTCACCTGGGCAAAGCGCGGCGCTTCGGGGTTTGACAGGTCCACCAGGCCTACCGACATTTTGCCGGCGCGGATCAGGGACTGCCAGGCGTCGTGCTTGGTTAAGGCCTGGTCCAGCCGGGTTTGCAACCTTTGGTCCCGCCTTTGGGACAGCGGCTGCCATTCCGGGCCGGAAAAGCCGAGAGGAAGGGGAGGAGGTCCGGCGTCGGCCAGATTCAGGCCCATGGCCAAAACCCCCAGGACGGCCAAAACGATGGCGGTAAAAACCTTCACCCAACTCTCCAACATCAATTCGGGGCGCCGGCGAGCAATGTTACCTTCTTGGAGGCGAACATGAGGTTTGAGGTGCGCGCCCGGTGACGGTAGTCAAACCCAAAGGGAAAGGGGCTGAGATAAGGGCTATAGCCCTCGCCTGCCCGGCTGTTCCCAAGGGACCGGACGGAGGCGAGGACTATGGCCATTGCATCCTGCCTTTTTATGATTCTCTGTTTATCTCTTCTGTATCTCACCTATGCCGATAAATGGCACCGTTCCACTACCGGTAACCTGTGGAAGGATTCCATTCCATTTATCTATAGCCCTGAGATTGGCCTCTACCTTTCTAAGCTCTATAAGATCTATGGAAATATTGGCTCTCTGTAGCCTCAAGGACTCGGCCTCTGCCTGGGCTGCGGTAATCTTCTGTTCCGCTTCTATCTTTATCCTATCCAGGTCTCTTTTTGCCTTAAGTGCAAGTTGTTCGGCTGTCTGCTTTGACTCAATGGCTTCCATAAATATCTTGGAGAAGCTGAAACCGACGATAGAGAATGCGTCAACATGGATGTTGTAAATCCTGAGTCTTTCAGAAAGAGTCGCTCTCATTTCCTCGCTTACTGCCGGCCTCTTGGTGATCAGCTCTTCGGCTGTATACCTGGCGGTCACAGCTTTTACCATTTCCTGCACTGCAGGGTCTATGATGCGCTCCTTAAAGGCTATGCCGATGGTCTGATAGACAACATTTGCCTTATCTGGCATTATATGATAGTTCACCGCAACCTCTGAACTCACTTCCTGAAGGTCAGAAGATGAAGCGGCGGCATTTGTCAAAGATTTCTGAACCTTGACATCCATCAGGGCGACCAGCTGCATTACAGGTATCCTGAAGTGCAGCCCTTCTCCGAGCACATTATCCTGGACCGCGCCAAAATTAAGGACAATACCTCTTTCACCTGCCCCAACCTGAACCCATGGATGTAAAAGCAGGAAACCCGCCACAATTCCTCCAATAATAAGTGCCAGCCTTGCAGATCCTTTTTTCATTGCAACCCGCATTGCTTCTTTAGCCTCGTTAATATCTCTATTCGCCATAATAATGCCTCCATTTTTAATTTAAAGGCTGTTGAGCAGCCTCTTTAAAAAGTGTCTGGTTATTTTCGCCATTCCTTTTCCGCGTTGATGATCAGACGCCGCTTGTTCTTCATGCGCAACAGGGCATCAGTTGACCGGGGCAGGGCAGTATCCAAAGCCTCTAACCCTTTCGTATTACCAATAACATGGTTCTCCAACCGAGAGAGCATGGATTGGCCCGCCCCCACTTTATGGTCCTTGCCAATCGCCAGTCTGAGGGAAGGGTCTAGGTGGAGAAACTCCGCATCATTACAGTTTCCTTAGCCTGCGGTTATCCGGTAAATTCTTTAACGAACCATTTGGACTAAGGAATGCGTTTATATAAAAGTCTATGCAGGCGCCCTCGCCTGCCCATGGACAGCCGGGGGCCCTGTCCGACATTTTTTCTTTGCGTCATGGCGTTAAACGTTTTCACGCTTCTTTGTGTCCGCAAAGAAAAGATCGTTCGTATGAGCAGGTGATCTCAAGTCTTCCAAACCATCTCCCATGGAGCCGAAGATGCCGGAACGCTCATCTACCTCCCGCCAAGAGGATAAAGCCGGTATCGGAGGCGATCATAGCTCCCTGGAAATCTATCGTAATGGCCCGGTTAAAATCCGGCTGGATTACCTCTTACTGGCTTTCACCCATAGCGAGCATCTTCGCCCCCCCGATTTGCTCATTATGCTTCCTTATATCAGGTAGTCGACCATAACTCCACATAATTCGCCGCACAATCCTTAGGGTAAAGAGTCTGATTTCCGGGCTCGCCCGGGCCGGTGAAGACGATCCGCACCCCCGGAATCCGGGATCACTCCGACCGGTTCCAGAGCGATCAGGAGGCAAGTTTTGGCATGAGGGAACAGGGCAAAAACGTTGACGAAATCCGGGCCGCTGAAGGGATAAAACACGGTGGCGGCTGAGGCGGAGCCGAGTTCCTGGGAAGCCCACTCGCGCATGGGTCTTAGTCGCTGCCTGGTGAAACTCTCCCAGTTATGGTCGATAAACCTGGCATGTCTGACCCAGGCCGGCTGGTCCTGATATGCAGTCAGGGCGCTCTCCGGGTTGCTGATGCCGGCGATAAAGAGGGCGTAATCATTATAAGCCGGGAGGCGCTCATCAGTTTGGATGTTTTTGGGGACAACACACCCTTCAGCGGTGCAGATTGACTCTGAACCGGCCCCAAAAGCCGGGACCGACCCCAGCGCCAGAAGAAGAACCACCGTTGCCAGGCCGAACAGGTTGGTTTTTCGCATCATTGTTTCCCTTCGATTTTTCTAAGGTATGGATTTGTCAACAATATTTTATAGAGATCGGCAGGGCCTCGTGGTCGCCAGCAGCTTGTACAACAGGAGTCCTGAGGCCACGGTCAGCAGGCCGAACACGGAAGGCAGAGGCCGCTCGATGACTAAATAACAGATCATCCAGCCGTAGAGCAGGAGAAAAATCGCCGGCGTTACCGGGTATCCCCACGTCTTGAACGGTCTTTTCAGGTGAGGGTGCTTCCGGCGCCAGACGAACACCCCCAGTACCGTCAGGGAGGCGAACAGGGCCAGGGTGAATCCAACATAGGTTAACACCGCATTAAAAGTCGCAGTCAGGGTAAGGAAAATCGCCACCCCGGCTTGCAGGATAATGGCAAAGACCGGGGCGCCTCTCGCATTCCGTTGCGCGAAGAACCTCAGGCTGCTCATGTCCTCGCTCATGGCCTGGGTCACGCGCGGGCCCACCATGATGAGGGAACTGAGGCTGGAGACCAGCGCCAAACAGATCAGCACCGTCATCACGGCGCCGCCTCTCTGGCCGAAGATGGATTTCGCCGCCAGGAAGCCGACGTCGATTTGACCGGAAAGCTCGCTCATGGGCACGGTATAGAGAAAGATATAATTGAGCAGGCAATAGCAGAGGGAAACGAAGGCCGCCCCCAGAAATAAAGAGATGGGCAGATTTTTCTCCGGCCGGAGAATCTCACCGGCAATGTAGGACGAAGAGTTCCACCCGGAATAGGCGTAAAAGACATATACCAGTGAGATGGCAAACGCCGGGCTGAACATTGATTCCAGGTCGCTCGCGGACGGCGCCAGGGTAATGTTTTGGGGGTTCGTCACGAAAAAGCCCAAAACGATAAAAGCGACGATCAGGAGAATTTTTCCCCCGGTAAACAGGTTTTGAAAATGGCAGCCGAATCTCACATCCGCCAGGTGCACCAGGGAGAGGATCACAATTGTTGACACCGCGATGACCGTCTTGTCGATGCCCGGGAGGATGGCGCCGGCGTATTCACCCAACGCGATGGCCGCCAGAGCGATGGGAGCCGCAAACCCGGCCACCATGGAGACCCAGCCCGACAGAAAGCCTATGGCTGGATGATAAATATTGGAGAGATAGGTGTATTCGCCGCCGGACCTCGGCATCATCGACCCCAGTTCCCCATAGCACAGGGCGCCGCAAAAGGCGCCCACACCCCCCAAAACCCACAGCATGAGAACCGCAAAGGGAGAGTGCAGGCTTGCGACCTGGAGGCCCAGGGTGGTGAACACGCCGATTCCGATCATATTAGCAATGACAATGAGCGCCGCGGAAAAAAGGGTTACCGGCCTTTGCTCATCGGGAGCGCTTTTTATCCCGCCTTTATCTTGTTCAATCAACGCGTTGTCCACCTCGCGGCCCGGACCACGTCAAATCAACCTGACGCCGGGCCCCAAAATGCCGGGGCTTTGCCATCCGGACACCTCCCTGGCTGGATCGATTTTACCTGAATCGGCCGGCTAAGAAACCCCAATTTTTCTTCCGCACCAAACTTACCGGACCATCGGGGCCCCGGAACCGCCTCGATTTCCCACCCGGGAACCCCGGGGGCGCCGCGGCTGCCGGCAAAACCGGGGGAACCCCCCGGCCGCCTGCACCCACCACCTTGACGCCTAACCGGCATCTATCCTCAAGCCTCCATCAGCCGGCCAGGTTTTGGGTGCAAGTCTGGGTGCAAGTCTGGGTCTCCCCAGGTTGTTGAGGCGGGATCAGACGAGGTGTCCCAGTACCCTCATACCCGCATGAATAAAGACTGTTTGTCAATTTCGCTTGCTTTTCGAAATATATTATGTTAGCATCCCAACTTCTGGCACAATCTTTGCTCATATGGTATGTTATTAAGTTAGGTCAACCTGCCGACACTCCTTCTGAACGACGCCGGTCTTCTTACTCCAGTTGGTGCCTGACCTCAACTAAAAAACCGAAACCTCAGGAGATAAACCATGTTGAAAACAATAACCATATTTCTGCTCTTAACCGTCCCAGCCCTGGCCCAGCCCTGGCCCCACACGCCTCCCCCCATAGGCCATCTTTTCTTAAAGCAGGAGTACTGGAACTACATCAAGGAAGCCGCCAAACGCTACCAAATTTCACCTTACCTCATCCAGGCGGTGTGCGCCATCGAATCGAGATACGACAAGGATGCGAAATCGGGGAGATGCTTTGGCCTGATGCAATTGCACCAGGACACCGCCAAAAGGTATGGGGTGGACCCGCACGACCCCCGGGCCAATATCATGGGCGGGGCGGCGGTCCTGGCCAGTCTGATGCAGAGATACAACGGGGACATTAGAAAAGTTTTGAGAAAGTATAACTCTACCTGCACCGCGGCCTATGAGCGCGAGGTCATCCGGGCGTATAATCAGGCGCAGCATTTTGAAATATCTTCCTTAGCGCCTGGCAAGCCCAACAAGCCACGAAATTAGTCTTGTCATCCTGAACCACTTCCCCGCCCGGATTCCCGCACCGGCAATCTGTAAGGATAGGTTCTAAATAACCCCTTGCCACCCATGACTCATTTGACGGGAAAACCGAGTCTTCCATTGACTTGCCAGCTAACCTGTGTTAGAAGGGACAAAATTAGCTAAAGCGTCTCCCAGAGGCTTTGATGATGGCCGGCACAGGAGGAAATTTATGAAATTGGCAAAAGTTAACATGGCGCTTTCAGTTCTGGTCTCGGTTTTATTCCTTGGGTTCAACTGTTATGCCCAGCCCACTATTCCTAAAGAAAACCTTCCCGCCAATCTTTCCGCTGAAGCCAAGGCCGAAGCGGAAGGCTTATACTCCCCGGAGGCGGTTAAGCGAGCCCGAGCCGCCAACAAATTGGGAAGCATGGGGGAGAAGGCGGTTCCGGCGATCCCCTTGCTCATCGGGATGCTGGGCGATAGCGCCGGGATAGAATTTAAGGCCGACCCTGAATCTAAAATTGCCGAAAACACTTCTCCTGGCATTGAAGCCGCGGTGGCTCTGGGGAAAATCGGCGCCCCGGCCTTAGAGCCGTTGATTGCCGCCTTGAAGGATAAAAACCCCCACGTCCGGGTGCTGGCCGCCGTGGCCCTGGAAGAGCTTGAAAATCCCAAGGCGGTGGAAGCTTTGATTGCGGCCCTGCAGGATGAAAATCTTGATGTGCAAGCCAGCGCCGCCAGGGCCTTGGGGGAAATAAACGATCCCAAGGCAGTGGACCCGTTAATTGCGGCCTTAAAGGATAAAAAGCCCGAAATGCGGGGCACTGCCGCCGTGGCGTTGGGAGAAATCGGGGATAAAAAAGCCACCTTGCCCCTGGTGGCGCTTCTGAAGGACCCCAATGAGAAAGTTCGCCGTTTAGCGGCCGTGGCCTTAGGGGATATAGGCGACAGCCAGTCAGTAAAAGCCCTGGTAGCCGCCTTGAAGGATAACGATGTCCAGGTCAGAGCCGCGGCGGCCAGGGCCTTAGGCCTAAAGGGTGATCTCGAGCTGTCCCAGGCGCCTTTACTTGAGGCCGCCAAAGATAAGGCCCCCCAGGTGCGGGCCGTAGTCATCGAGGCTCTGACCGGGACGAAGTCTCCCAAGATCGAAGAGATCTTTATTGGCTCCTTGAAGGATGAGGACCCCAATGTCCGGTTGAGTGCGGCAGCGGCGCTGGCGGAGATTAAGTCTCCCAACGCCATCAAACCCTTGATGGCCGCCCTGAAAGATGAGTCCCCCAGCGTGCGCGCCGTCGCGGCGAAGGGTCTGGGAGGGATAGGGGAACCCATGGCGGTGCCGGCTCTCTTTGACCTCCTGAAGGACAAGAAGGAAAGTGTCCGGGCCGGGGCAGCCGCGGCCCTGGGCAAAATGAAGTCTCCCCGGGCCATTAAAGCCCTGGCCGGCGTCCTGAAAAATGACGAGTTGCCCGTCCGGGTCAGCGCCGCGGTGGCGATGGGCGAGATCGGCTCGCCCCGCGCCGTTAAGCCCCTCATCACGGCGTTGGGTGATAAGTCCGGGTGTGTCCGTGAAGCTGCGGCCATGGGGCTGGCTCATATAACCGGGAAAAATTTTGGCGAAGATCAGGTAGCCTGGAACAAGTACTGGGAGGAAAATAAGGAAGCCTATCTCAGCGTCTGTGCCAAGGGCTTGTGCCGCTATTAAAGTGATCAACCGCGTTAAGCCGGGAAACCGTTTCCCTTACGGAGATGGTTTCCCGGCCCCTGCCGGCCGAATCCGTCATTTCTAAAGCAGCTTCACCCCTTCCCCATCCCTTGTCCTATTGCACCCAAACCTCGTCTTAGCAAGGAGGCGACTCCGCCTTGCCCCGATTGCGGCGGCGGGTGTGGTGGGGGCAAGCAAGACATGATGAACCAAGCGCCCCCCGGTCCCCGGGAATCAGGCCGGTTTCTTCAATTAAACTGAAATCGACGGGAAATGCCTTCAGGAGATGGGGCGGAGAAAGGCGCTATGCTTTTCACCGGTGCCGAAAATCCCGCCGCAGCATTCCCGCTGCGAACAGGTATCGCAGGCCGGCGGGTAAGCCTGCTTCCAGTCCGTGATGGATTTCCTGGCAAAGGGCCAAAGTTCCCGGGGCAGAAGACAGAGCTGATGGTTGTAAATGGACACCGGCACCATTCGGCGCGCCAGATATCTGACCGCGTGGGCCAGCTGATCCTGGTAGTCAAACGGGTCAACCCACAGCTGGGCCAGGTTTTTGCTGGCCAACCCCCTGGTTTCCATCCCCATGAAGGCTACCTGGAACACGAACGGCAGGTTCTGGTAAATGAATGCCGCATACTGAGTTAACCGCTTGATGGTCATGGCGTGGAGGATGGTGCGCAGGCCCACCGGCTGACCCAAAAGCGCCAGATTATGAAGGCCCTGGAGCGTTTCGTAGAAGCTCCCTTTGGCCCCCATGACGGCATCATGCTCAGTATCATTGTCTGCGAAAAGGGGTGTTTCAATCAGCAAGTTCGGGGAGCCGGCTTTCACCAGCGCCCGGGCGAACTCCAAATCTTTCAGGCGCCTGCCGTTGGTGAGCAAGGTCAGCACCGTGTTGGGCAACTTCTGCCGGCAGGTCTGGACCAGGGTAATTAAATCCTCCCCCAGCAGGGTCGGTTCGCCCCCCGTAATGCCCAGTTCTTCCGTGGTCTTAGGGTCCAACAGGGAAATAAGTTGAAGATTATTCTCATAAAGGTCGTCGGGGTCGCGGTCCGGGGGCTGGGGGCACATGACACAGAGGGAATTACAACGGTTGGTGGCCAGAATGCTGTTATACGGCGACCCAGCCTTGTACACCACCATGATCCTGCCGTCAGGTGCGATCAAGACTACATCCCCGTCTCGCAGGTCGGCACAGTAGTCCCGGGGCACATCAAAGATGCAGGGGATTTTGGGAGGCGGGGTAAATTTGCTGGCCGCGGGAACTATGCAGGCGGCCAAATTTTTGCGGCCCCAGGGCCGGAAAGGGAGCCTCCGAAGGTTATCGGGGGAACCCGCCAGAAAAATTACCGGCTTGCCATTAAACCAGGCCGACGTCTTGGTGCTGATCACCCCCATAAAAGGGCGAGTTATGGCTGAGGGAGTGCCGCTTAATTCGAGCACGGGGCTTCACCCCTGACTTCGGCCAGGGTGCGGTTGGTTATCCAAGACCAGAACACATCCATAACTCCCGGGTCATCCTGGTCGATGAGTTCCAAGAGGAATTCGATGATTGCCTTGTGTTTCATGCAGAAATCGCTGGTAGGCCGGTGTCCCACCAGGTCCCCCTGAATGGCGTAATTCCGCACCGGGTCGGCCCCACAGTAAGGTTGCAAGGGACAGGAATGACAGCCCGGCAGGGTTTCAACGCAAGAAACCTCGATTAACTCCTGGAGCACTGGCGAGGTGAAGATGTCCAGATAAGAGTCCCGGTTCACATTGCCCAGGTAAAACCTGCGGTCTCCCATCTTGGCCAGCATTCTGGCTTCGTCACACGGGTAAACCTCGCCGTTGAAATCGTAGATGACCCCGTTGATCCCCGCGCCGGTGGGGGATTGCAGGTCAACGAAGCCGGTGCAGAATGGCGTCAGGATGCGGCTCAGCAGGATGCAGGCATAGCCTTCCACCAGGGGAGTTCCCGCCAGATTAAGCTCAATAATGTAGAGGAGGGCTTTCTTATAAGCCTCCACAAAATCCTCCATGGGATAGACAAAGCTCTGTATGGTCGCATCGTTTTGGGCGTACCCGTAGGGGTTGACATGCCTGAGAAAAATCCCTTGAAAGCCCAGCGCCGCGTATTGGTCGACAATCTCGTTAAAATGGCTCAGACTCTCTTGGGAGGCGGTCATCAGGGGGTTCACCCCGTCGTGCCCCAGGATGCTCCTGGAGAAATGGAGGTTTTGCATGAACCGGTCATAACTGCCTTCCCCAGTCCGCATAAGGCGGTGACGGTCATGGATTTCCTTGGGGCCGTCCAACGAAGTGGAGAGGGTTATCCCTTCTTTTTTGCAATATTCCAGGGTAGGGGCATCTACGAGGGTCAGATTGGTGCAAATGACAAAATCAAGGTGCTTGTTCTTTTTCCGGTTCAGCCTTTTTGCCTCTCGAACCACGGTTTTGACCACTTCAAAATTTAACAGGGGTTCCCCCCCCTGAAATTCAATTTTAATGACTTCGGACGGGCTCTCCATGATTTTGTGGACCACATTGACGGCGGTCTCGGGGGTCATATCCCAACGCTGCTGGTCCGTTGGCTGACTGGAAGCATGGCAGTAGTTGCACCGTTGGTTGCACCGCAACGTTACCACCACCATGTGCAGGCCGGTGAAACTTTTTAAAAATTCCCTTTTCGTGCGGTACTTGGTGGCTAAAAGATCGATAACCGGGGTGACCGCCGTGTCGGTCACGAAGTGCTTTCCCTTTAAATCCAAAAATATGCCGGTGTTGGGGGCGAGGTCATAAGAAACGAGTCTTTCGAAGGTCTGTCGATCCAGGAAAATAAATTCCCCCACTTCATTGACCACCAGCATCCGGTTGCTGGCCACCGGACTGAAGCGGAAAGGCATGAGCGTGTAGCGCTCAGTCACGGCCGACAATTTTTTTAACCGCGGCTTTGAGATTGTCCAGGGGTGCAAAGGCTTGCTGAACAATGAGGCGGCGAATCGCGCCATAGCGCTTTTCCAGGTCAAGCCTGAGTTGCTGGTCGATGAGCTCATTCATGAACTTATTCTCGACCCGCGCCCGATCGGCGTCCGGGCACGAATCAAGCAATTCCAGGGTGACTTTGACATATCCTGCCTGTGCCGGTTCAACCCGGTTGCGGCATAATCCTGAGAGGGCGTAAGTGGCTGCGAAGACCGCTTCTTTTTCGTAAAGAGCTTTGCTGAGAATGACTTCAAAACCGCCTGGTTTTCTTTTGACTTTAGCGTCCATCAGCCTTCCTTTGCAGAGCATCTAATTCCTTGCGTGAAGTGATGCACACGTCCAGATCCTTCCGCAAACCAGCGGCAATATCGTATCTCCAAGCCATGGATAGCGATTTCTGGTCCGTTCTCGCAGGCAATACAGCTGATCAGTAGGTACCGCTGTCTGAAAACTGGTCAAAATATCCTCTAATGATCGCGGCGTTAGGGAGTTTATCGACGTGGTAAAAAATGATGTAGTGTACGATGCCATGCACAGCCAAGGCAATCAATAGGCCCTCAAAAATCCCCAGTTTATAGACCATAATACCGCAAAGGATGGCGAGCATCAGCGGATATCTGCCGAAATGAGCAACGTGCAACAGCCCCAGGATCATTTTCCAACCCGTAAAAATCATTATTGCCGCCAATGCAAATTTGGGCAGATATTCCAGATAGTGCGCATAAATAAGAAAAAACGTGATGACAAAGCCAATTATCAGAACCGAGAATTTTGTATAGCCTCCAGCTAGTGCATTGGTGGTGCTTTTTGCCAGGCCATCCAGATTTGTCATTCCACCAAAGAAACTTGCCCCCATATTGGCTATCCAGATAGCCATCAGGCTGTTGTTGCTGTTGCAATGGCGCTTTAATGGGTCCAGTTTTTCGATGGCTGCGTTACTCACCACTTGTTCTATGACATCAATAACGGCAAGCATTAAACAATAACCTACCGCATAAAACAGCATCAAATAATTCTTAAAATGAGGTATGGGGAGAGCGAGTTTTAACTTCACATCTTCAACGGTAAGCATGGGCACATTGACGAATTGAGCCAGCACGACTCCTGAAACTATTAACGCGAAATATGCGATGGCTGGTTGGGTTTTTTTGTATTTTAAAAACAGCAATACAAACATCGCAAAAGCCATCAGTGAGATAAGGCTCATTTGTATGCGAGCCATATTCCAGAAAGTATCCGCGGATATCAGGTTGGCGGGAATCTCATATGTAAATAACAAAAAAGTTAGAGCGATCTTCAAGCCTATCCCTGCCAGAAGCCCCTCGACAAGGTAAGTTGGCACCGCTAAGAGGATGTATTTTTGCCAGTTGAACTTCCATATTATGGCCTGCATGGCAGCCGTCAGGAAGATGAGAAACGCCATGTTCTCCATGCCAAAGTACGCGACGCCCATGGCCAGCACCGGCGCCAACCCTGCGGCAATGCCCGGGCAGCCGATATAGTTGCCCGGTCTGAACCAGGCATTGATCCATCCGATCAAACAGGCGAACGCCACCGTCGCCAGACCTACCTTGATGGGATAGTCTGACATCATGGCAATGCCGATCGTCAGCGGTATTGCCATGACCCCGGTAATGATTCCGGACTGAAGATCGCGAGCGAAGTACTGTGCCTGAAATGCTGCTGAACCGATGATAGCGCTGGGCTCTTTGCCGTTGTCGGGTCCTTGCATGATAGGTGAACTCATAACTTAACTCTTTCTCCGATCACAAATTAAAGTTAGTTTTGCTCCGGTGATTACCACAAACCAGCGTCTCGTCAACTCTCAAGCGTTGGATAGAGACGAGATAGTTTTATCCTGACATCCCCGGCAGTGAATTGCCAATTAACCTTCGCATTTTTGTTGTTTCTGAATTTCTGCCATGCCGCCGCCTCTTTTTTTTTAAAACGCGGCGTACCGCCTCATGAGAGATGCTGCCTATGCAGTCAAGCTCGACAACCTGGTCTGCCAATAACCTCAGAGACCATCTCGCGAAACCCTCGGGTGGCTCACTGCAACTCATAGCCAATCCTCCTAATACCGGGTTCCCTTTGAAATGAAACAAATCATCCGGATAACCTATTGATATCACGCGTAGGGGCGGGTTTGAAACCCGCCCCTACCAAACGAACACGGTATAAGTGGATTATGAAAAATACATTCCACACTCTTTCAGACATTACAAGGTGACATGACACTATTAACGATTTAATTACAAAAAAATTACCACAGAAATATTTTATGCGCCTCTGGTTTAATATCTATAGCCGTTATAATGTGAGTAATGCGCCCGATGCGCGTAGTGAGCCCAGTGCGCGC
This sequence comes from Deltaproteobacteria bacterium, assembly GCA_016875015.1. GTDB lineage: Bacteria > Desulfobacterota > Desulfobaccia > Desulfobaccales > 0-14-0-80-60-11 > 0-14-0-80-60-11. Next base: position 12,587 of record VGSJ01000042.1, on the reverse strand, counting down.
TGTGGTTTCTATGCGAATAATGGTTCCAATGCCTGGCTAACGTGAAGTCTTTCCCCTGGCTTATTTTAGGAAGCAGATCGACGCTGTGTTTCAAATAGAGTGGCGTGTTGGGTTTGACCTCGTTAACTTGATTTGCCTGCGGTTGGGGAATAGGGGTCGCAGAAGCTGGCCAGATACCGAAAAATGACAGAATTCCCAACGCAACGTAAGTTACCTTGGCCCCGATCTTTTTCATGGCGTCCTCCAATATAAAAGACTTCTTAAATGGGTATCCGCTGAAAGGTCCGCTTCCAAACCGCCGCTTCCCTGCGGCCAAATTCCCCTCTGTCTCCCGAGGAATATCCAATATTTTCCTTTATAATGAAAAGAGGCTATAAAGTCAACGGGAAATAGGGTCTGTCTCAGTCAATAAAAAGTTAGCCGATCGCCTGGGCCGGCCCCGGTGAGACGGGAAGAATCAAGGGCGTTGAGGCGTCAATCCCGGTGCTTTAGGTCTTCCCATACTCTGACGATAATCTTTTCAAGGCAGTTCCTCCTGGGCCTCCGGCCCACCCGTAAAGCATGAAAAGTTCATGATGGGCATACCCCCAACTTTGAACCTTGAACCTGGAACTTTTCAGGAACAGCCATCAATACGGCGACAGGGTGTACTTCTGGTCGCCCCTGGGGACGTACCACTTGATGAAGTTGTAGCTGATGCCGGCCGGGGCGGGTTTGATGCCCCGGAAGCGACTGGAGATGGCGGGCAGGGCGTCCGGGACGAAGAGGAAGGTGTAGGGCTGGTCCTCGGCCACGATCTCCTGGAAGCGGAAGTAGGCCCGCCGCCGCTTTTCCCGGTCGAAGGTGTGGCGGCCTTCATCCAGCAGCCGATCCACCTCCGGGTTTTTGTAGTGGGTAACGTTGAGTTCCCCCGGCTTGGTCTTGGAGGAGTGCCAGATGTCGTACTGGTCCGGGTCCAGGCCGGTGTTCCAGCCCAACAGGATTGCCTCGAACCGCCCCTTTTGGATGAATTCTTTGACGAAGGCGGCCCACTCCACCTGCCGGATCTTCACCAGGATGCCTACGGCCCGGAGCCGGCTCTGGATGATCTCCGCGGTGCGTTGCCGGGTATCGTTTCCCTGGTTGGTGAGAATAGTGAACGCAAAGGGAGCGCCGTCTTTGGTGAGAATCCCGTCGGCATCAGGCCGCCAGCCCGCTTCGCCCAGGAGGGCCTTGGCCCTGGCCGGATCGTAGGGAAATTTGGGCACGTTGGGGTTGTAATACCAGGTGCCGGGCTTGTAAGGACCGTGGGCCTCTTCCCCCAGGCCCATGAGCACCCCGTCGATGATCTCTTTTTTATTGATGGCGTGGGTCAGGGCCTGGCGCACCCGCCGGTCGGCGAACCGGGAGTCGTTCAGGTTATACCCCAGATAGATGTAAGAGAAGGGCATGTAGCGATACTTGTTATACATCCGTTTGAATTTGGGGTACTCCGTCTGGCGGGTATACTGGATGGCATTGAGGCCCATACGGTCAAGGTTGCCGGCCTTGAGCTCCATGAACATGGTGGCCGTGTCCGGTTTCACCAGATAGACGAAGCCGTTGAGATAGGGGCGGCCCTCAAAATAGTTGGGGTTGTAGGCCAGGGCGATCTTTTCCCCGGCCCGCCACTCCTTGAAAATATAGGGGCCGGTGCCGATGGGGTTCCGTCCCAGGGGGGACTTGGTCAGGTCCTGGCCCTCCAGCCGGTGCCGGGGCAGGATGGCCAGGGCCCAGGAGCCCAGGGCGGGGGCGAAGGGCTGGGGATAGGTGACCCGGAAGGTGTGGTCGTCAGGCGCCTCAGCCTTTTTCACCTGGAGATAGTCCCCGGAATACGCGGTGGGGGTCTTGGGGTCCACCATCAACTGGTAGGTGAACAGGACGTCTTTGGCCGTAAAGGGGGCGCCGTCCTGCCACTTGACCCCATGGCGCAGATGAAAGGTGATGGTGAGCCCGTCGGGGGAAATTTCCCAAGACTCCGCCAACTGTCCGACGAGATTGAGGTCGCCGTCGTATTTCACCAGGCCATCATAGACCAGGCCGCTGATTTCCGCGGAGGCGGCGTCCACGGCCAGGGGAGGGAGTAACGTGCTGGCGTCGCCGATGGAGGCGTCGATGAACAGGTCGCCGTAGGCCGGGCCGGTGTCCGGGCCGCCATAGGTCTTCTCCTCCTCCTGGGCCTTGCAGCCAATGATGACCGCGGCCATGAGAGCCGCCAGTAGCAAGAGAAAAAACCACTTCCGTCCATCCAGCCCCTGGTTTGCCAAGCGGAATCTCATTCCTTGACCTCAAGTGGCACAGGCCTCTGGCCTGTGTGCCCAGGCTGGAAAGCCTGGGCCACCAAAATTTCATATATGCCCGTAGGGGCGGGTTTCAAACCCGCCCCTACATTGAGGACGACATACTTCATGGCCCCCAAGGCCGATTTTCTCTTGCCCCGGCCCCGCCTTTTAGATACATTTAATCAAGTTAATAAAGTCGGGACGTGGCTCAGCCTGGTAGAGCACAGCGTTCGGGACGCTGGGGTCGGAGGTTCAAATCCTCTCGTCCCGACCATTCTCCCGGGGCGGTAATCAGAAGAAATTACCTCCCGCCCTGCGTGAATCCAGCTTTTTCCCCCAGACGGAATCTTCACCCCCCTATATCCCGCTTCATCTGCTCAAACTCGTCTTTGCTGATCTCCCCTTTGGCGTAGCGTTTTTTCAGGATATCCAGGGCGGTTTCGCCCTCCGGGCTGCGGCCTGGTTCCCAGGGCTTTTTGGCGCCGCCGCGGCCGAAGATGAAGTAGAGGCACAGGCCGATCATGACGATCCAAAAGATGGGCATGAACATGGGAAAGATCCACCAGGTGTGCCATTGCCAAAAATAGTCGGGGGGCATAACGGCCTCCTGAGGCACAGGCTGGAAAGCCTGTGCCACCGGGTAATTTCAGTGGGCGACCCAGCGGGTCGCCCCTACTTATGGGATTGGGGGTGGGGGTGTGGGGGAGGGGGTAAGGGCTTTTGCCCTTAGCCCCCTTCCCCACAAAACCTTCCTCTCTCTTCTCCCCCGCCTCACCGCAGTCGCCAGCGAGGGCCGCCGGGGGTATCGGTGATCTCGATGCCCCGGGCGGCCAGTTCATCCCGGATCTGATCCGCGGCCTCCCAATCCCGGCGTTTGCGGGCCTCTTCCCGGGCCGTCAGCAGCAGTTCGATCCCCTCATCCCCGGCGGCCGCCGGCGGCGCCAGGTTCATCACGCCCAGGACTTCGTCCAGTTCCTGGAAGCGGGTCAGGACGGCGGTGGCGGCGGCGCGCCCCAGGCGCCCGTGGTCGATGTCGGTGTGGAATTCCCCCACCGCGGCGAACAGCGCCGACAGGACCCGGGAGATGTTGAGGTCGTCATCCAGGGCGGCGACGCACTCCTTTTTCAGCAAAAAAAGGCGCTCTTCGATGGCCGGGGTAACGGGGGCCTCTCCGGTTATGAGGGCCAGGCGCTCCAGGAAGTGGTCCAGGCGGGCCCGGGCCACGGCCGCGGCCTTGAGGTTGGTGTCGCTGAGGGCCAGGGGCTTGCGGTAGTGCGCGGCCAGGAGGAAGTGGCGCACTTCCTCGCCCCGGTAGCCCTGGGCCATCAGGTCCCGGACCGTGACCACGCCCGCCTCTTTCAAAGGGCGGCCGTCCTTGAGAACCTGCTCGCAGTGGAGCCAGGCGCGGGCCTTAGGTTTGCCCGTGGCCGCGGTGAAGAGGGCGTTTTCGTTTTCATCGTGGGGAAAGAGCGATTCCACGCTGCCCACGTGAAAATCCACGGTTTCTCCCGGGTGTTTCAGGGCGATGGCGGCGGACTCCAGGTGCCAGCTGGGCCGCACCTGGCCCCAGGGGGTGGTGTAGTAGAGGCCCTTTTTCAGTTCCGCCAGCTTGGCGCGTTTCAGCAGGGTGAAATCCCGGGGGTTTTCCTTGGCGTACTCGTCCAGGTCCACGGTTTTGCCCACCCGGATCTTGCTCAGGTCCACCCCGGAGAGACGCCCGTAGTCCTTGAAACGGGAGATGTCGAAATAGACGGAGCGCAATTTTTCATAGGCGTAGCCCTTCTCCAGGAGCTTCCGGGTGAGATCGACCATGTCGTCGATGTGCTCGGAGGCCAGGGGATAGAGGACGCCGCCCCGGATGCGCAGGGCTTTCATATCCTGGAAGAATTCCTGCCGGTAGCGCCCGGTGAATTCCTGCAAGTCCTGGCTGGCGGCGGCGGCCCCGGCCATGGCCCGGTCGTCCAGGTCGATGAGGCTCACCACCTGCCGGACCTTGAAGCCCCGGAAACTGAGGTATCGGTGCAGCAGGTCGGCCACCGCCAGGCGGCGGGCCACCCCCAGGGAGAGGTGGCCGTAGAGGGCCGGGCCGTCGGCAAAAATGGCGGCCTCGCCCGGGCGCCGGGGTTCGAAGGCCTCCTTGGCCCGGGCCAGGGTGTTGTAAAAGCGGAGGGTGGGGGCCTCCTTTTCGGTAAACAGGGGGGTGGAGAGGTAGCGTTCGCCGCTGTCGGGGGCGATGACCACGATGAGGCCGCTCTCCATCTCCCGGGCTTTGCGAATGGCCACGCCCACCGCGGCCCCGGAGCTCATCCCCAGGAACAGGCCTTCCTGGCGGGCCAGGCGCCGGGCGGTCTCATAGCCCTCTTCGTCTTCGATGTTGACGATCTCGTCGGCCTTGGTCTTATCGAAGATTCCCGGTTTATAAGACTCCTTCATGTTTTTCAGGCCCTGCAGGGCATGGCCCAGAAACGGCTCCACGCCCACGACGCGGATGTCGGGATTGAACCGCTTCATGCCCTCATAGAGGCCCATGAGGGTGCCGGTGGTGCCCATGGTGGCCACCACCATGGTGACCTTGCCTTCGGTCTGCTCCCAGATCTCCCGGCAGGTGGACTCATGGGACCGGGGATTGTCCGGGTTGTTGAACTGGTCCGCCAAAAAATATTTGTCCGGATTTTCCCGGGCCATCCGATAAACTTCTTCAATGGAGCCGTCGGTGCCCAGGTGGGCCGGGGTCAGAAAGAGTTCGGCGCCCATGCCCTTGAGGATGCGTTTCCGCTCCAGGCTGGCGGACTCGGGCATGGTCAGGAGCAGGCGGTAGCCCTTGACGGCGCACACCATGGCCAACCCGATGCCGGTATTGCCGCTGGTGGCTTCGATGATGGTCTTCTCCGGGGTGAGCTCGCCGGCAGCTTCCGCCGCCTCGATCATGGCCAGGGCCGGGCGATCTTTGACGGAACCGCCGGGGTTGAAGTACTCCAGTTTGACGTAAATCTCCACCTGGGGATGGGGGTTGAGACGGTTCAGGCGGACGATGGGGGTCTGCCCGACGAGCTCCAGTATGTTGTTGGCCTTGCGCAGCATAGCGGGATCTGAACTCCTCACGTTGGCGGTGACGCGCCGTTTTCGGCCTAGGCCTCCTTACCCGTGGCGACACACTCCCCGGGCTTCCCCATTTCTTCGGCCAGATAATTATTGATCAGGTTAATCAGGGCGAGGATGAAAAACCGGCGACCCTCGGGCGCGTCGTGCATCACTTCCATAAGGCGGTAAACCAAGGAGAGGACTACCAGCCCCGCCTGGGAAGGCGAAACATCCTCCTGGTTGAAGCGCTCCAGGATCTCATTCACCATGGGGCGGACGCTCTCCTCCAATTCTGCATCGGTGGCGAAGGCGGCGGTATCGATTTCGGTCATGGCCTGGTCCTTTTGGGTTTCCTAAGACTCTTTAATTATAAGAGAAAACCTACCATATTCCCTAACGCTTTGCAAACTCGGGGAACCGGGGGCGCACGGGTTTTCCCGGTCCCGGTCAGGTCACGGCCAGCGGGGCCTCGTCCCGGCCCGGCGCCGGTTCCAGGGGGTCCCCTGGCCGGACCATGGGCAAATCAGGCGCGCCAGGGGGGAGAAAAAACCTGACTACGCGATCCAGAAGTCACAACCATGTTTAAATATCATGCCAGGACGTTCACCAATCCTTACCCTCTCTCATAACAAAGTAATAAAGTTTAACAGAACAACATCCTTAAATCATTCAATTAATCGCGGTGATTCTTCCCGTGGTACGGTATTTGCTTTCATTAATCCCGATTGACGCACGAACGGTCGCGGCTTGGCTGGCGGTCACGGATGCGGAACCACTGGAATCCTCCCCCAGGTTGGCTGAGATCAAGGAGCACTCAAACGACTATTTTTTTGTCATTCTGCGCGCAGCGAAGAATCTCATTTTTAGAGCCGCCGAGATTCTTCACTCCGCGGCGCTCCGTTCAGAATGACATGAATCTTCGTAGTTTTTTGACTGCAACTTCGTACGAGACCCCCACATGGGCTGATGGTGAGGATTGGCAATGAAAGATAAAGCGAACACCCCCCAGGGCTTCATCGAGATGGAGGAGGCCCGGAGGTTGATGGACCAGGGTCATTACCAGGAGTCCCTGATTCTGGCGTTGGATGTGCTGTTACAAGAATTGGACAGCCTGCGGAGTTCTCTCCTGGCCTTGCAGACGGTGACCCTGGCGGAACTGCCGGCCTCACCCCTGCTGGCCCGGGAAGAGCAGCCCCACCCCGAACCTTGCTGGCTGCCGGCAGTCAAACCCCGGGTCTTGCATTGAGGCATAGGTTTGTCGTTCCCTGCCGGTCAAGCCTGGTGAAGCTCTGCCCGCGATTTTTAAAGCACCGTGAGCTTATGGCCACGGCGGGCACGGAGGCCCGCCCCACCGACTTTTCATAGTTTCGGGTGAGCCAAGGGGTCATAAATTACTGCTTGCGATTTTTGAAGAATGAATGCCGCTGGGCTCTTGAGCCTTCAGGGGACCTGCCCCCGGGCGATTGCTTCCCGCGCGGAGATTTGGTAAAATGTTGAGGCCTGACGTTCCTACCGGGGCGGAAGGCCTAATTTCTTTTCAGGAACGGTGCCATTGTCTCCTGATCTCGATAAACTCCGCATTCCGCGCCCGGAGGCAGGGCGCCCGCCGGCGGCCTCCTCCCGGACCCGCATTATCATAATTTTCCTGGGCCTGATTCTGCTGGGACTCGCCGGGCTCTACCTGTGGGGCCCCCTCCAGGCGGCGCCGGAGGTCACGAGCACGGTGGCGGCCCGCCTCTACCCGGCCCAGGCCTACACGGTCTTAAACGCCAGCGGCTACGTGGTGGCCCAGCGCAAGGCCGCGGTTTCCTCCAAGAGCACCGGCCGCCTGGTCTACCTGGGGGTGGAGGAAGGCAGCCGGGTCAAGAAGGGCCAGGTCCTGGCCTCCCTGGAGAATGAGGATTTGATTGCCTCCCGGGACCAGGCCATCGCCCAGGTGAAGCAGGCCGAAGCCGACCTGGGCGCCGCCCAGGCGGAGGTGGTGGACGCACGTCTCCAGTATCAGCGCTATAAAACCCTGGTGGCCCAGGACCTCGTTCCCAAGCAGGACTTCGATACCGCCGTAGCCCGCGACGCTAAAGCCCAGGCCGGAGTGGCCGCGGCCCAGGCCCGCATCAGGGTGGCCCAGGCCGGGCTGGCCAACACCCAGGCGGCCCTGGAATACACCTACATCCGCGGCCCCTTTGACGGGGTGGTGACCACTAAATATGCCGAGGTGGGGGAAGTGGTGGCCCCCTTCGGCGCCGCGGCCAATGCCCGGGCCGCCGTGGTGACCATGGCGGATCTTAACTCCCTGATGGTGGAAGTGGATGTGGCGGAATCCAACCTGGACAAGGTGCGCCTGGGACAGCCCGGTGAAATTTCCCTGGACGCCATTCCCGACCGGCGCTTTGCCGGCGAGGTCCACATGATTGTCCCCACCGCCGACCGGACCAAGGCCACCGTGCTCACCAAGGTGAAATTTCTGGATACGGACGGACGCATCCTGCCGGAAATGAGCGCCAAGGTGGCCTTTCTCTCCCAGCCCCTGGACCCGGAGGCGCGCCAGTCCCGCCTGATCATCCCCAAGCGCGCCCTCATCACCCGGGATGCCCGCACCTACAGTTTCCTGGTGACCGGCAACCGGGTGAAGCTGGTCCCTGTCACCCCGGGACTCACCATGAACGACCTGGTGGAGGTCAAAAGCGGCCTCAAGGAAGGGGACCGGGTGGTCCTGAACCCGCCCGCCTCCTTGAAGGACGGCTCCCGGGTGAAAGTCAAAGAGTCATGACGGGGAACCCGGCGCTCGCCCCGGCCCCGGTGGTGGAGATCGCCCACCTGAATAAATCCTATCGGCGGGGCAGCGTGGTGCTGCCGGTCCTCCAGGACATCAGCCTCAACATCCGGGCCGGGGAATTTTTAGCCCTCATGGGGCCTTCCGGCTCCGGGAAAACTACGTTGCTCAACCTCATTGCCGGGTTGGACCGCCCGGACTCCGGCCACCTCACGGTGCACGGCATCAATCTTTCGGCCCTCACCGAGTCCCAGTTGGCGGATTGGCGGGCCGCCAACGTGGGCTTCGTCTTCCAGTTTTATCATCTCATCCCGGTGCTTACGGCCTTTGAAAACGTGGAGCTGCCCCTGCTTCTCACCCGGTTGTCCCGGCGGGAGAGAAAGGAGCACGTGGACCTGGTCCTGGAACTGGTGAACCTCAGCGATCGCCAGAACCACTACCCGGGCCAGCTCTCCGGCGGCCAGCAGCAGCGGGTGGCCATTGCCCGGGCCCTGGTCACCGACCCCACCCTCATTGCCGCGGATGAACCAACCGGCGACCTGGACCGGCAATCCGCCGGGGAAATCATGGACCTGTTGACCCGGCTGAACCGCGAGTTCCAGAAAACCATCATCATCGTCACCCACGACCCGGAAGCCGCAGCCCACGCCAGCCGCATCCGCCGCCTCATCAAGGGGCAGTTGCTGAACGAACCTGAGACGCAAGGGGAATAAGCGGCAGCCGGCCGGGTGGGATTGAGGCGGGGGGGTTAAGGCATGGACATCACAAGCCCGATTCCCAAAAATGCCCGGGGCCGGTTTTATCACCTCGACTGCCTCCCCGGGGAACTGGCGCCCTATATCCTGACCTGCGGCGACCCCTTCCGGGCCCAGAAGATCGCCCGCCGGCTCACCCGGGTGGATATGCGGCGAAAAAACCGGGAGTTTCTCACCTATACCGGCATCTATCAGAACATTCCGGTCTCGGTCATGGCCACCGGCATCGGCGCCCCGGCCAGCGCCATCGCCATCGTGGAAGCGGCCAACTGCGTCACCCCGGTGACTTTTATCCGCCTGGGCACCTGCGGGGCGCTCCAAGGGGATATCGAGGTGGGAGACCTGGTCATCACCGAATCGGCCTGGCGGGATGAAAATACTACCCATGCTTACGCCCCGGCAGATTTCGTCCCCTATGCCGCGCCAGAGATCGTGGCGGCCCTGACCGAGGCGGCCGGGAACCTCAAAACGCCCTATCACCTGGGCCTCACCTGCACCACGGCGGATTTTTACGCCGGCCAGGGCCGGGCGGCGCCGGGGTTTCCCGCCATAACCCCCCACAAGGCGGCCCGCCTCAGCCAGGCCGGGGTCCTCAACCTGGAGATGGAGATGTCCGCCTACCTGGCCCTGGCCGCGGTCTCCACCTATCAGATCAGGGCCGGGGGCGTGTGCCTGGTCGTCAATAACCGGGTGACCAGCCAGGGGCTCCCTGCGGCTTCCGCCCAACGCCGGGCCGAGCGGCGTCTCATCGACGTGGGTTTGCGGGCCCTCACCCTCTTGGCGGCAAGTGATCAACGGCAGCAAAATGGTGCGGCATAATACCAATCTGCGCTCAAAAAGGTAATTTCCCTTCGTAGCGTCTTACGCACCAAGAATGGCGCGTGAGACGCGCCCTACGCTACAATATACTTGGACACAGGCTGGAAGCCTGTGCCACCAAGGGCTGCGGGCACGGAGGCCCGCCCCACCAGCCTTTTCAGGTTTTACGGGTGGACCGCAGGCCCATGAAGAACTGAAATCCCGGCATAATCGGGAGGAGGTGCTCCGGCTCAAGGGCTTGGCCGGCCTAACTCCCCGGGACTTCCTCTGGGGCGGGGGGGTACAGACGGCCGTGGTGCTCCACCCGGTTGATGATGAATTCCTGCCACTCTTGCCAGTGGGCGATGGGGTTCATGCGGGTTTTTTCCAGGGGGACCTCGGCCCGGGCGCTGGCGGCGTGGCCCCCGGCGGAGCCCAGCTTGCCGAAAGCCTGCAAGGCCAGGCGGCCGGCATTCTTGCGCAGGGCGTCGTTCCTGAAGATGACAATGAGCTTGTCCTCGTAAATCCCCCCCACGATGGTCCAGGAGACCTCCCCGGCCCGGAGGAAAAAGTCCGCCAGGATCACCAGGATGTCCGGGGTTTTCACCGGCCCCAGAAAGGCATAGAGACGGTTGTGGCGGACGCGGAAGCGGTTCAGGGCCTGCTGGAAGTACCCCAGCATGGGAATATTGAATTCGGCGAACTCCAGGCGGCGCACCAGGGGTCTCCGGGTGAAGCCGAACAGGTAGTGAAAGGCTCGCACATCGGCTTCGATGGCGGGCCGCTCAAAATTGGACGTGTCGGTCTTGATGCCGTAATACAGCGCCGAGGCCAGCTTCAGGGAGGGTTTGATCCGGGCCTCCCGCAGGTACTCGGTCATGATGGTGGCGGTAGCGCCGTATTCCGGGCGGATATCCACCAGCCGGGCTTTGGTTCCGGGAACCCGAGGGTGATGGTCGATGATCACGTCGTAGTGATACGGCCCCAATAATTCATGGTGCGACGGTTGGCTGTCCACCAGGGCCTTGCGGTTGTATTCCTCGGGCTTGAGCCCCTGGAGGGGGGAGAGGGCAATGCTCAGCAGCTGCACCATCCGTTGGTTCTGGGGGCGGGTGATGGGCCGGATGGCGGCTATGACGCAAGAGGTCAGGCGATGCCACAGGAGGCGCTTAAGGGCCAGGGCGCTGGCAATGGCGTCCGGGTCGGGATCAATCAGAATCAGCAGCCGGTCTTCATGGCTGAAAAGCTGGTAGAGTCGTTGCACGACGTTGCGCATGTGGATAATCCCCCCAGATTATTCTACCTAAGAAGTTATCAGGGAGCAAATGGGCAGCAGGTTTTTTCAGATAATACCCGAGCTATCACAAGGTTCGGGGCCGCGGCGGCGCTTGGCGGTCCCGGACTGCCAATTCTGGCGAATGTGGCACTTTTTCTTTGCCATGCCAGGGCCTTAAATTATAAATTAACAGGGTGCGTCGCAAAGACGGGGAGCGGACCGGGTTTTCAGGAAAGCAACCCTTAAGTGGCGCGATTTATCGCGGCGTTGGACGCCGCAGTCGGCGCCCTGCATTTTGGTAAGCAGACAAATAAATTTGAGAAAATCAGGGTTAGGGGAGCGTCTGGGGGGGCGGGCGCCTGAACTGCCCCGGACTGGAGGCATAATGGATCGAACCCAGGAGGTGGTGGACCGCATTCTGGCCGGTGACGTGCGCATTGCGGCGCGCCTCATGCGGGAGTTGGACGACGGCAGGCCCGAGGTCCGGGAGATCCTCAAAGAGCTTTACCGGCACAGCGGCCGGGCTCATATCATCGGCATCACCGGGGCGCCCGGGGTGGGGAAGAGCACCCTCACCGACCGCATCATCCAGTATCTGCGCCAGGAGGGGAAAACCGTGGGCGTGGTGGCGGTTGACCCCACCAGCCCCTTTTCCGGCGGCGCCATCCTGGGGGACCGCATCCGGATGCAGCGTCACGCCCTGGATGAGGGCGTCTTTATCCGGTCCCTGGCCACCCGGGGGCATTTCGGCGGCCTTACCGCGTCGGCCCGGGCGGTGATCACGGTGTTGGACGCCATGGGCAAGGACTATGTCCTGGTGGAGACCGTGGGGGTGGGACAGGACGAAGTGGAGATCGCCGCCACCGCCTATACCACCCTGGTAGTGACGGTTCCCGGCATGGGGGACGACATCCAGGCCATCAAGGCCGGCATCCTGGAGGTGGCTGATATCCTGGTGATCAACAAAGCCGACCGGGAGGGGGCCTCCCGCACTTACCAGGAATTGATCCAGATGCTGGAGTTGCAAGGCCACCGGAAGGCCATTGCCTGGAAGCCGCCGGTGCTGCTGGCCCAGGCCAAGGATAATGAGGGCATTGAGGCGTTGATGGCCGCAGTGCGGGACCACCAGGAGTTCCTGGCCCAGGATGGGGGCAAGGCCCTGCAACTGGCCCGTGCCTCTCGGGTCCGCCAGGAGTTTCTGGAACTCCTGCGGGAGGGGGTTTCCCGGCGCCTGGTTAAGCAGCTGGAGAGCGATGGCCGCCTGGACCGGGTCCTCACGGATATCCTGGCTAAGCAGACCGACCCTTACTCGGCCAGCCAAGCCCTGGTCCTTGAGATGCTGGGCCCCGTGAAGCCCATGGCTTAACTTTCTTTCCCGGGTTTGAGCCTCGGAGAAGACCTCCACGTCAACCCAGAGATCCCGGCGGAGCGGTAAGTAGCCAGGAACTCTGGTTTGAAATCAATGCCGTATGGATAAGCGAATAAAATGGACTAACTCTTACCCTTAAAACGGATGTTCCATTTTAAGGTGATTAAAAATATCCTATAACCTGTTGAAATACAAATATATACTATTTCATTGACAGTTTTTTCTGGTGGCTGCA
>VGSJ01000041.1 GCA_016875015.1 Deltaproteobacteria bacterium | reverse complement strand
AAACCCATGCAGCCACCAGAAAAAAACTGTCAATGAAATAGTATATATTTGTATTTCAACAGGTTATAGGATATTTTTAATCACCTTAAAATGGAACATCCGATATAAGGACAAAACTGAAAATCCGCGTGTCCCCAGTTCGATTCTGGGCCCCGCCACCAATAATTGATGGATTCGTAAAAAGTCAGAAAAGGCTCTATTTATGGAATTCGCTTTCAATAAAATCAATGAGTTACAACCCGGTTTTTTGAAAATTCTTACTTTTTACGGAACCATCATAATTTCAAAGGGTTAGCTCAAGTTGGCTGTCCTTTTTTTATGCTTTAGTCAACGTTATGGTCAACACTTTGCAAATCCAGTTGACTATCTAACCACTCAGTATATTTTGCCATGGCGCGGTGCAGATCATCCTCTGACTCACACGCAATTCCCTGGCCCGATGCCAGCCTGCGCCATCACGCAGCAGTAAACAGAAGTCTCCGGCAAAGGCTTGCTCTGTGGGCGCCAGAAAAATAGACATGGCTTCATCATCGACCCAGGGCATGATGAGCGAGGTAAGACGTCCGTCCAAAGGACTTACGGCGGTCATGACATAGACGTATTCCCGGGTCACTTGATGCCCGCTGCCGGCCGACAGGGCAGAGGCGCCCAACATCGCCTGAGATCACCGAGACGTCCGAAGCGACCCTCATCCTGGAACAAGAGGCGTATCGGGATGTTTGACGGAGTCGCCGCTACTTCTTGGCCGATGGGGTCCGGCAGTTTTTTTAAAATTCTTCTTGTACTTCGCGTTTAGCCTTGATATGACGCGGGCGGGGACCCAATTTGCGGCATTGGTGCCGCCGTAAGAGGGCATAAACATACCACAGGGAAACCTCATGACCCACTGCCCGATTAACTTCGGGGAGCAGTTGTTTGGCGGTAAGCCGCTGCCCGCCGGCGGCACGATTTTCAAGGGATTGGAGTAATGTCGCTTCTGCTTCCCAAGAGAGCAAGGACCACCGGCGCCCACCTCGTCCCTTGCGGCCAAGGCCCGCAGGGCCATGCGAATTATATTGTCCCAGCCACAGCCAAACGGCTTGTTTTGAGACCCCCAGCATATTGGCAACTTCCTGGGCATAGAAGGGTCCGAGGTAGGTTAACCAGACCGCCAGCCTTTTCTGATATGCCGCAACGGTGGGCGCTTCTTTTAGCCAGGTCAACATCTCCTCGGGTGTCTGCCATGGTTGGATCTGGGCAGGTTTGCGCATCTCTTCAGCCTCTGCCTGAATATATCATTACTCTATGTTTGATGTCAAATTAGTACAAGGGGATCGGAGCAGTGAAGATCTGGCTTTCTGTCACGGCGGGTGCGGCCCTCACCCGGGGGCTATTTTTCTTTAAGTTAGTCCGCGGTTCAGCCGATATACCTGCATATCTGCAGAGCATCGTGGCTTAGCGCCGGGTTGGCCGGGTTGCCGTTAAGTTCTCGGGGTTCTGAACTGAGCCGGGGGTAACCAAAAATCACCCGCTCTGCGGATGTGAGAGGGGTTGCCATGGAAAATCGGCGTCATCCGCGACTTCACCTTCGCTTGCCCATCCGGTTTATCGTGGAGCAGCCGGAAACGCGAGATTCTCAAACCGGTGAGGGGATGTTGAAAGATATCAGCTATGGGGGGATTCTCTTCCAGGTTGAACCGCCTCTGCCCGTGCAACCGGGCCACATCCGGGAGTTTTCTTTTTTCCTGACTCCTGACAACAACAAGCAGTGCGACCCGACGCATTTACAAGCCCAGGGATTGGTTCTGCGCATCGAACCCCCGGACCCTAATTCTTCGGCCTACGGGGTGGCGGTCCAGTTTCTTTCGGCGCTAAAAAAGAAGGATGTGACCATAAAAATGACCATATCTTCCCGGCGCCGGGTGGGCACCATCCCTAAACTAAGTGAGGATGATCGATGACGGGCCCGGGAGGATTCTGACCTACCGCTAACGCCAGCAGACCCGAGAGCCGAGGTTTCGCCGGGCCGGGTGGATCGGCGGGCTGAATAATCCAACCCTGAGAACTGGTGGGGCGGGCCTCCGTGCCCCTGCCAACCGGGTCAAGTGGTGCGTAAGACGCACCCTTGAAAACTTTTCAAGGCAGTTCCTCATGGGCCTGTGGCCAACTCGTAAATTATGAAAAGTTCATGACGGGCATACTCCTGACTTTGAACTTTGAACTTTGAACCTGGAACTTTTCGGAACAGGCAGGAGCGCACGCAGGAGTTTGGGTTACGGTGGTCACCGGACGGCGGTCGGGCGTTGCGGTTAAACCCGGTCAATTATTTTTGCAGATATATGACCACCAGGCCCGCCAGGATGAGGCCGCAGGCCACGTAATCGCCATAGGCCAGGAACCTGGCCAGGCCCCGGGCGGCGGGCGGCTTGCTCTGCTTCACCCGCCGGCGCCCCAGGTTGTTCAACAGCAGCACCCCCATGCCCGCCAACGCCAGAATTTCTCCCGAGTTGATCGCCACCGCCACACCCCCCCCCCGGCCCCCTGAGGCCCCTGATTTGATCGCTTTTGCTATAGTAACACAATGCCCCCAGGTCGCCAAGGAGGGACCGGCGCCCCCGGCCTTTCGGCCTCAGGGTTTGCGGGGCAGCAGGTTGGCCAGCAGGTTCGCGGCCGCCACCACGGCGGCCAGGGCAAAGGCCTTTTGGAAGGCGGCCAGGTCCTGACTGACCCCAGAGGTGGGCGAGACCTGGTTGCCGCTGAGCCAGGCAAAAGCCGAGACAATCAGGGTGATGCCCGCCAACGACCCCAGGTTTTTCAGGACGGCGTTGGTGCTGGCCGCCAGCCCGATCAAGGCAGGCTTCACCCCCCCCAGAATTTCATTGAGATTGGGAGCCTGGAAGAGACCGAACCCCAGGCCGATAACGCTGAACCTGGCCGCCAGGCTCAGGGTGGAGGTGTCCAGGCCGGTAAAGATGAGCGAAATCAACCCCGCCAGGATCAACCCGGCTCCGGCCCTCAGAATCAGCAGGTTCCCCAGCAGGTCCGCCAGGTAGCCGCCGAAGGGGGCCACCAAAGCGTTGCTGGCGCTCAGGGCCGCCAACATGAACCCGGTTTGCCCCGGGGTGTAGTGATAAATCTGCTCCAGGAAAAAGGGCAGCAGAAAGAAGACGCCCATCACCGGCGCAAAGGTCAGCACCACCGCCAGGGACCCGGCCACAAAGGGCCAGCGGCGCCAGAGCTCCCGGTGGAGCAGGGGGTCAGGGCGCCGACGCTCCCTAAAATGCAGGGCCAGGCCCAAGAGCGCGGCCAGCCCCAAGGCTCCCAGGGTTTCGGCGCTTAACCCCGATGTCTGGATCCAGGTCAACCCCAGCAAGAACAACCCGAGGGTCCCGGCCAGGATCAAAGCTTCCACCAGGTCAAAAGACTGCCAGCTCCAGGCCTTCTGGGCCTTGATGGGCAAAAGGACCCGGCCGCCCACCCAGAAAACCCCGGCGCAGATGGGCAGGTTGATGAAGAAGATAAACGGCCAGCCCAGATAGGTGGTGATGATTCCTCCCAGGGGGGCCCCCACGCTGATGCCGGTGGCAAAGGCGGTGGAAAACAGGCCCAGGGCCAGGCCCCGTTCCCCTTCGCCGTAGGCCAGGGCAATGAGTTTAGGGGCCATCCCCAGCATCAACGACGCCCCAATCCCCTGGAGGGCCCGGGCGGCCACCATCCAGGCCAGGCCCGGGCTCAACCCGCACAGGGCCGAGGCCCCGGTAAATATCAGCAACCCCAGGAGGAAGAGCTTGCCCGGCGCCAGGAGGTCGCCCAACCGGCCGCTGGTCAAGAGGAGCGAGACGTTCATCAGGAGGTAGATCAGCATGACCCAGGAGATCTGTACCATGGAACACCGGAAGTCCCGGGCGATCTGCGGCAGGGCGATATTGACGATGCTGGTGTCCAGGGTCGCCATAAAGGCCCCCAGGCAGACGGTCAGCAGGATGACGCGCCGGTTCAGGGGCTGAGGTTCCGGAGTCGGGGCCGCGGCAGGCATGGTCTCTTATCTTAACGTGAAGCCGCGTCGAAGGGGGAGAGGATTTTTCGGTGCAGGATGGCTGGGAGGATAAAAACAAAACTGGCGGAGAGAGAGGGATTCGAACCCTCGGTGGAAGTTTCCCCCCACACTCGCTTAGCAGGCGAGCACCTTTGGCCTCTCGGTCATCTCTCCGGTTGGGCTTTTCTGTGCGTTACGGCCGGTTCAGGGCCATGTCAAGCGAATCTACTTTGATCTATCTCCTGATGGGGTGAGCAGATGGCGGAGGGAGCGAATTCTAGTTTCTTAACCTCAACCTGAATATAGTCTTTGGGGCTAAAGGTCTTCTCGTCCACCTTGGACCGCATAACGGTAAGGAAGCGGTTGGCTGCCTCATAAGAGGTAAAGATATTGCCGTCCTTATCCCGGTGGACTCGAATCCGGTCACCCTTCCACCAAAAATCGATAGAGTAGGTTTCCGGTCTGGCCTTACACTTAGGGCAGCAACCCCCTTGGAAGTCTCCTGAAGCGGCTGGCAGCATTTCTCCCTGGTCCGTATTGCACCATTTATGCACAAATTATAAGTGGGAGTCTGCCGGCTTGTCAATGGACTCGCCTTGATAATACCGATCTAAATCGTGATTTTGGTGATTCCTGGTTCATTGCCCCTGGCCCTTATCATACCGTTTTCTGTTTTCCGTTTTCGGTTTTCTGTTAAAATCAATGTGAATTGTCAATAAGTTACAGATTAAGTTTGTTGCATTTGAAACGGAAAGCGGTATCAGTGGTCAGGCGCTTTCAGAATTGTTTCCACCTCAGAAGCACTACCGCGGGCCCCATGAGCCTATAGTGACCAAGGAACTTTTTGATCGGGTTCAGAAAGTGTTAGTCGAAAAGGGGCGCCGGCGGACACGACAGCAAAAGCATCAGTGGGCTTTCCAAGGCTTGGTTTCCTGTGGTCACTGTGGCTGCGCTCTTACCGGATGCTCCCGGATGAGGAGGCCGAAAAGGAAGGAATCAGGGTTATTGACGAATCAGGTGAAGACTATCTTTATCCCCAGGCCTATACTTAAGATGGAGAGGTTGTCCGTTCAAGGTTTGACCAGGGCAATTTATTACCTGGTCCCACCGGGAGCTCGGAGGATGAGATAGCGGCCTTTTACGGAAAATATGAAAAAAATGAAAAAAGCCCCTAACCTCTTCCCCCGATATCCGGTTGATCAGATTCAGGCCTTGTCGGGCACCACCACCACAGTGACCGTGGTCTGGACTTCCGGGGCCAGGCGGATGGTAACCTCGTAGGCGCCCAGCTTCTTGATGGGTTCCGGCAGTTCCAGCTGCTTTTTATCCACGACGAAGCCCTGGGTTTCGAGAGCCTCGGCGATCATGGCGGCGGTGACGGAACCGTAGAGGCGCTCATCTTCCGCCACCCGCTGGGCGATGGTGACGCTCGCGCCTTCCAGGTGGGCCACCTGGGCCTGGGCTTTTTCCCGTTCAGTGGCCTGCGTCAGGAGGTACTTGCCCTTGGCCAGTTCCACCTTGGCCAGGTTGCCCGGGGTGGCTTCCATGGCCTTTCCCTGGGGGATCAGGTAATTGCGGGCGTAGCCCCGGGCCACGTCCACTACGGCGCCCATGGCGCCCAAAGGGGTAATCTCCTCAGTCAAGATGACTTTCACCGCAAACTCCTCCTCAGGCATCCTTGGGCCGATGCAACCGGCGAAAATCCAGCCACAGGTCCATCAACCCCAAGGTGATAATCAAGAAAAAAAACGGGTTCAGAAACAGCAAGGGGTAGCCGATCATCCGCAGCAGGCGCGGCAGCCCCAGGCGGTTAAACCAGGTGGCCACCACCGCCACTCCCTGGCAAAAATAGAGGACCGCCACCACCATGAGCAGGTTCAGCCCGAAGAACCGCGCCCCGGCCACCGGCACCAGTAGGAGAAAGCCGGCCCCCAGCAACACAAAAATCAGCCACTCCGGAGCCGTCCAGTGATACAGCGGCGGATCGGCTGCGCCCCATCCCAGGAGAAAGATCAACTGCCGGGACAAGACGACGTTCAGCCAGGCCACCAGGGCCAGGTTGGTGACCAGCAACCCCGGCAGGAGACGCTGTAACACGGCTTCGACCTGAGCCGGGGCCACGCCCGGGACCAGGGGGCCGGGGGCGCCGCCGGCGGCGTCCCCCAGGACCTTGCGGACGGTGTCCATAACCTCGACGCTCTTTTGAGCCAGCAGGTCCTGGGGAGAAATTCCCATAAAAACCGCCTGCCCGAGAAAGACCAGCAACGCGCCCACGGTCAAGGCCGCCACCGTCACCATGATCGCCTGAGGCGCGGTTACTCCCCGGCACTGCAGGCTGGCCAACATCACCCCCATGAGCAGCAGATTGAGAACCCCCAGGTTTTGCCAGATGGTTTCCAGAACGGGGTGCAAGAAGAAGATGACGGCGGTGCCGGCCAGGGCCACCGCCAGAGCCGCCAACTCCCCGGAGCGCCAACCGATTACCAGCACCGGCAAGGGCGCCAGAACGCCGACCAGGAGGTAGGCTAGGGGATTAACCTGGGCCCCCAGGAACCCGATGAGGAGGGCGCCCAGGCAGAGGAACCAGATGACGAGACCCCGGCCCACGGATTACCCCTCACCCCTGCCTTCACGTAACGGGCACTTGCGGGGTATAAGAAATCAAGGCCAGCAGCCGGGCCTGCTTGATGGCTCTGGTGACCCGCCGCTGATGGCGGGCGCAGTTCCCCGAGATGCGGCGGGGAATGATCTTGCCCCGCTCCGTGACAAATTGTCTCAGGGTATTGACATCTTTGTAATCGATGGGCAGATGGGCGTCCACGCAAAACCGGCAGACCTTGCGGCGGACGTAAAATTGCTTCCGTTTGCGGCGAGGCATTACAGGCACGGATTATTCCTCCTTTGCAGGGGCGGCGGGTTCGTCTGGGGCGGCAGCTTCCGCGGGGGCGGCGACTTCCACCGGGGCCGCGGCTTCAGGCTCCGCCGGCGGCGCGGCCGCCTTGGCCTTGGCTGCGATCTCTGCCTGCAGGGCCTCCAGATTCACCTTGTCCGATTTCTTGGTGGTGATGAAGCGGATGATGCGGTCGTCAATCCGGTAGTTGCGTTCCAACTCCTTAACCGTCTCGGACGTCCCGGCAAAATCGGCTAACACGTAGTAGCCCCGGATGGTGCCTTGGATTTTGTAGGCCAGCTTGCGGCGGCCCCACTCATCCAGCCCCACCAGGGTTCCACCTTGGGAGGAGATAATCTTGGAAAACTTGTCGATGGCGGATTTCACTTCTTCATCGGGGAGGTCGCCATTCACCACCCAGAGCGATTCATAGCGGCGCATTCTTCCTCCTTATGGTCGAATGGCCCTGGTGCTTTAAGGCCCAGAGCAAGGAAGGGTAAAAAATAACTATTTATCAGAAACTAATGGGCTTGTCAATGGGGACGGGGGAGAAACCCGGGAAATTCTCCGCCGCCCGGCAAAATCTCCCAGGCTCCTCCGAGTGCGAGGCCTTACTGCACGCTAAAAGACGCGTCCCGCTGCGAGGTCCCGTAGTTGCTCATCAACCGGGTGACGACGGTATAGACGCCGGGGGTGGCGTTGCCGGGCAGGGAATACGTCACGGTGTCATTGTAGCTGCCGTTGGCATTGGACACCGTGGTCTGGTAAGGCGACCCCACCAGGCTGCCTTGATACCGGATCTCCCGCACCAGGGTGGCGGATACCGGCACATTTTCCGGGGTCAGGATGGTGTAATCAACCCCCAGCATAATCTGCTGCCCCGGTCTGGCCATGCCGGGAGAGGCCGTGGCGCGGTCCACGCTCACCACGTTGCCCTGGCCCTGGTAGTTATACGCCTGGGCCGCGGCCTGGGACGAGCGGATCTCGCTGTTGCGGTGGGAGGCATAAAGCGCCCCGCCCACCAGGCCCAGGGTCCCGCCCGCGGCCGCGCCGATCCAGGCGCCGGTGGCGGCGTTACCGCTGGCCGCGCCGATGATGGCGCCGAGGGCGGCGCCGGTGGCCGCCCCGCCCAAGGCGCCGGCCCCGGCGGACCGGGCTGGATCATAGTAGCCGCTATCAGTGACACAGCCTGCCAGAGACACGGCAAAGAAAACCACGCATGCAATCGCCAACCATTTCCGAGTCATCTTGTCCCCCTTCTCCCGCAGTGCGGTTCAAGCCAGAATGCCAACGCCCTTTGCCAGGGAATGTCGATCAGGATCGCCGGTTTTTCAAGATATAGCGTTTGCCATAAATTCATTCAACTTGGTGATTTTTAAATCCCCCTAAATCCCCCTTTTCCAAAGGGGGACTTTTAAAGCAATTTCTTGTAGTTCCCCCCCTTTGACAAAGGAGGGTTAGGGGAGATTTCGGTTTTTTGAGCATGCGCCATAACGGAAAAAACCTTTGGCGTTTACTATACATTAATAATCACTTATACCCCAACATGCAACCCCCGGGAGCCAACTCTTCCGCCGGCCGCAAGCGGCCGCAGACCCCGGACGCCTCAGACCTCCCGGCCCACAGACATCCGCACCTGGTCCAGGATGCCGTTGACGAAGCCCCCGGAGGCCTCGCTGCCGTAGCGCTTGGCCATCTCCACCGCCTCGTTGATCACTACCTTAACCGGAATGTGGGGCTGGTACATCAGTTCATAGATGGCCAACCGGAGCAGGTTGCGATCCACGATGGTCATGCGCTCCAGGCGCCAATGCTCCGAGTAGCGCACGATAAAGGCATCCAACTCCTCCAGGTGGGAGGCTACTCCCTCCACCAAGTCCTGGAGATAGGCGGGAGGGACGCCTTCTGCCTGGAAATGGTGCCAGAACCGCTCCAGGGCCTCGGGCCGGGGCAACCCGGCAAACTCGCCCTGATAGAGAAATTGCAGGGCCCAATCCCGGCAGCGGCTGCGGGAATACCCCCCCAAGCAGTCAGGCTCCCATCTCTTTCAGGAGGTTGGCCATTTCGATGGCGGCTTCGGCCGCGGCAAAGCCTTTGTTGCCCGCCTTGCTGCCGGCCCGTTCGATGGCTTGCTCCAGGGTTTCCGTGGTGAGGATGCCGAAGGCGATGGGCACCCCGCTCTCCAGGGACGCCTGGGCGACCCCCTTGCTCACCTCTGCGGCCACGTAATCGAAATGAGGCGTAGACCCCCGGATCACTGCGCCCAGGCAGATGATGCCGTCGTAGGCCCCCGCCTGGGCCAGGCGCTTGGCCGCCAGGGGAATCTCCCAGGCCCCCGGCACCCGCACCACCACCAGGTGCTCCTCCGCCGCGCCCTGGCGCCGCAAACAGTCCAGGGCGCCCTCCAGCAGGCGCTCGGTGATAAAGGAATTGAACCGGCTCACTACCAGGGCGAATTTCAGACCGGCGGCGATGAGCTTGCCTTCTATCGTACGCATCTGCCCTCCTTCTGGTAACGTGATAGGGCCATGTGGGGGCCTATGGAAAAATTTTTGGGGCGAAAAGGGGAAAAGGCGAAAAGTATAAAAAAAGCCTTCAATCTCAATCCTTTTCTCCCCAAATCCTCTAATCCGCAGAAGCGAATCTCAACAAGACTCTGCGGCGAACCAAGCCACATCTTGCTTTTCCTTTTCGCCTTTTCCCCTCTTCGCCCTTTTTTTATACCATTTTCAGCATGTGCCCCATCTTCTGGCACTTGGTCTTGAGGTAGTTGCGATTCTCCCGGTTAGGGGGAATCTCCAGGGCCACCCGCTCCACCATGTTGAGGCCGTAGCCTTCCAGCCCGATAATCTTCTTGGGATTGTTGGTCATGAGACGCATCTTCCTGACTCCCAGGTCCCGGAGGATCTGGGCCCCGATGCCGTAGTCCCGCAGGTCCACCTTGAAACCCAGGGCCTCGTTGGCCTCCACGGTGTCGGCGCCCTGGTCCTGGAGCTCATAGGCCCGGAGCTTGTTGACCAGGCCGATGCCCCGGCCCTCCTGGTGCATGTACAGAATGACGCCCCGGCCTTCGCATTCCACCATCTGCATGGCGGCCTCCAGCTGGTCGCCGCAGTCGCACCGGAGGGAGTGAAAGACGTCGCCGGTGACGCATTCGGAGTGGACCCGCACCAGTATGGGTTCATCGGGGTTGATCTCCCCCTTCACCAGGGCGACATGTTGGTTGTCATCCACATCATTGTCATAGGCGATGCCGGTGAATTCCCCAAAATAGGTGGGCAGTTTGACGGTGGCCCGGCGGTGGACAAAGGACTCGTGCCGCAACCGATGTTCCACCAGGTCGGCGATGGTGGCGATCTTGATATTATGCTCCGCCGCGAATTTTTCCAGGTCCGGCATCCGGGCCATGGCGCCGTCGTCCTTCATGACCTCGCAGATAACCGCCGCGCCTTTCAGGCCGGCCAGGCGGGCCAGGTCCGTGGAGCCCTCGGTCTGCCCGGTGCGCACCAGCACCCCGCCTTTGCGGGCCCGGATGGGAAAGACGTGCCCCGGGCTCACCAGGTCATCCGGCTGGGCGTGGTCCGCCACCGCGGTGAGGATGGTGGTGGCCCGGTCCGCGGCGGAAATCCCGGTGGTGACCCCGCGCCGGGCCTCAACGGACACCGTGAACGCGGTCTTGAAGCCCGATTGGTTGTCCCTGACCATCTGCGGCAACTGCAGGCGCTCCACGATCTCCGGCGACAGGGCCAGGCAGATGAGCCCCCGCCCGAAGCGGGCCATAAAATTGACGGCCTCGGGCGTGACCATCGAAGCCGCCATGGTGAGATCGCCTTCGTTTTCCCGGTCCTCGTCGTCCACCAGAATGATCATCTTACCCTGGCGGATGTCTTGTATGGCTGCTTCAATGGGTGAAACCGACATGTTTGAGTTCCTGTTTTTGGTTTTTGGTTTTTAGTTTTTAGTTTTTAGTTCTAAAAATCCTTAATCTGGGTGCTTAGTCTTTCGTTCACTGCTTATCGCCCTGAGGAAAAGGGCCAATCCGGCAATTTGATTGAAAAAGCTGATTACTAAGACCAAAAACTAAAAACCAAAAACTAAAAACTCACAAAAAGCCGTGCCGGGCCAGCAGTTCCGGGGTGACCCCCTCCCCGGCCGGCGCGTCCCGACCCAGCAGCCGGGCCACGTACTTGCCGATAATATCCGTCTCCAGGTTGACCCGGTCGCCCACCTTCAGGCTCGCCAGGGTGGTCTCCCGGGCGGTGTGCGGGATGACGTTCACGGTAAAGGTATTGCCCGGACAGGTGTTTACGGTCAGGGAGACCCCGTCCACCGCGATGGAGCCCTTCTCGATGACGAAGCGGCTCAGGGCGGCGGGCAGCTCGAATTTCATCTGGGTATGGGCCGGGCCGGGCTTGACCTCCCGCACCACCCCGACGCCGTCCACGTGGCCGGTGACCAGGTGGCCGCCCAGGCGGTCCCCCAGTCTGACGGCCCTTTCCAAGTTTACCCGGTCCCCCGCCTTTTTCAAGGGAAAAGTCGTGCCGGCCAGGGTCTCCGGCGACACCTCGAAGTCGGCCCGGGGCGGGTTGAGGGCCACCACCGTAAGGCAGGCCCCGGCCACGGCCACCGACTCCCCCAGAGTGAGATCCCCGGCAGGAAACGAGGTCTTGACCGTGAGCCTCAACCCCTCGGCCACGGGGGCGAGGCCCACAAGCTCGCCTATGCCTTCCACCAGCCCGGTGAACATGGTGCGCTTAACCCTTTTAGCAGTGAATTATGATGGTTTCGTAAAAAGTCCAAAACTCCCCTCCCCCTTGATGGGGGAGAGTTAGGGTGGGGGTGAAATAATTAGCATCTTCGGCCAGTTATCTTCCCCCTCCCCTTAATCCCCTCCCACCAGAGGAGGGGAAAAAGACTTTTTACGAGGTCATTGATTATAGCATTTACCAAAAGTTTTTTCCGATATTAATACCGTGTTCGTTTTGTAGGGGCGGGTTTGAAACCCGCCCCTACGAGAGATATCAATAGGTTATCTGGATGGTTTGTTTCATTTCAAAGGGAACACAGTATAAGACACTCTAATCCCCCCTACCCCCCTTTAGAAAAGGGGGGAGCTATAAGGACGCTCTATTAAGTCCCCTTTATCTTAAAAGGGGGATTTAGGGGCAATGGTGTTCACTTAGCACCCGAGCTTTCAAAAAATCCGGGAACGCATTTATCAACGACAGGGAGAAAGTGATTAATTCCCCCTCACCCTAACCCTCTCCCCCCGGCGGGGGGAGAGGGCTGGGGTGAGGGGGGGCATCCTCGCCCCAGCAACCCATCGAAATAGCCAAACCTTAAGTGAACCGTATTGGATTTAGGGGGATTTAGGCATCAGGACGCGGAAAGAATTTGTGGCAACCGCTATATCTTAAAATTTTACCCTAATCCGCCGCATAAGCCAACGTCTTTCCCCCACTAAAAAAAGCGGCGCCCCTCAAGGGGCGCCGCCGGTTCTGCGGCTGCGGCCGGTGCCCGGCCGCCCTCGGTTCTCTTACGCCTTTTTTCCCCGCCGCCGCCAGCCCACCAGGCCCAGCCCCAGCAGGCCGGAGCCCAGCAGCAAAGCCGATGGCGGGATGGGGACCATCCTGTTGTCTACCCCGGAGCTGTAATTGAAAGAAACGTTGCTGAAATCCAGGCTTACGACATCAGTGGGGATTCCGAAAATGAAAGTGATGTACCCTGAAACATATGGGTCTGTTCGAGGGAATTGGCCACGGTCAGTTCCAAAAATGCCATTTACAATTCCGTAATCAACCCCATCAATATTCGTCGACCCGCCGCTTGAGGGGATATTCCCAAACCCGCCCCCGCCGGGAATAGCGGCTCCTACCGTGCTAAGCGCATAGGAGGCGGTTACCACGGGAGGAACGAACCCGGTTACATACCGCCAGTTATGGCCGACGTCGCCCGTCACGAAGTATGGACCAGTGGCACCGAAGCCAGTGGCTGAAACGGCCGTAAGGGCGACACCAGGGGTCATATCCCAATAAACCGCGGTCAGCACATCGGCATTGGCCATCGCTGCGACGCCTAACTCGGCGAGTGTGATAGTCAGTGTGTCAGCAGTGAAGTCGGGAGTAAAAGTAACTTGGGCCTGTTTGCCATCCGGTTGGACGGGAAGCGTGAAGGTGATAGCGTTTGCCGATAGCGGCAACATCATCACCGCGGCGACGGTCAAAAGCGCCAATACAGCTCGTTTTCCACAGAAGAAACGCATGATTTTCTCCTCCTTAATTCGTCCCGGCAGGGCTGGGGGAGCAGCTCCTGGCCGTTAATTCGGTTTATTTGGTTAATTCGGTTTATAAAAAAACCGGGTTGCCTTTGATCTCCTCAAGGCAACCCGGCTATCTCCATGAGACCCGTAGCTTTCCGTCCCTACCTTGCGGTAGGTTTGGCGCTTCTCGACTTTGCTCTATTTTTTTGTACGGATAATATTAACAATCCTTAAATGACTTGTCAAGCAATTTTTAACTTTTTTGCAAAGCATTTGCAAAGCAATTTAATGGAAATCCGCAATTAATTATCCCAGGCCATCCAGGCTCCCGCGACCGGCGCATTCAACTCTCCTGCCTGCCGCCGGCAACCTCCTGGAGCAGATACCTAATTATTTGCATGCAATATTCATGCTATATGGGCCTATTCGGTTAACTGTCTGCTATTACAAGTTATATTGCTTCACGGCCCATACGCTTCTGGGGCCTGTTTGTTTAAGAAAGTAAACATCCAGGCGCTGCCGTTGCATATCCTGTTAAATTAACAACCTTTATTTTATGACAGCTTTTGGCTGGCTCGTTCAAAAAATGAAATTATCGGCGGGGCCCACTCCCCGGCGCGGGGGAGGTCTCATGCCGTGTTCGTTTTGTAGGGGCGGGTTTGAAACCCGCCCCTACGAGAGATATCAATAGGTTATCTGGATGGTTTGTTTCATTTCAAAGGGAACACGGTCTCATGCCAGGTTGCTCTCAGAAAAGTATTTTCAGGTCCGGAGAATGGTTCCCCAAGGCGCTAAAATCCGTAGCGCGTCTCACGCGCCATTCTTGGTGCGTAAGACGCACCCTCTGAAAGTTCTTTAAATTGGTGGCACATCGCGGCCTATGGCCGCAACCAAACTGAAAAAATGACCTAATTACTTTGTAAAATCATCAGGATACAGGCTAAATCTTGTTGAAAAAACCAGAAACTCAAGTTCAGTAGCACAGGCTTTCCAGCCTGTGCCAAAGTAGCGGGTTAGCCTTGCACAGCCTGGAAAGGCTGCGCCACCAGCCAATACCGCCTTTTCATGCTTCACGGGTGGCCCGATAGGCCCATGAGCAACTGGTCTGAAAGTTTTTGGCGGCGCCGGTATCTTACCGGTGCGGGTGGCACAGGTTGAAAACCTGTGCCGCCAAGCGCGGCGGCCGGATTAATCTCACAATCATAACTAGTTTATAACAATCAAAAATTTCATATTATTGACGCAGTTTGCTCCATAGCCGGATTATCGGCAAAAATACCCCACTTGAGAGAAAATATTGCGGCAATTGGGGTCCTCTGACCCACTCAGGCAAAAATTAACCCGGAAAACTTCCGGTGGCCGCCATTGAGAAAAATGACACAATTTGATATAGGTTAATTAATCTGTTAATTAAGCATGTTACAAAAAATAATGAAATGAATGCTTGACAACCCCATTTTCTTGCGATATAGATAGCGCACAATCAAATAAGCCCACAAGGGTGTGCGGCAGATAGTTCACTTCACCATTGGATTGATGGGAATGGGAGCCTGAGACCGGACGGCCGATGAGGCCGGGGGAACGTTTCCCCCGGACCCGGCGGCCCGAGGCTGAAGGCGAAAAACACTATCGAAGCAATCCCGGGGCCAAGGCCCTTAGCAGTTTCCCGGCAGTTCCTTTCTCACTCCATTCCCGAACCATCCGTAAGCTTCTAACCGGATTAAAAGCGAGGGAAAACCATGCGGAAAATGATAATGCTAATCTGTATCTTAGGGGTGGGGGTTCTGGCCTGTCCCCGACCTACGATGTGCGTCACCATGTCGATCGTCACGGTAACGGCATACCACCACTGCCCCGGCAGCAAAGGCATCACTTCCTCGGGGCGCCGGGTACAGGTGGGGATGATTGCTCTCAGCCGGGACCTGGAACGAAACCTGAATATGGATTTTGGCGATCGGGTATTATTGCACGGCATGGGGGTCTTTGAGTTTCAAGACCGCATGGCTCCCCGCTGGAACAAAAAGGTGGACATCTACCTGAGCAACCAAGGCAAGGCCATAAACTTCGGGGTGAAGCGCTACGTGGTGCTGGTGAAGCTGGTCTGAGCCGCGGCCTTACTTGACCCGCTCGATATAGCCGCCGGTGCGGGTATCCACCTTTACCCGGTCGCCCTCATTGATGAACAGGGGCACCTGGAGGATCAAACCGCTTTCCAGGGTGGCGGGCTTGGTGCCGCCCGCGGCGGTGTCGCCTTTCATGCCGGGATCGGCTTGAGCCACCGCCAGTTCCACGAACAGGGGCGCCTCGACTGCCACCGGCTGCTGGTTGAAGAAGAGGATCTTGACGGTCAGATTCTCCGTCAGGTAAGGTAGCACCTCGCCCACCTGGTCCCCGGAGAGCATCATCTGATCATACGTCTCGTTGTCCATCATGCAGAAGCTGTCCCCCTCCCGGTACAGGTACTGCATCTCCCGCTCCATGAGGTCCGGCCGCTTCACTTTTTCGCCGGAACGGAACGTTTGATCCAGCACCCGGCCGGTGAGCAGGCTCTTGAGCTTGGTGCGCACAAAGGCCCCGCCTTTGCCCGGCTTGACGTGTTGAAAGTCCACGATCGTGTAAGGCACGCCTTCCAGTTCAACCTTCAAACCTTTCTTAAATTCCGCGGTAGAATACATAAGTTCAATTACCCTTATTTTTTCGACGAGTTTTCGATGAGTTATGGAGAATCCGGCGGCCGGTGACGCGGCCCCCAAAGTCGGGGGCCTGCTCCCGGCCCGGTCAGGCGCCTGAAAAAATCTCCCCAAGCTGGTTTTAGATGACGGTTAAGGGAGAGGGCTCACTCACGGCGGTGGCCGGCCCTCTTGTTAGAAGACCCATCCGTTGGCGTGGAGACCAACTTCGAGGCGCCGGTTCTCCTTTCGGCAATGGCCGGGGCCCCGGCCGAGGGCGGCGTCTCGCCGTTGACGGCGGCGGTCAGATTCGGAGCGGTCCCCGGTTTTTCCGGCGGGAACTGGAAGATAAGCTCGTTGTGCTTGACAAAATTGAGATCCTGCCGGATCCGGTCCTGGATATATTCCGGGTCGTGCTGCAGGCGGTCGATGCTGCGGGCCAGACGGGCATTTTCTGCGGCCAACCTGGTGTTCTCTTGATCCAGCCTTTGCCAATCCTGCCGGAAGCGAAAGACATTATAGAAGCCATGCTGGCTGAACAGGATCACCAGAACCATGGTCACTCCCATGATCAGGGCAATCCCCGCCTTGAGCTTGTAGCCTCCCCCCACCTTCTGGGTCTTAACCGACGAACTCGGTGAAGTCATGTCTCCCCCCACAAGACTTCTGAGCATAATATTGCCTGAAAATCTCAACAGATGCAACAAAATTGCTTACGCCGGCGCCCAAAATTATAAAAAATATGATCTGAGCTAAAAAATTCCGGCCGGGGACCGAAAAGTTCCTCGAGGAGATTTTATGCCACTTGGTTTATGTCCTGAAAAGTTTTCCGTTTTCCGTTTTCTGTTTTCTGTGGAACCGCCGCCCCGGCTGGTGTGCTCTGAAAAGTCAACTGTAGGGCGGGCGCGGCCCGCCCTAATTGCGATTTCTACTTTTTCATGCTTTATACCGGGTTCCCTTTGAAATGAAACAAATCATCCGGATAACCTATTGATATCACGCGTAGGGGCGGGTTTCAAACCCGCCCCTACCAAACGAACACGGTATTACGGGTGGGCCAAAGGCCCATGAGCGACTGTTTTGAAAAGATTTTCGTAGAGTGCGCACTGCGCACCATGACATGGCGGGCCGTGCCCGCCCTACACTTAAGTCCTCTCGTTTCCCAGTTCCGGCTGGGTAACGCCAATGGGTGGCGAAGATCTGCGGTGGCGGGTGGTGCGCAGTGACAGTCGCTACGAAGGGGAATTACTTTTTTTGACGGCAACTTGGTGTTAGTCGTGCCCAGCCTATCAAGGCTGGGCCGCCAGCCAATACCTTTCGGGGGCGCTATTGACAAGGTTCGGGAAACATAATAGGGTTTAGGCAAACTATCCGAGAGATGACTATGTCCGGCCTGAGCGGCCTAGCCACCACCGGCATCGGTTCGGTGCCCTTCACCGACCCCCAAGAGACCGTGGCCCTGGTTTTGGAGACTTTGCCCCAGATACCTTACTGGCCCCAGATGGTCCGGTTGGGATATCTCGAGGAGATGGCAGCCCAGGCGGCCCGGGGGCTTCCCGGCTTGAAGGTGGACGAAGTGAACCGCAGCGTCGCCATGGACCCGGACCTGCCCCGGGATGAAGCCCTGGCCCAGTTTTATGAGGTCGTCCTGTCCGGCGACTTAACTCCCTTCGCTTTCCAGGCGGAAGACGCCCGGGGGTTCTTCGCTCTCCTTGAGGCGATAGCCTCCCAGGGATACCCCAGCCCGGCCCTCAAAGGCCAGTTGTCCGGACCGGTGACCTTTGCCGGCGTCGTTAAGGACGCGGAAGGCAAGCCGATCCTCTATGACCGGGAGCTGACCCAGGCCGTGTGCGCCGGCCTGGCCCGCAAGGTGGCCTGGCAGGCCGAAAAATTCAGGGAGTTGGGCAAAGCGCCCATCGTCTTCCTTGATGAACCCTTCCTCACGGGGTTCGGTTCCGCTTATCTGCCCATCTCGAAAGCTGAGGTGACCGAAATCTTGACCCAAACCCTGGAAGAGGCCCGGGGGGCCGCCGCCGGCCCGGTCACCCTGGGGGTCCACTGCTGCGGCAACACCGACTGGTCCCTGCTGCTCAATGTCCCCATCGACATCCTCAGCTTTGATTCCTACGGTTACTTTGAGAGCCTCCGCCTCTATGACCGGGCGTTGGCGGACTACCTGGCCCGGGGCGGGTGGCTGGCCTGGGGTCTGGTCCCCACCAATGAAGACTTTCAGTCTGAAACCCCGGACACCTTGTGGCGGCGTTTTAAGGAGCAGGCAGCCCGGCTGGCTAAGGACGTGCACTGGGGACCCAAGGAAATCCTGGCCCAGTCCCTCCTCACCCCGGCCTGCGGGACGGGCTACATGAGCCAGGACGACGGCCGCCGGGTGTTGACCACCTTAAAGGAGATGGGGATAAGGGGCCAGGAGTGGCTGGCGTCCCTTTAGGGTGACGTTTCACCATTAATATGACAATCAAAGTTGGGGGTTTTCTTCCCCCCTTTTCTAAAGGGGGGTAAGGGGGGATTAAATAACTGCTTAATAATCCCCACTAAATCCCCCTTTAAGAAAGGGGGACTTAAAGCACCCGGCATTCTAACTGGGGCTGGTTTTATACCATACAATTTATGGATCGCGACACTAGCGGAGCCTGCCAGTCAGCCATAAGCGCAAGAAACCGGAGCGGCTCCTGACCGCCAGGGAATCTTACGGGGGAGGAAAGGCATATATGCAGGTCAATGAGATCATGGTGAAAGAGGTGGCCACCCTGGACGTCAACGACGAACTCAGCCTGGCCAACGATATCATGCGCCTGGGGCGCATCCGCCATCTCCCGGTGGTGGACGGCGCCCGGCTGGTGGGGATTGTCTCGGAGCGGGACCTGTTCAAAAGCTCCCTGGCCAAGGCCCTGGGTTACGCCTCCGAGGACACCCGGGATTTGATGAAAACCCTGCGCATCAAGGATGTCATGGTGACCGGGGTGATTACCATTACTCCGGATACCGACGTGTGTGAAGCGACCAAGATGATGATTGAGGAAAAAATCGGCTGCCTGCCGGTGGTGGAAGGGAACCGGCTGGTGGGCCTGATTACGGAAACCGACGTTTTGATGCAGTATGTGAAGGAATGCGATAAGGGTTAGGTCGCCACTCGCCCGGAGGAAGGGGTGCAGGCACACCAAAAGCGGGCTCTGAGGCCCGCTTTTTTCTTGTTAAACACCGGAGCGTCGCCGTCCCGGTTAAATATACGTTAACCAATGCTGGTAACGGTCATTTTGGCCCTTAACCACCCCGAAATAAACCTCCTGGATCTTCTGGGTGACGGGGCCGGGGCGGCCCGGACCGATGAGGCGGCCGTCCACCTCCCGGACAGGGGTGATTTCCGCCGCGGTCCCGGTCAGAAAGACCTCGTCCGCCAGGTAGAGCTCGTCCCGGGAAAAACGCTCCTCCTTCACGGTCAGGCCCATATCCTGGGCCAGCGTGATGACGCAGTCCCGGGTGATGCCCGGCAAAATCGACGTCAAGGGCGGTGTCTTGATGATGCCGTCTTTGACAATAAAAATGTTTTCCCCGGAAGCCTCACAGACATACCCGGCGGTATCCAACAGCAACGCCTCGTCGTAGCCCGCGTGCACGGCCTCGAGTTTGGCCATGATGGAGTTGACGTAGTTTCCCACGGTCTTGGTCTTGGTCATCATGATGTTGACGTGATGCCGGGTGAAGGATGAGGTTTTGACCCGGATGCCCCGGCGCAGGCCCTCGTCCCCCAGGTAGGCCCCCCAGACCCAACTGATAATGGCCACCTGTATGGGGCAGCCCTTGGGATGGATCCCCATGACCCCTTCCCCCAGAAACACCAGGGGGCGGATATACGCCTCCTTCTGGCCGTTGAGCCGCAGGATTTCGCAGCAGGCCGCCTCGATTTCGTCCTTTTGGAAGGGAATGTCGATCATCATGACGTGACCGGAATCGAACAGGCGCTGGATATGCTCCTTGAGGCGAAAAACCGCGGTGCGGCCATCGTGACAATGATAAGCCCGAATGCCTTCAAAAACTCCCAACCCGTAGTGCAGGGTGTGGGTCAGGACGTGGACCTGGGCCTGCTCCCAGGGGATGAATTTGCCGCCGAACCAGATGAACTTGGCCTTCTCCACCATAATCGCACCTCCGGGAAACGTGCTGAAAATTATTATCGTTTCGAGCCGCACTTGTCAAACGGTATTTCCCCCGGTTTTCATTGCCTTGTCCGCCCTTTTTCCGGTATTATGGGCAAAACGGCGCGCCGACTGCGGCGGTCCGTATTCTGGGGCGCGGGCACCTTTATGAAACATATGAAACAAATGGCCGAACCGGTAAAAGTAGGTGTCATTGGGGTGGGATATTTGGGCCGCTTCCACGCGGAAAAGTATGCCGCTCTGGCCGAAACCGAGTTGGTGGGGGTGGCCGACCTCAACCGGGACCAGGCCCGGAAGGTGGCTCACGCCTTGCACACCCGGGATTTTGTCGACTACCGGGAACTCCTGCCGATGGTTTCGGCGGTGAGCGTGGCGGTCCCCACTTCCCAGCATTTTGCCGTGGTCCGGGACTGCCTGGCCGCCGGGTGCCAGGTGCTGGTGGAAAAGCCCCTTACCACCACCGTGGCCGAGGCCGACGAACTGGTCCATCTGTCCCGGGAGCGCGGTCTCATCCTCATGGTGGGCCACCTGGAGCGGTTCAACTCCGCCATGGAGGAGCTCAAAGCGCGGGTGACCCAGCCCCGGTTCATCGAGAGCCACCGCCTGTCGTTATTCAAGGAGCGGGGCACCGACGTGGACGTGGTCCTGGATTTAATGATCCACGACCTGGATCATGTGCTGAACCTGGTCCCCTCTCCCGTTGCCGAGATCCGGGCCGCGGGCATCTCGGTCCTCACCGACCGCGTGGACCTGGCCAACGTCCGGCTGGAGTTCGCCAACGGCTGCATCGCCAACCTCACCGCCTCCCGCATGTCCTTCAAGTCCATGCGCAAGTTCCGCCTCTTCCAGCCCGATGCCTACCTGGCGGTGGATTTTGAGAACCGGGAACTCACCGCCGCCTCCCGGAAGGACGGGGCCATAGGGCCGCTGCCGGGGGTGGCCCTGGAAACCCGCCGGTTTTCCCAGGAAGACGTCCTGCTCAAGGAGATCACGGCCTTTGTCCAGACCATCCAGGACGGCGGGGAAGCTCTCATCCCCGGCGAGGCCGGCCGGGCCGCCCTGGACCTGGCCCTGGAAATCAACGCCGCCATGAAACTGGCGAAGGGGTAAAGATTGGGGGGGAAAAGGGGAAGAGGGAAAAAGGCGAAAAGGGAGAAAAACCAAATCGAGACCTCGTTTCTGAAAAGTTCTTTCAGGGTGCGCAGTGCGCACCATTTCATCTCGTCTCCAAAGCTTTGCTTGGCAATAGAAAGGTCCCAAGCCAAGCTTGGGAACGGGGAAAAGGCAAAAAAGGTTAGGAGATAGAACCACATGCTGGAACAACCTCCCCCTTTTCCCCTTTTCCCCTTTTCCCCTTTTCCCCCGGGGCGTAAGCCCCCCCGAATCCTTGTCGTCGCGGGGGAGGCCTCCGGGGATGACCACGCCGCCCGGCTGGTGGCGGCCATCCGGGAGTCTTGCCCCCAGGCTGAGTTCTGCGGGGTGGGGGGCGAGGCGATGTCCGCCGCGGGGGTGCGGATTCTCACCCCCGCGGCGGACATCGCCGTGGTGGGCCTCCTGGAAGTGGCGGGGCACTTGACCGCGATCTGGCAGGCCCTCCGAACCATCGGCAAAGTCTTGAAAACGGCGCGCCCGGACCTGGCCATCCTGGTGGACTTTCCCGACTTCAATTTCTGGGTGGCCCGCCTGGCCAGGTATTACCGGGTGCCGGTGATGTACTACATCAGCCCCCAGGTGTGGGCCTGGCGCACCTACCGGGTGCGCACCCTGGCCCGCCTCACCGAGCGGATGGCGGTGATCTTCCCCTTTGAGGCCGACTTTTACCGGCAGCGGGGCGTAGCCGTGGATTACGTGGGCCACCCCTTTCGGGAAACCCTGCCGCCCCTCACTGACCGGCGGACCTTTTTGCTGGAGCATAACCTGGACCCGGAAGCCCTCACCATCGCCCTGCTCCCCGGCAGTCGGGCCGGCGAAATCGAGCGGCACCTGCCCATTATGCTTAAGGCCGCTGAACTCATCCGCCGGAGCATCCCCCAGACCCAGTTCATCCTGCCCCTGGCCTCCACCGCCCCGGCGGAGTTGGTGCAGTCGATGGTTTCCGGGGAAGATATCGTAGGGGCGGGTTTTAAACCCGACCCGACGGCCTTGCGGCTCAGCATCATCCCCGGCCAGGCCTACCAGGCCCTGGGCGCAGCGCACGCCGCGGCGGTGGCCTCGGGCACGGCCACGGTGGAGGCGGCCCTGGCGGGGGCGCCCACGGTCATTGTTTACCGGGTGTCCCCCCTCACCTTTGCGGTGGCCCGCCGGCTCGTCCGGGTGGAGCATGTGGGCATGGCCAATCTGTTGGCCGGGGAGCGCGTGTTCCCGGAGCTTATCCAGGATGATTTCACCCCGGAGCGTCTGGCCCACGAGGTCTTGACTCTCATCCAGGACCCGGGGCGCATAAAGGCGGTGCGGCGCGGCCTGGCCACAGTGATCCGCCGCCTCGGGGGACCGGGGGCCTCGGCCCGGGCCGCCCGGGTGGCGGTGGAATTGATGGGTTCAAAAAATGAGCCGGGGAGATAAAACTTGCCTGCCGGATTAACGGTCTTATATTGAAAAGGTGAATGGCAATAATTTCCTGAAACTGACAAGCCCTTGGCCGGGGCAAGCGTGGCGACAAAAAGATTTATGTCGATAGTTATTCAAAGGCGTTAGCCTGCTTCTGCACAGACTGAAAGCCTGTGCCACCAAAAACCAAAAACTAAAAACTAAAAACCAA
The DNA here is from genome assembly GCA_016875015.1 of Deltaproteobacteria bacterium. GTDB lineage: Bacteria > Desulfobacterota > Desulfobaccia > Desulfobaccales > 0-14-0-80-60-11 > 0-14-0-80-60-11. The sequence continues at coordinate 3,074 of VGSJ01000041.1, read as the reverse complement.
AAACCGTTTTTAAGGAGGTGGCCCTTGATCAAAAAAATCCAATCGTTGTTGGGCGCGGAGGCCGATGACCTGCTGAACCACAAGTGCGAAGGGTTCTCCAAGGATAGCCTGCACCTGCCGGGGCCCGATTTTATTGATCGGGTCTGGGTGATGAGCGACCGGACCCCGGGGGTCTTGCGCTCGTTAGCGTCCCTGTTCGGGCATGGCCGCCTGGCCGGCACCGGCTATCTCTCCATCCTGCCGGTGGACCAGGGGGTGGAGCATTCCGCGGCCGCCTCCTTTGCCCCCAACCCCATCTACTTCGACCCGGAGAACATCGTCAAGCTGGCCATTGAAGGGGGCTGCAACGCGGTAGCCTCGACCTTAGGGGTGCTGGGTACTGTGGCCCGGAAGTACGCCCACAAGATCCCCTTCATCGTCAAGCTCAACCACAACGAGATGCTCTCTTACCCCAACTTTTACGACCAGACCCTGTTTGCTTCCGTCGAGCAGGCCTTCGACCTGGGCGCGGTGGCGGTGGGGGCCACCATCTATTTCGGCTCCCCGGAGTGCCGCCGTCAGATCATGGAGGTTTCCGAGGCCTTTAAGGTGGCCCACGAGCTGGGGATGGCCACCATCCTCTGGTGCTATCTGCGCAACCCCGCGTTCAAGACCAAGGAGGGCGACTTCCACGTCGCCGGCGACCTCACCGGCCAGGCCAACTACCTGGGGGTGACCATCGAGGCGGACATCATCAAGCAAAAGCTGGCGGAGAACAACGGCGGCTATAAGGCCGTCAAATTCGGCAAGACCAGCGACCTGGTTTACAGCAAGCTGGCGCCCAACCACCCCATCGACCTGTGCCGCTACCAGGTGGCCAACTGCTTCATGGGCCGGGCGGGGCTGATCAACTCCGGCGGCGGCTCGGGCAAAAACGACCTGGCCGACGCGGTGCGCACCGCGGTGATCAACAAGCGGGCCGGGGGCATGGGGCTGATCTCCGGGCGCAAGACCTTCCAGCGGCCCATAAAAGAAGGGGTGGAACTCTTCAACGCCATCCAGGACACCTACCTCTGTAAAGAGGTGACTGTGGCCTAGTGTTGTGTCCCATAAATAACCTAACAATATAACTGATTGCAATTGTTAGGCGGCGTTTTGGGGAATGGCGGAAATGCAGTGCCAACCCATGCTGCCTTATGTCTCCGAAAATATTTGACCATGCCCTTTGATATCTGCATCTTAAGCGCATGTTCGTGCGGAATAAACGCAGTGTTGGCAGGGGCGGCGTGTATGAATACCTCCAAATCGTCCGCTCCTACCGGGAGGGCGATAAGGTCCGGCAGCAGATCATCGGCACCCCGGGACGGCGAGCCCCGATGGTGGCCGCGGGCCGACAACTCGATCTCTTGAGAGAAAGGCAACCTGATGCACCTGGTGTTGGCTCTCATGGTCCTGGCTTATTTGCTGGGCTCTATCCCATCGGGGCTTTGGGTGGCCCGGGCCCTGGGAGGGCCGGACCCCCGCCGCCAAGGCAGCGGCAATTTGGGGGCCGCCAATGTTTGCCGCGGGTTGGGCCGCAAGGCCGGGGCCATCACCTTGCTGGGCGATGTGGCCAAGGGGGCCCTGCCGGTGGCCCTGGCCCGGATGACGCTCACTTCGCTGGGGGCCTGGCAGGATACGGGCGTGGCCCTGGTGGCGGCCGCCGCGGTCGCCGGCCATGTCTTTCCTCTGTACCTGGGCTTCAAGGGGGGTAAAGCCGTGGCCACCACCTTCGGCGTGGTAGCCGTGCTGGCCCCCTGGGCCGCGCTCAATCTGGCGGCGGTTTATCTCCTGGCCCTGTCCCAAACCCGGATCTTCTCGGTCAGCGCCCTGATCTGCGCCTGGCTGCTGCCGGTGGCCGTGGGCCTGTTTTCCGATTCCAAGGCTTATCTGCTGCTGGCCGGCGCCCTCTCGGGCCTCATCCTGGTCTGTCACCGGGAAAACCTGGAACGTTTCTTTAAGGGAGAAGAACCGCGTCTTTAACCGGCGGCGCCCCGGAGGGCGCTCCCCGCCGGCACGGCCAAGACCCCCAACCTACAATTCATCCTCAATGGAGAAGGAACATGCTGATCAAGGATTGGATGGCCAAAAACCCCGTCACCATTACCGAGGACACCTCGATGGTTAAAGCCATTCATATCATGAAAGAGCGCCGTTTCCGGCGGCTACCGGTGGTGGACCAGGGGAAGCTGGTGGGCATGGTGACCGACCGGGACCTGAAGGAGGCCTCCCCCTCCAAGGCCACCACCCTGGATGTCCACGAACTTTACTATCTTCTGGCCGAACTCCAGGTCCGGGAGATCATGAGCCGCAATCCCGTCAGCGTCTCCCAGAATGACACGGTGGAACGCGCCGCCCAGGTCATGCTGGAGAACACCATCTCAGGCCTGCCGGTGGTGGATGAGAGCGGCAAGGTAGTGGGGATCATCACCCAGTCCGATGTGTTTCGGGCTTTTATGCACATTACCGGCGTCCTCCAGGGCGGGGTGCAGTTCGCCCTGCGCCTGGAAGACCGCCCCGGCCTCATCAAAGAAGTGGTGGACCTGCTCCGGGCCCGGGGCGCCCGGTTCGTGAGCCTGCTGTCTTCCTACGCCACGTCCCAGGAAGGCTACCGGGATGTGTACATCCGGGTCAAAAACCTGTCCCCGGAAGCGATAGACGCGGCCAAGGAGGAATTGGCCTCCCGCTTCGAGATGCTTTACGTCATCGGTGAAGGATAGGCGGACGAAACGGCCGCCGCGTCCCCATGAGGCGCAGTCCGGCCTGCCTCTGGTCTGAAACGGGCATGAGCCAACGGCGGCTCACCCCCGGCAATGAAAAATCCCCCCTGCCCCCCTTTTTCACAGGGGGGTATTAAAGTCCCCCTTTGAAAAAGGGGGAGTTAGGCAGCAGTGTCCGGTTTGGTTCTTGCAACGGATGTTCCAGACCTAAAATCATATAACAGATTGAATATAATTGATATATTGTGTTTTTTGGTAAAATATGTAGCCACTAATCTAATAGATAAATTAGATAAAAAGCTTGACATTCAAATTAGTTTAAAATAGTATCGTGCT
>VGSJ01000040.1 GCA_016875015.1 Deltaproteobacteria bacterium | reverse complement strand
TGGGCTGGCTGCTGCTACATCGTCGTCCCCAGATAGTAGCCCCACCATCCGGGAGCGGTCAAAGGCAGTTTATAAAAATGCGTTTGGGCAACAGCCCGGGGAGCTTGGGAACGAGAACTAAAACCAGACTCCTCATGCATGGTGCGCGGTGCGCACCCTTTTATCAACCCTTGCTGTGCGCCTCCATGTAGGCCCGGAGCAGGGCGTTGATCCGGGTCTGGTAGCCTTTGCCCTGGGCCTTGAACCAGTCCAGCACCTCCTGATCCAGGCGGATGGAAACGCTGGCCTTGGGTTGGGGCAGCACGATCACGGCCTTCTCAAAAAAGGCCTCGTCCAATTCGGGAATGTCGGAGTAATCGATCTCCTCATCCTTCATATGCCTGAGGCGCTTCAAGTCCGAAAAATATTTTTTCTTCATAAGCCTTCCTTTCCCCTGGGTTGGCTTTACGCATGGAGATGATGCGGATTTTTTCCCTTCGCGCCGTATGTACGACCACGACTACCATATCCTCCAGCAGCCCCAATGAAATCAACCGTTTTTCCCCGTAGTCTTGGCGATTATCCTCAGCAGTTAGGGTAATTCCTTGAAAAACTTTCTCCGCATCCCGGAAGTCAAGGCCGTGTTTGGCATAATTGGCCCGCCTTTTGACTTCATCCCATGCCAATTCCATGAGTAATTGTATATGCATATAGTATATACATCAAGAAAAATATATTCCAGACAAAAAAGGCGGGCAATGCCCGCCCTACTTGGCGGCACCGGCTTCCAGCCTATGCCTTTTCACCGGCCAGAGGCCGGCGCCGCTGATCAAGGCACCCCTGCCGGTCCCCCGCCCTGAAGCTTATTGCCCTTATTCACCGGTTTCCCCGTTTTTCAGCTTGGCAAAAGCCGCGTTTTTGTCGTATAGTCGCCGGTAGCCATGAAAGACTCCGAAAACCAGCCAGGGTCCCGGCCAGAGTCAGCTTCGCCGACCGCCGCCGGGCCTCCGAGCGCCCCCCCGCCGCCGGCGGAGCCCTGCCCCCCCTGCCCGGCCCCGGAGCCCCAGGAAGGCCTGCACACCCGGTTCGCCCGGCTGTTTTTCGGGGTCATCACCCTGCTGGTGCTCTACTATTCCTACCTCATCATCAAACCGTATCTTCTCAACATTTTCATGGCGCTGGTGCTGTTTTTCACCGCCAAGCCCCTCTACCTGGGCCTCACCCGTCTCCTCCGGGGCTACAAGGTCCTGGCTTCGGCCCTCACCTGTCTTATCCTGCTCCTGATTATCCTGGTCCCCCTGTTCAGCCTGATGAGCATCATCGCCACCCAGGCCCTGGAGTTTTCCAGCCAGGTGACCAAGGGCATGCAGTCCGGCGACCTCTGGAACTGGGTCGCCGCCAAGATCGATGTCTTCAAGCTCTACCTGGCCCACCTGAAACTGCCCCTGCCCCCGGGCGACATCAAGCTGGAGCAGATCGTCCAGACCGCGGTGGGCAAGGCCAGCGCCTTCGTCTACACCAACGCCATCGGGTTGATCAAAGGTTTTACCGTTTTCTTTTTCGACCTGCTGCTGGTGCTGTTCATCGCCTTTTTCATGTTCCTCCAGGGCGACGACTTTATCACGGCCATCAAAGAGCTCTCCCCCCTGGACCCGGCTCACAACGACGAGATTCTCCGGGAGACGGAAGTAACCATCAAGGCCACCCTGTGGGGCACGGTGATCGTGGCCTTCGCCCAGGGGACCCTGGGAGGGGTGGGGTTTTTGATCTTCGGGCTGCCCCAGCCGGCTTTTTGGGGCACGGTGATGATCCCGGCCTCGGTGGTCCCGGTGGTGGGCAGCTCCATTATCTGGGGGCCCGCAGCGGTTTATCTCCTCTTCACCGGGCACATAGGCGCGGGGGTGGGGCTGATCATCTGGGGCGGGGTGGTGGTGAGCGTCATTGACAACGTCCTAAAGCCCATCCTGATGAAAGGCAGCGGCGAAACCCCCAGCATCTTCATCCTGTTCAGCATCCTGGGCGGCCTGACCTATTTCGGCATGATCGGCTTTATCCTGGGGCCCCTGATCCTCTCCTTTCTCCTGTCGCTGCTGCGCATTTACCAGAAAACCATCCTGGCGCCGGCCGCGGCCGCCGGAGAAATCAAAAGACCCACCCCCGCGGGGGATGGGTCTTGAGATTAATCGTCCGATAATCCTGGGCCTCAGCGCCGTTCCGGGTCAGGGCTCAACCCTGACCGCCGCAGTTGTCTGCCTGGGATTAACCCGGCAGCGCCAGTTCCCGCTTGACTTCTGAGAGATCCAGTTCCCCCAGGGAGATGGGGGTCCGGGATTCCAGTTGCTCGATTTCCTGCTGCACCAGTTCCTTCTCCAAGTGCCGGTCCTCATGGATAAACTGGCAGTATTCTTCGAACAGTTCCTTTTTCAGGTCAGGGGAGAAGAGTTGTTCCTTCTTAAACTTCTCCTCCAGGCTGAGAATGTTGTCCAGGAGGTAGAAATATATGGAGCGAGCCTCGGCCAGCCGGCCGCTCTGGGCCAACCGGTCGGCCCGGGCCTGGGCGCGCCGCAGCTTGACTTCGGCCTCGGCCAGGGAAGCCGCCTCATCCGCGACCTCCTCCATCACCCGGTCAATGGACTCCAGGATATCGTCCAGCCCCTGATCTTCTTCTTTCAGGATACCTCGGACTGCATCCACCCGGTCCGCCATGTCCAGGATAATATCCACCAGTTCTCGCTTGGAGTACTTTTTCAACCGCTCTTTCAGTTCCGCCTGGTTGAGAAATTTCTCCGGTTCCTGGTCCCAGGCCCGCAACAACGCCAGCACATGGGTGCACAGAGCCTCGCCTTCTTCCTGAGGGCAGGCGCACACGTAGGTGAGCTGGTCGTCCCGAATCCTGACTTCCACCCGAAAAGGTTGTTCATCCAATACCAAGCCCCGGAGACGATCAGGCAAACGGTAGCCATGCTTGACCTGATGATTCTCGACCAGCGACCGGGCCTTGGCGTTGTCCTCCGGCGTCCCGATCTGGTCCAGCGTCTGGGCGTCTAAGTCTTCAAAGCGCATGTCAGTGCACAATTCCTTAATTATTTTGTTAAAATTTAACACATTGGCAGCACAAGGCAACCGTTTATTGACCATTTTGGCGAGGAATTAGAAAAAATTTCCCCCGGCAGGATAATATGAGTGGCTCCGAAGGAAAAGGCGGTTGAGGCAAGATTCCAGTTCCAGGCGTTTATCCTCCAGGGCCGGCCCCCGATCCTCCGGCCACACCCGGATGGGGTCTCCCACCAGCACGGCCAGGCGGCCAAAAGGCAGCGGCAGTTCAAAGCGGTCCCAGGTGTCAAAGGTCAGTTTGCGTCGGGCGGCCACGGCCACGGGGATGATGGCGCCCTGGGTCTCCCGGGCCAGGTAGAGGGGGCCTTTCTGGGCCACCCGGGCCGGCCCCCGGGAGCCGTCGGCAATCAGGCCGCAGCTGTACCCCCGGCGGAACCAGTCAGCCATCCGGCGCAGGGTCTGCACCCCGCCCTTGCGCCGGGACCCCGAGAGCGCGATGAATCCCAGACCCCGGGCCACCTGGGCGACAAACTCCCCGTCACGGCTGGGGCTGGCCATCAGCACCATGGGAAGCTGCGACCCTCGAAACTGGCGGGCAGTGAATAGGGGGCTGAGCAAGTGGCAGTGCCAAGTGGTGTAGATGACCGGCGGCCCCGAGGCCATGAGCTTCTTCACCTCCGGCGCCGCCACCAGCTCACAGGGGCAGGTCAGAAGGTAAGCCTGCACCAGGCGCCGCGCCAGGCCCGGGGCCCAGCGCCGCCACAGAGGATGGTCCCAGCGAAGCTTCATGGCCGCGGGCGTTTAGGGCAGGCTTTCATAAGTACGCTTACGTCATATATCGCCCCCCTCATCCCAACCCTCTCCCCCCGAAGCGGGGGGAGAGGGGGTAGGTTAGGCCGGCGAGTTTTTTTATAATGGCAGAGCATCAAATCGGTCCCATCTTCTCCCCTCTCCCCCAATGGGGTACAAGGGTCAGGGTGAGGGCGAAGTGGTCTTTACGGCATAGTCATGGTACACCGGGCGCACCCTACAGGCTGACTGCTATTTCTTTGACTCCAGGCGTTCCAGGACCTTGGGAGTGTAGAGGTCATGCTCCAGCAACTGGGGCGACACCGGCCGCATCATATTCAGCTTCATCACCAGAAAATTGAGGCGGCGCATCTGCTTGAGCTTCTCGGCCTCATCCGGCATGGCGGCCACCAGGTCTTGCAGTTGCACCACTTCCTGGCGCAGCGCCAGTTCCGGGGGCAGGCAGTCGGCGTTTTTCAAGATCTTGTAGGCCATGCGCAGCTCCGGGGGAATGTGGCTGTCCTCCTCCAGGTTGAGGGGTTGGCCCTTGCCCTGGAGGTCGTCGAAGTCGCCGGCCTCAATGGCCGCCCGGATGCGATTATCGGCAAGCTTGGCAAAAAAGTCCATACTAACGACCGTTTCCTGGCGGACAAAACGAAGCCTGAAAATGTGGAACCGCCGCCCTCGGTTATTTTTTCAAGGAATTATGGCGGGCAATGCCCGCCCTACAGGTCGGCCACTGTCGCGTCAATACGTATCTTGGCTGACTGCTGATAGCTCTTACCGCCGCTTCCGGGCCCGCTCCATGTCCCGCTTCTCCTCCCGATCCCGGATGGACTGCCGCTTGTCGTACTTCTTTTTTCCCCGGGCCAGGGCGATCTCCACCTTGGCGTGTTCATTCCTGAAGTACATCCGCAAGGGAATCAGCGTATAGCCCCGCTCCTGGGTCTTGCCCAACAGGCGCCGCAGTTCCCAGCGGTTCAGCAGGAGCTTGCGGGGCCTCTCCGGGTTGTGGCTGTCCACCGCCGCATGAGAATAGGGGCTGATATGGGCATTATACAGGTAGATCTCGCCGTCCTTGAAGCGGGCGTGGGCGTCGCTGATGTTGGCCTTCCCCTGGCGCAGGGACTTGACTTCCGTCCCCTTCAACACCAGCCCGGCTTCAAACAATGCGTCGATGGCATATTCGAACAAAGCCTTCCGGTTCCGGCAGATAATCTTGAGGTTGTCTTCTTTCATAAGACTCGATTGGCGACCAGGGGGCGCCCGAACCGGAAAATATCGGGAAACCGGTGATCCATTTCCTTGTTAACGTACTCGTTGACTTCTTCTACGGTAGCCAGGGCCAGGGCCCGGCGGGCGACTTTGGTGGCCTCGCCCAGGGAGGTCATGCGGATGACCCTTTTCACCACCGGGATGGAGTTGGGGTTCATGGAGAACTCTTTCACGCCCAGCCCCAAGAGTACCGGGATATAGAGCGGGTCGCCGGCCATCTCGCCGCACATGGCCACCCGGATGCCAAGCTTCCGGCTGACCTGGACCACGTGCCGGACCATGCGCATCACCGCCGGGTGCAGGGGTTCGTACATGTCCGCCACGCTCTTGTTGCTCCGGTCGATGGCCAGGGCATACTGGATCAGGTCATTGGTGCCGATGCTGAAAAAATCCGCCTCCCGGCCCAACAAATCCGCCAGGGTAACGGCGGCGGGCACCTCGATCATGGCCCCCACCGGTAATTTGCCGTCAAAGGGGATGAGTTCCCTGGCCAGTTCTTCTTTCACCGACTCCAGCAGCAACCGGGCCTCGTTCAACTCCCGGGGGCTGGAAATCAGGGGGAACATGACCCGAACCTTGCCAAGAGCCGAAGCCCGGAGGATGGCCTTGACCTGGGTCCGGAAAATCTTCTGCTCCTTGAGGCAAAACCGGATGGCCCGAAGCCCCAGGGCCGGGTTCATCTCCGGCGCATACTCCAGGGGGGAAAGAAACTTGTCGCCCCCGATGTCCAGGGTGCGGATGGTGACCTCCCGGGGGGCCATGGCCTCCACCACCTGCCGGTAATGCTGGAACAGTTCCTCCTCCGTGGGCAACTGGCGCTGGCGCAGGTAGAGGAACTCGGTGCGGTAGAGGCCGACCCCATCGGCCCCGTATTTTTGGGCCAGGGAAACTTCATCCGGCTGCTCGATGTTGGCCAGCACCAGGATGGGGTGGCGGTCGCTGGTCCATGCCGGCAGGGAACTGCCCAGGGTCACCTCCCACTTGAAGGTCTCGAATTCCTCCCGGCGGACCTGGTAACTCCGCCGCATGGCCTCGTCCGGATTGACGATTACCCGGCCGCTCAGGCCGTTGACGATGACCTCTTCCCCGGATTCGATCGAAAGGGTGGCGCTGTCCAGACCCACCACCGCCGGAATCTCCAGGGAATGAGCGATGATGGCCGTGTGGGAGGTCTTGCCGCCCCGCTCGGTGACAAATCCCAGCACCTGGGAACTGGACATGTGGGTGGTTTCCGCGGGGGACAGGTCCCGGGCCACGATGACCACCGGTTCGGGGAACTCAAAGGTCTTGCTGGCGCCCCGGCCGGTCAGATGCCCCCGCAGGCGGCGGTAGACCGCCTCCACGTCCTGGATGCGCCCCCGAATGTGTTTGTCCCCGATGCGCTGGAACACCTCTTTGATCTTCAGAAAAGCCAGGTACAGGGCCCGCTCGGCGTTGAAGTTCTGTTCCTTGATGAGCTTTTGAGTCTCCAGGAGCAGCATCCGGTCCCGGAGGATGAGCAGGTGCAGCTCCAGGATATGGGCATGCTCCTTTAAATCCTGGGCGATCTCCCCCCTGAGGCGGGTGAGTTCCTCTTCCGTCTGGTCCACCGCCCGATTGAAGCGCTTCAACTCCTCGGCCACCTCGTGGTCGGTATAGAGCAGGCGCGTCGACACCTGGCCTTCCTGGGTCAGGACGTGGGCCAGCCCCATGACAATGCCGGGGGAGGCGGCAATACCTTCGAGCACGCGATTCTTGCGGGTCATGTCTCCTCAAACTTGCGGGCAAACAGGGAGGTGATGGAGGTGGCCGCCTCCCGAGCCTGGGGACCCCGGGTGCGCAGCACCAGTCTGGTCCCCTGGGGGCAGTCCAGAGCCAGGACGTCCAGCAAATCCCGGGCGTTCACTACCAGGCCGTCTTTCTCCAGGGTGATGTCGGCGTCAAATTGCTGCGCCGCGGTGGCGATTTTCGCCACCGGCCGGGCGTGCAGTCCCAGGCGGTTTTCCACCCAGAGTTCCCTTTCTATCGTCCAGAGCTTGGGTTCGGTAATTGCCATTGTATCATGAAATCAGGTTTGGAATACGGCCGTCCGCTGTTCCAAAAAGTTCTTGGTGGCACCGGCATCTTGCCGGTGCGGCGCACAGGCTGGAAGCCTGTGCCACCGATGCAACTGCGCACCAATGGCGGGCACGGAGGCCCGCCCCACCAACCTTTTAATGCTTTACGGGTGGACCGAAGGCCCATGAGCAACTGCCTCGAAAAGTCCCTTAAATTGGTGGCACAGGCTTTCCAGCCTGTGTCAAGGAAGCAGGTTAGTCGTACACAGCCTGGAAAGGCTGTGCCACCAGTCAATACCAGCTTTTCATGTTTTACGGGTGGGCCGATGGCCCATGCGCGACTGCTTGGAAACAGGATAAAAACGTTTTTTTCTGTCACCCTGAACGAAGAGAAGGGTCTCATCTTTTTGACACCACGAGATTCTTCGCTGCGCTCAGAATAACAAATTCGGGCCTGGGGGCCTTTTTCGAGAGCCGATGGTATCAGCAAATGCCCCGACGGCCCCACCGCCTCACTCCACCCGGCCCTCCGCCTTCAGGGCCAGGTAGGTCTGGTAAACTTGCCGCCGGGGAATCTTGAGATCCCCGGCCACCTGGTCCGCCAGGCGCCGCCCGCTTAAACCGCGCTCCTTGGCGGCCTTGAGCAGGCAGCCCTCCAAATCCGCCGGCGGGACCATCACCGCGGCCGCCGGGCAGGAGAGCACCAGGGCGCATTCACCCCTGATCTCGGCATGTTGCAGTTCCCGGGCAATGTCCGCCACCGGCCCCCGCCAGGTTTCCTCGAACTTCTTGGTGAGCTCCCGGACCACCAGGACCTCCCGGTGGGGCATACTCCCGGCGATTTCCGTCAGCGTCCGGGCCAGCCGCCGGGGTGATTCATACATAATAATCACCCGGAGCTCCGGCGCCAGCGCTTGCAGCAGCTTCAGCCGCCGGCCTTCGCCCCGGGGCAGGAAACCCACGAAAAGTATATCCCCTTTGAACCCGGAAAGCGAGAGCGCCGCCACCCCCGCGGCTGGGCCGGGTATGGCCTCCACCCTCACCCCCGCCTCCCAGGCCCGGGCCACCAGGTCGGCCCCGGGATCCGAAAACCCCGGGGTGCCGGCGTCGCTCACCAGGGCCACATTTTCCCCGTCCTCAAGCCGCCGGATCAGCTCAGGACCCCGGGACGCCTGGTTGTGGGCGTGGTAGCTGATGAGCGGCGTCTTAATCCCGTAATGGCTCAAGAGCTTGCGAGTGTGCCGGGTGTCCTCCGCGGCAATCAGGTCCGCCTCTTTCATCACCCTGAGGGCCCGCAAGGTGATGTCCTCCAGGTTGCCGATGGGGGTGGCGACGATGTAAAGCGTACCGATGGCGCTCACCTTAAAACGCGTTGGGAATAATCTCCACCTGGGGGACATTGTCTTCCAGGGTGACGGCCACCACGTCGAAGCGCACCGGGGTCCCAGTGAGGCGTTGGGCCTTGAGGTAATAATCCGCCAGGCGCCGCAACCGGCCCTGCTTGGCGTAAGTTACCGCCTCTTGCGGCGCCCCGAAGCTTGCCCCCCGCCGGGTCTTGACCTCCACCACTACCAGGACCTTGCCCTGCCGGGCGATGAGGTCGATCTCCCCCAGGGGCGTCACATAATTGCGCTCCAGGATTTTATAGCCCTGCTGCTTCAAGGCCGCCGCGGCCAGGTCTTCGCCCTGATCCCCCAATTGCCGCCGCGGGTCTTTCATAACCTCGCTCACAAACAGATCATGGTTTTGCAGTCCAACGTAAGGAGCGTCTCACGCGCCATCCCTTGGTGCGTGAGACGCACAGGGTTTCGGCGCGTTTGATACCAGCTTGCAGTCATAGGGTAGCACAGGCTTTCCAGCCTGTGCCAATAATTCATTGCCGCCTCATTATGGTGGCCGGTGCCCACCCTGGTAAATCGCCTGCCGGCAATCCCTGATTTTGCTCAACTTGGGAACGGGAAGAACTCAGAAACAGCCGAGGCGGGCTGTTCCACATTTTACTTTCCCACCCTTTTCCCCTTTTCGCCCTATCATTCCTCCCCAACCCATTCCCTCACCCCCCTAAAGGTGCGGCGGTGGAGGAGGCAGGGGCCCCAGCAGCGCAGGGCCTCCAGGTGCTCGGCGGTGGCGTAGCCCTTGTGCCGGGCGAAGTTGTACTGGGGATAGCGGCGGTGCAGCGCCTCCATCAGCCGGTCCCGGTAGACCTTGGCCACCACGGAGGCCGCGGCGATGGAGGGACAGAGGTCGTCCCCTTTGATCACCGGTTGCTGGGGATAAGTCAGGGGCAGGGGCTGGTGGCCATCCACCAGGACCATCTCCGGAACCAAGGACAGGTTCCGGATGGCCCGGGCCATAGCCCGGAGCGAGGCGGCCAGGATTCCCTGGCGCTCGATCTGGCGGGGTCCCACCTCATAGATGGCCAGGGCCAGGGCCTGGCACCGGATTTGGCCATCCAGTTCCACCCTGATTTCCGGAGAGAGGCGCTTGGAATCCCTGAGCCCGGGAAAAGCGACGCCGGCCGGGAGGATCACGGCCGCGGCCACCACCGGACCCGCCAGGGGGCCCCGGCCCACTTCATCCACGCCGGCAATGAGGGTCAATCCTTGAAAACGCCAGAATCCTTCCGGGTCAGCAAGTACGGCATCGCTGCCCGGAACGCGGCTCATAACACCGGCGACCGCTTTTCCTTGATCCGGGCCGCCTTGCCCTTCCGGTCTCTCAGGTAATAGAGGCGGCTCTGCCGGACTTTGCCCCGGAAGAGGACCACCACCTGGTCGATGTTGGGGGAATGTAAGGGGAAGATGCGCTCCACCCCCACGCCATACGAGATTTTGCGCACGGTAAAGCTGGCCCCGGTGAGGCCGCCCCGTTTCCGGATGACCACTCCCTTGAAGACCTGGATGCGCTGCTTATCCCCTTCCACAATGCGTACATGCACTTCCACGGTGTCCCCGGGGCGAAACGCGGGCAGGTCGCCCCGCATCTGCTCCCGGGCCAATTGGTCTACACGTTCCATATCCTCACCTATTCTCCGCCTGGCTCAAGCCAGGGATTTTATGAATTCCCGGTCTTCCTTGCTGAGGACGGCTCGGGCCAGCAAATCCGGCCGCCGCGTCACTGTCCGGGCCAGGGCCTGGCAACGCCGCCACCGGGCAATGCGCCGGTGGTCGCCCTCCAGCAGCACCTGGGGCACTTCGCGTCCTTCGAAAACCCGGGGGCGGGTGTAATGGGGGTATTCCAGGAGGCCCTCCTGAAATGACTCTTCCTCGGTGGCCCCCTCTCCCCCCAAAACCCCGGGGAGCAGCCGGGTCACCGCGTCCGCCACGATCAAAGCCGGGATTTCTCCCCCGGTTAGAATATAATCGCCTATTGACAGCTCTTCATCAATATAAAAATGAATGCGGTCGTCCACCCCCTCATAGTGGCCGCAGATGAGCAAGAGGTGGCGATGGGCGGCCAACTCCCGGGCCTTGGCCTGGTTGAACCCCGCCCCCCCGGGGCCCATCAGGATCACCCGGGTCTCGGGGTCGCGCTCTCTCGCCACCCGGATGGCCGCCGCCAGGGGCTCAATCTTCATGACCATCCCGGGGCCGCCGCCGAAGGGCCGGTCGTCCGTCACTTGGTGGCGGTCCAAGGTATAATCCCTCAGGTTGATCACCTGATAGGCGACCGCCCCCTGGGTCTGGGCCCGCTGGAGCATGCTCTGGCTTAAGGGTGAGGCGAAAAACTCGGGAAACAGGGTCAGCAGGTCAATCTGCATCAATTTTCAAGATTCCCTCGGGAGACAAAGCCCGAATCAATCGGTTCGGCGCATCGCGGCCGGCCGGCTGCTTTCCCCTTACAAAAGTTACAAAAGCCCCTCCGGCGGCGAAACCTTGATCACCCCCGCCTCCAGGTCGATCTCCACGATCACGTCCTCAACCGCAGGCAGCAGGACCTCCCGCTCTCCCTGGCGCACCGCATAGACGTCGTGGCCCGGGGTGGAGATGATGTGGTCCAGATACCCCAGCCGGGTCCCGTCGGCCTCGTTGACCACCGGCAAACCCAGGACCTGGAACCAGTAGTATTCCCCGGGCGGCAGCGGCGGAAACCGCCGGCGGTCCCCCAAAACGTGCAGCCCCGCCAGTTCCTCCGCCCGGCTCCGGGTGTGGACGCCGTCCAGCCACAGGAGCACCTGGTTTTTGTGGCGCGCCGCCTTAAGGACCTGGTAGCCCTGGCCGCCGATCCAGACCTGCCCTAAAGCGGCGAACACCTCGGGGTCCGTAGTGGCCGCCGCGGCGTCCGCCCGGACCTTGACGACCCCCAGGAGGCCTTGGGCGCCGGAAACCTGCCCCAGACCGATCAGCGCCCCGGGGTCCGGCGGGGTGCTACTCAAGGATCTCCAGGACCGCCCGTTTGCGAATTTTGGTGGACGCGGCGCTGAGAATGGTGCGCATAGCCCGGGCGGTGCGCCCTTGCTTGCCGATCACCTTCCCCAGATCTTCTTTGGCCACCCTCAGTTCAATGACGGAGGTCTGCTCCCCTTCGATTTCGTTGACCTGGACCTGTTCAGGGTTATCTACCAGTGACTGCGCGATGAACTTCACCAATTCCTTCATATAAGCCACCTCGGTCAGGGGATCGGGTGATCAACCTCCCTGCTGCGCTGCGGCCGCGTTCAGGCCTCCGGTGCGGCCGCGCCTCGGGGCCGCTTCAGGAGGCTCGCCACTGTATCGGTAAAGGTGGCGCCCTTGCTCACCCACAGGGTCAGCAGGTCCTCTTTTACCGATACCGCCGCCGGCTCCTTGAGCGGGTCATACGTGCCGATGATATCCAGAAATCTGCCATCCCGGGGAGCCTCACTGTTGCTCACCACGATGCGATAGAAGGGGCGCTTTTTCGCCCCGTAACGGGCCAAACGGATTCGTAATGCCATGCCGCTGCTTTCTCCTCCTTAGATTTGATGGGGTTGTAGGGGCGGGTTTCAAACCCGCCCCTACCGATCCGATAGTGTGGCGCTTCATTAAATAAGATGGTCTTTCTCTTAAGAAAAAAGCCCCAAAAAAGCCAGTATTTTACCCCCCTTTTTTAAAGGGGGGCAGGGGGGATTATATAACCGTTTGATAATCCCTACTAAATCCCCCTTTAGAAAAGGGGGACTTTAAAAGAGCTTTTGGGAGGTCCGACCAAAATAATTGCCATACAATTTATGAAGCATAACACTATAAAAAATTCGTGGGGAAGCGGCCCTTGCCCTTCTTGCCGCCCCTGGTCACCTGCTTGATCATCTTTTGGGTCATGGTGAAATTCTTCAGGAGCCGGTTGACGTCCTGGACCGTGGTGCCGCTGCCGAGGGCGATGCGCCGCCGGCGGCTGCCGTTGATCAGGTTGTGGTCGTTGCGCTCCCCGGGGGTCATGGAGCTGATGATGGCTTCCACCCGTTTCAACTCCCCTTCGTCCGGCTGCATGCCCTTCATGGCCTTGAGCTTGCCGCCCAACCCCGGAATCATGCCCATGAGCTGTTCCATGCTGCCCATCTTTTTGATATGCTTGAGCTGCTCCCGGAAATCATCCAGGGTGAACGCCTCCTGGCGCAGCTTCTTTTCCAGGGCCTGGACTTCGTCGGCGTCGAAGGCCTCCTGGGCTTTTTCGATCAGGGTGAGCACGTCGCCCATCCCTAAAATCCGCGACGCCAGGCGCTCCGGGTGAAAGACTTCTAAAGCGTCGAGCTTTTCCCCCACCCCCAAAAACTTGATGGGCTGGCCCACCACCTCCCGCATGGACAGCGCCGCGCCGCCCCGAGCGTCGCCTTCCACCTTGGTCAGGATCACCCCGGTGAGCTTGAGCAGATCGTGGAAACTCTGGCCCACCGCCACCGCGTCCTGGCCGGTCATGGCGTCCGCCACCAGGAGAATTTCATTGGGCGTAACCGCGGCCCGGATGGCCTTCAGCTCCTCCATCAGGGGGGCGTCGATGTGGAGGCGCCCGGCGGTGTCCAGGATCACCGTATCAAAGCCCGCGGCGTAGGCCGCTTCCATGGCGGCCCCGGCAATGGCCACCGGGTTCTGGGTCGCCTCGGTGGGATGCACCGCCACCCCGATGTCGGCCCCCAGCCGCTTGAGCTGCTCGATGGCCGCGGGCCGCTGTACGTCCGCGGGCACCAGATAAGGCTGGCGGCCCTGCCCCTTGAGGCGCCGGGCCAGCTTGGCCGCGGTGGTGGTTTTCCCGGACCCTTGCAAGCCCACCAGCATGAGGGCCACCGGGGGTTTGCCGCTCAAATCCAGCCGGGGCGACTCCCCGCCCAAGAGCGCGGTGAGCTCCTCGTGGACGATCTTGATGACCTGCTGGGCCGGGGTCAGAGACCGCATGACCTCTTCCCCCACCGCCCGCTCCCGGATGCGCTCGATAAACGCCTTGGTGACCTTGTAGTTGACGTCGGCCTCTAAGAGCGCCAGGCGCACCTCGCGCAAGGCCTCGCCAACCTGGGCCTCGGAAAGCTTGCCCCGGCCTTTCAGCTTCTTAAAGACCGCGTTTAACTTGTCGGATAGGCGATCAAACATATAAAAGCCGGTTTTCGGTTCTGGGTTCTCGGTTTTCGGTTAAAAGTCTATCATTCTGAGCCGCGTCAGCGGCGAAGGATGCCGTTCCCTCTCGTTCCCAAGCTCCCGCTTGGGAACGGCATCTTAATCAGCTTTGGTGATGGCGGGCAATGCCCGCCCTACATTTTCTACATTTTCCATCGTCTGGGTTCGGGGGCCGTGCCCAAGACTTTCTTTGGCGAGAGGCCGCTTATTTGTACCCTTGTTATACCAGAAAACCGAAAACTGGAAACCGAAAACTATCCTTTAATGGCCCCCAACGGTTTCAACCGGGCCACCTTCTTGGCGATCCCGGCGCCGTGGACCACGTCCACCACTTCCGAAACGTCTTTGTAGGCCTCGGAAATCTCTTCGTCGATGGTGCCCCGGCCCGCGCCCCGGACGACGATGCCTTTGGCCGCCAGTTCCTGGATGATGGACCGGCCCCGGGCCGCCTTCTTGGCCTGGTGGCGGCTCATCATCCGCCCCGCCCCGTGGCAGGTGCTGCCAAAGGTCTCTTCCAACGCCTTTTGCGTTCCCACCAATACGAAAGAGTACCTCCCCATGTCCCCGGGGATGAGCACCGGCTGCCCGGTCTCCCGGTAGGCCTTGGGCACCTCCGGGTGGTGGGGCGGAAAGGCCCGGGTCGCGCCCTTGCGGTGGACGCAGAGCTTCCGGGGCTGGCCCTCTACCACGTGGGTCTCAATCTTGGCGATGTTGTGGGCGACATCGTACACCAGTTCCAGCCCCAATTGCCCGGGGCCCATTTGAAAAACCTGCTCAAAACTCTCCCGCACCCAGTGGGTGATCATCTGCCGGTTGGCAAACGCGAAGTTCGCGGCCCCGGCCATGGCGGCCAGGTA
The DNA here is from genome assembly GCA_016875015.1 of Deltaproteobacteria bacterium. Lineage (GTDB taxonomy): Bacteria > Desulfobacterota > Desulfobaccia > Desulfobaccales > 0-14-0-80-60-11 > 0-14-0-80-60-11. The sequence goes on along the minus strand of VGSJ01000040.1, from coordinate 11,534 downwards.
CCGCTGCCCTTCCGGGGAGGTGATGGGAGCGCAGCAGAGCTGGCGGTCCGGCAGTTCGATGCCGTACTTGGCGCTGGCCTTGAGCATCACCTTGATGTAGTCCTCGCACACCTGGTGCCCCAGCCCCCGGGAGCCGGTGTGGACGATGGCCGTCACCTGATCCCGGAAAAGTCCCAACTGCCCGGCCAGCGCCGCATCGTAAATCTCATCGACATAACCCATTTCGACGAAGTGGTTGCCCGAACCCAGGGTGCCCATTTGGTCCTTGCCCCGGTTCAGGGCGAAGTCCGAGATTGCCTCGGGGTCGGCCCCCTCAATGGCGCCCCCGGCTTCGATGTGGGCCAGGTCCCCGGCCTCGCCGAACCCTTCTTTCACCGCCCAGCGAACCCCGTCCTTGAGCGCCTTCTTAAAAGCGGCGCCGGTGAGCTTGAAATCCTTCCGCCGGGAACCCACCCCCGAGGGGATGTTGGTGAACAAAGCGTTTACCAGGGCTTCCATCCGGGGCATTACCTGCTCCCGGCTCAGTCGGGTCCGGAGGAGACGCACCCCGCAGTTGATGTCATAGCCCACGCCGCCGGGGGAGACGACGCCTTCGGCCAGGTCGAAGGCCGCCACGCCCCCGATGGCGAACCCATAGCCCCAGTGGATGTCGGGCATGGCCAGGGAAGGACCCACGATCCCCGGCAGGGTGGCGACGTTGGCCACCTGCTGGAGGCTCTGGTCGGCCTGGAGGACCGGGAGCATCTCTTTGGAACTGAAGATCAGCCCCCGGGTGCGCATCTTGCCCTCCCGGGGAATCTCCCAGCGATATTCGTCAATTTGCCGCAGCTTGATCATAAAATAGTGGTCAGTGGCCAGTGGCCAGATATGTAGGGCGGGCACTGCCCGCCGTGTTTGGTGGCACAGGCTTCAAGCCTGTGCACCGCACCGGCAAGATGCCGGTGCCACCATGAACTTTTCAAGGCAGTGACTACAAATCCAGCACCACCGTGGCCTGCCAGCCATCCCCGACCGGCACGATGCTCAGCTGATGGAAGGTGGCGGCCTTGACCGCAGTCCGCTCCGGGTGGCGGGTGGGATCGAAGCTCTCGCCGGTTACCCTGGCCTTAAGCCGCTCGGAGGTCAGCGACTCAACCTGAAAGTCCCGGCCCAAAAATCCATCTAGGTCAAAAAGATAAAGCAGGTGGTTGAGCCAGTCAACCAGGAGGGTTTCCTGGTCGAAGGCGGAAAGGCGCACCTCCCGGGTGGCCCGACGCCGCAGATACCGCCGGTCGGTCAGGGTGGCGCTCAGGGCGCATCCGGCGTTTTCAAAGAGCTCCGGCAGACTTGCCCCCCACAGGCGCCAGGCCAGGTCCGCGGTGTGGGGCAACTCGCGGTAGGGACGGCGCCGCCGGAGAGAAGCTTCCGGTTTTTTTTTATCATGAACCAAATTACCGCCGCAGCCAGTTACCGGGTTCCCGGGCCACCGCCGCCCCCAACTCAAAGGCCTGAAGATTCGAGGCCAAGAATTTTTCCTTGGTGCCGCGGCGGATCACCGACAGGATATCCTCAGCCGCAATCGGCAAAGAGTCGGTAGCGGCCAGGGCTCCCAGAATGACCATGTTGACCGCCAGGGGGCTGCCGGCCTGCCGGGCCAGGGTGCCGGCGTCGAAGGCCAGCAGCGCCCCCACCTGCTCCGCTAACCGGCGGAACATCTGCGCCACCGAGGGGTACCGGGCCTGCCCGATGGCCACCGGGTACGGCGCCATAGTGGCGGTGTTGGCGATCACCAGGGTCTTGGCATGGCAGCGGTCCAGGGCCCGGAAGGCCTCCAGGGCCTCAAAACCCAGCATGATGTCGGCTTCGCCCGGGGAAATCAGGGGGCTTTGCAGATCCCCCAGCACCAACGTGGAGACCACGATGCCGCCCCGCTGGGCCATGCCGTGAGTCTCGCTCACCATAGGGTTATAGCCGGCCGCCATGGCCGCCTCCCCCAAGAGACGGCTGGCCAGGAGCGTCCCCTGGCCCCCCACCCCGGTGAGGAAGATGCGGAGATTGGCTTTGGGGTTTTCAGTTTTCGGTTTTCGGTTTTCGGTGGAACCCATTTGCTTAACCTTGTTCAATCATAGGGCGGCCCGTGGTCGCCATGAATCGGCGGGCACGGCACGTCCTATCGCACTATTAGTTGTAGGGCGGGACCTGCCCGCCTTGAAGCACCGGCTGGACGCCTGTGACACCATCTTATACCATTTTCTCATTGAGCTGTATCAAATCAACAACATAACTCACTGATATTACTTTATTCTTTTACAGAAAACAGAAAACTGTAATAAGGGGTTGGGGGAGAGGGTTTGGGAGAGTTTTTTGTAAGGGCAGGAGCCGCTTACGAAAAAGTCCCTGGCCCCTCTCCCAGAAATTATTCTTTTCCCTTCCCCGCCCCCACCGGCCGGATGTTCTCGCACCACTGGACGCAGAAGGCGCAGCCGGAGCACAGGTCCGGGTCGATCTGCAACTGGCCTTCGGCCCCTGACTCCAGGTACATGGCCGGGCAGCCGAAATTATCCAGGCAATCCCGGCACTCGCCGCACCCCCGGGTCACCTGAAAACGGGCCGTCCGCTTCTTGCCGGTAATGCGGGCTTCGTAAAGGATGCAGGGGGCCTGGGAGAGCAGCACCCGGACGCCTTTGGCCTCCAGGGCCGCCTTGGTGGCCGCCAAACTTTCTTTGTACTTATAGGGGTTCACCACCCAGAGCTGTTCCACCCCCAGAGCCTTCACCACCCGAGGAATGGGGATGTGCACGCCGGGGAAGCCGGGGGGCGCCATACTCACGCCGGGATGAGGTTGGGAACCGGTCATGGCCGTGGTGCCGTTGTCCAGGATGACCAGCAGGAAGTCGTGTTTCTGGTGGACAGCGTTGGCCAGGGCCGGCAACCCGGAGTGGAAAAAGGTGGAATCCCCGATGAAGGCCACCACCTTCTGGCCCGTGGCCCGGGAAATGCCCGCGGCGGTGCTGATAGATGACCCCATACAGATGAGAAAATCCGCCATAGACAGGGGCGGCAGCAGCCCCAGGGTGTAGCAGCCGATGTCAGTGGGGAAGATTCCTTCCACCCCCAGGTCCTTGAGGGCGATCTTCACCGCATAATACATGGCCCGGTGGGGACACCCGGCGCAGAGATTGGGGGGGCGGTCCGGCAAGGGCTGCCCCAGAATCTTCTCAGGGACCATCGGCCCCGGCGCCTCCGAGGCCACCCCGAAAAAGCGGGCGACCACCTCCCGCACCAGGCCCGGGTGGTACTCGTAAAGGCGGGAAAAGAGGTCCGGGCCTTTGCCCCGGATGGTCACCGGGAGCCCCCGGGTCTGGGCCACGGTCTTGAGACCCTCTTCCAGGTACGGCTCCAGTTCCTCCACTACCAGCACTTTGGTCAGCGGCGCCAGGAAATCTCCCAGCAAGGCCTCGGGCAGGGGGTGGGTGAATCCCAGCTTAAGCAGCCTGACTTTGTCGGCCAGACCCAGTTCCGTGAGGGCGTCCGCCACATAGGTGCCGGGCACGCTGCTGGTGACGATGCCCCAGGCGCCGCGGCCACTGATCTCGTTGAAGACGGAAGTCTCGGCCAGGGCCCGGGCCTGGTCTTGCGCTGCCAGCAGGCGCACGTGGGCCTGGCGGGCCACCGCGGGCACCATCACCTGGCGGAAGGGGTCCTTATAAAACCTGCCAGGCCCCGGCCGGGCCGCCAACTCCCCCAGGGTCACGGGACCCCGGGTATGATTCACCCGGGTGGTGGTGCGCAGCAGCACCGGGACCTTGAGTTCCTCGGAGAGGGCGAAGGCCGCCAGGGTCATGACTTTCGCTTCCTCGGGGGTAGCCGGCTCCAGCATGGGCAGTCCCGCCAGCTTGGCGTAATAGCGATTGTCCTGCTCGTTCTGACTGGAGAAGAGGGAGGGATCGTCGGCGCTGACAATCACCATGCCCCCCTTGACCCCCACGTAGGCCAGGGTCATGAGGGCGTCGGCGGCCACATTGACGCCCACGTGTTTCATGGCGCACAGCACCCGCCAGCCGCAGGCCGCGGCCCCCGCCGCCACCTCCAGGGCTACCTTTTCGTTGGTGGAAAATTCAAAATGGAGGTCGGTCTGCCGGGAAATCTCATAACACCGGTCGCCGATTTCCGAAGCGGGAGTCCCGGGGTAAGTGGTCACCAGGACCACCCCGGCTTCCAGGGCGCCCCGGACAATGGCCTCATTCCCCAGGAAGAGCCGCCGCTCCCCCGCGTGTCCGGTCAAAAGCTCTGACATAAGGTCTCTACCTAACCCCTTTTCTCCGCCCGGCGCCGGGCCGGGCTGATGTCTCTCAAGTTGGCCCCTGCCGGCCCTCGCCACAGGTCCATAAATCTATGCGAATTATAATAATTAACATAATTTGGGGCAAAATACGAGGAAAAAATCGGTCAACCGCGGTTGGGGGAAGAGGCCGTCAACCAACTTTTTTGCTTGACAAGGCATGTTTGGATAAGCATATTAATAATTATTGATATATTGATTTATTCGGTCAGAAGCTTCCTGTGCCAGAGAATGAAATTTACGAGTTATAGCGTTTGCCATAAATTCTTTCCCCTTGGAGGTTCTCAAATCCCCCTTTTTCAAAGGGGGACTTTCCAAGCAATTCTTTGTAGTTCCCCCCTTTTTTAAAGGGGGGGTAGGGGGGATTAGAATGATTCCGCAATCGGAAAAAACTTTTGGCAATCGCTATAATCATCGCGGGCGGCGGCCCCGGCGGGCTCAACGCCGGGATTTATGCCATGAGAGCGACGCTGAAAACAGTTCTGATGGAAAAGGGGCTGCCCGGCGGCCTTGGCCGCGGCCCTTATGGTGGAAATGAAGAAGGCGGGGCAAAACTGTCAGGTTGGATAACCGAAACTGTAGGGAAGGTCGCTGGTTCGATCACCGAGAAGTAACCAGTCCCCGGAAAGTGGGAGGTCGCCTTGGCGCAACCAAGTCGTGAAAAAATGATGCCGTTGGAGGATTATCTCCAAACAGTCGCTTTTGTGGCCAAGAGCCTCGCGGATGAAAACCGCTTGCGGATTTTGCTGTGCGTCAATAACGATAAAAAATCCGTTTCCAGCATCGTCGAAGCACTGAACCTGTCCCAGCCCTTAGTATCCCACCATCTGAAGGAATTGCGTCGGGCCCTGTTGGTCAAAGTAGAGCGGCGCGGCCCTTTCGTGTACTACGAAATCGCCGACTCCAGAATCCTGACGATCCTGGAGGCGTTAAAAGAATTGGCCACAGATTTGTTGGCTGCCAGGACAACCTTTTAATCGGGGGAGGTGATTCATCATTATGGCCGGAATTCAAGAACGTTTAGACCGCATGACGCTGGAAGAAGCTCTTACGGAAATTGGGGCGGCGTTGAAAAAAATCCTGCCTCTGGTTACGGATGAGGATCGGCTGAATTTCGTGGTCAATCTCATCGGCGGCGCCAGTGATGACCAGGTTGCCAGCCTGGTGCACCTCTGACTGGCGGAATGCCTGGACGAAGGTGTCGATCCAACGCACATGTGTCAAAAGCTGGTGGACCGGGTGACGCAATCACGGCAATTGATGGCCGTCGCCGACCCGGAACTCCTGGTCCTGTTTGAAGATTGGCTGGACGAACTGGAAAACGAGGTGGTCTCGCTGGCTAAAAAGCACGGCCCCTTGAACCCTGAGGACCTGGCTCATAAGCTCGGGCTGTCTGAGCGGGGAGCCAATTTCCTCATGTCCAAATTGTCGAGGGAAGGAAAAATAGCTTAACCGCAACGAGGTAGGCGAATGCAACGGAAGGGAACCGCACTTTTAGCCCTGGCGGCCGCGGCCCTGACGTTGGGGATCCTTTGGCATCTCCAGCGCCCAATAATCCCCAAAGAGGCCACCTGGGAGGACGTCAAGGCCGAAGCCCAAAGCGGCGGCTATCGGCTGATAACTACCGCGGAACTGGCAGCGCGCTACCGGCAGGACGCCGGCAAGCTCTTGCTGGTGGACACGCGGCAGGATTGGGAATATCGCACCGGCCATATCCAGGACGCGGTGAACTTTCCCATGGAGACCACCGCCTGGTCCCGGTGGCGAGCTCAGTGGCGGCTTTCAAAGTTCTTGGGGCCTGATAAGGACCGACCTATCGTATTTTACTGAGCGGGCTTAGCCTGAGTCCGGAGCGACTCGGCGGCCCGGGTGGCCGTTAAGCTCGGTTATCAGAACGTTTACCGCGATCCTCTAGGGTTTCCGGAATGGCAGAAACATGGCCTGCCCGTGGCCAGTGCGCCCATGGGGCTGTCTGAAACCGCGGGGGAAACAAAAGCTCCCGGTCCGCTCTCCGGCTGGGCCATGGTCTGGACGATGCTCGGCATCTTCATCGGCGGTATGGCCCTCAATCTAACCCCCTGCGTCTATCCCTTGATACCCATTACCGTCTCTTATTTCGGTGGTAAGAGCGGCCAGGGCCAGGCGCGCTTGGTGGTGCACGGCATATTTTACTTGGCGGGACTTGCCTTCACGAACTCCGCCCTGGGGGTGGCGGCGGCCTTAACCGGGGGACTGATGGGGTCCCTGCTGCAAAATCCTCTGGTGCTGGTGGGGGTGGCTTTGGTTCTGGTAATTTTTGCCACCAGTCTGTTCGGATTTTGGGAATTGCGCCTGCCCGGCAGCCTGACGCAAGCCGCCTCCAAATCCTATGCGGGCTACTTCGGCAGCCTGTTCATGGGCTTGACCCTGGGCGTAGTCGCGGCGCCGTGCATCGGCCCCTTCGTGTTAGGATTGCTCACCTGGGTGGCCAGCCTGGGGTCGCCCTGGCTGGGGTTTATCGTGTTCTTTACTCTGAGCCTGGGTCTGGGATTGCCCTTGTTTATCCTGGCCATCTTTTCCGGCAGCCTGGAGAAACTGCCCCGTTCCGGTGAGTGGATGCTGTGGGTGCGGAAGCTCATGGGCTGGGTCCTGGTGGGCCTGGCCGCCTATTTTATCCGGCCGCTGCTGCCGGAATCCGTGAGCGTGCTCCTGCTGGCCGCGGTGGCCCTGGCCGCGGCCGTGCATCTGGGTTGGCTGGACCGCACGACTGCCGCTTTCCGGAGTTTTCAGTGGCTCAAGACCGCCACCGTCCTGGTGGGCGTGGTGACCGCCACCTTCCTTTTAGGGTCCTGGGCGCTGCGCGGTCCGGGAGTAACCTGGCAAGCATATTCGGATCAACTCCTGGCGGAAGCCAAACAATCGCAGAAGCCGGTGATTATCGATTTTTATGCCGCCTGGTGCTCCCCCTGCCGGGAACTGGACGAAATCACCTTCCATCATCCCGATGTCGTTAAACTGGCGGATAAGGACTTTGTCATGGTCAAGGTGGACCTGACCCAGAAAGGCAATCCCTTGCACCCGCGCGTGCTCGGCCAATACGGGGTAAAAGGGGTGCCCACCGTGGTTTTCCTGGATAGTCAGGGTAAGGAATGCTCCGACCTGCGGTTAGTGGATTATCTGCCTCCGGAGCAGTTTCTTAACCGCATGGCCACAGTGAGTAAAAAATAGCCCTTTCAAGGAGAAAAACATTGCTCAAAGTCAGATTCTTTATGAACGAGCCCTGCGGCCTGACCTGAAAGCGCCTTCACGAAATCATGCCCAGGTTGGGCGAGAAATATGACCTTGAAGTGGTAAACATTACCAGGTCCAGGGAAGAATACCAGGGCGAAGCGCACCGGGTTTCGGGCCTGCCTGCGGCCCCGGCAGTGATGGTGGACGATGAGCTGGCGGGCCAGGGACCGGAAATTTCGGAAGAAAAGCTGGAGGAAGTTATCCGCCGCCACCTGCTTTTGCCGCCTTCAAAAACCCAAGCATAGCGGTTGCTATGGATAATATGGTTCCTTTGAAACCGAGGGGGCAGGAAACCAATTTTCCGGCGCTTGCCCCTGCGGCCAGGCTAACATGATGGTTTACTTGGCCTCTTTGGCCTCCTTAGCCTTTTTTTTGTCGTTGGTCGCCTTGGGAGCATCTTGTTTCAAGGCGCAGCCACAGCCACAAGCGCTTTTCTTTTCAGCCATTTTTTCCACCTCCTTTCTATTTAAGTATTTAAGGAACTACTTAAGTTGGTTGCCAAAAAAAATATCCGGAATTTATTTCAGCTTAACTTCCTTGATCCGCTCTCGGACGGTCCTCAACTCGTCCTGCAAATCTTTCTCATATCTTCTGAGAGATTCCAGGCTCGTTTTCTCCAATTCCTTCTCTTTCCAGTTGCCTTTTCCCTGGCAGCCGCAGGTGCAAATTTCGGTCAGTAATCGCCTGTATTTCTCCAACACCTCCACATTAACGGCATACGGTATCCAGAATCCCTTGCGCTCGCTCCTGACCAGGCCGGATTGCTTCAAAATTTTCAGATGCTGGGAGGCGGCGGCCGGAGTTATACTTGTCTGTTTGGCAATTTCCGTGGCGCCCAGCGGCCCCTGGGACTTAAGCAGTTCAAGGATTTTTACCCGAGTTTCCACAGCCAAGATCTTGAACATTTCGAAGGGTTCTAATTCCATGTGCCGATTACCATGACTAATTAAGCAATTAAGTAATTGCTTAAATATATAAGGCTAAATCCATGTCTGTCAAGGTTTTTTTTCAAAAAAAATCAACCCAAGGAGAACGCCATGCTCAAAGTCCGGTTCTTTCTAAACGAGCCCAACGGCAAGCCCTGAAAGCACTTCCATCAAATGATGCCCAGGTTGGGCGAAAAGTATACAATTGAGATCGAGACCATTTCCAAACCCATCGCCGAGTACCAGACGGACGAGTATTTCGCACTGGACCTGCCGACGGCTCCCGCGGTGACGGTGGGCGACGACATCGTGGTGGAAGGCTCGGATGTCTCCGAAGATAAACTGGAGGCTGTCATCTGCCGGCACCTGGGGCTGCCCGCGCCGGAGCCCAAAAAGAAAGGCCTCCTGGGCCGCATCTTCGGCAAGTGACTATTTTCCTTGCCGCCTGGCTTCCCAGGCCGACCTATCGGTCGGCCTGGGAAGCCAGGCGGCAAGCTGAAGTAGAGGTCCAGACATGCAGACCGGTAAATTTCGCAGGGCAGCCCTAATGAAGGCCGTCCTGCTGCTCATGTTTATTGTGGCCGCGGTGGTGATGGTCCGTTTTACCGGCGTCAGGGAATTTCTCACCGTGGAAAAGTTGGGGGCTTTGCTGGCGGCCGCCGGCCTCTGGGCGCCCCTGGCCTTTATTCTGATCTATGCCGTGGGGGTCTGCCTGTTCATTCCCGGGACCCTGCTCACCGCCCTGGGGGCCGCCATCTACGGCCCCTATTGGGGATTTTTGTATGTTTGGGTGGCCGCCATGCTGGGGGCGGCGGGGGCCTTTCTCATCGGACGCTACCTGGGGCGGGAATTCGCCGCCTCTCTCATCGGCGACCGGCTCAAGAAATACGATGACGCCATCGAACAAAACGGCTTTGCCACCGTGCTCTATCTGCGCCTGGTCTATTTCCCTTTCACAGCCATGAACTTCGGCATGGGCCTGACCAAGGTGCGCTATCGGGATTACCTCTGGGGCACGGGGCTCGGCATCTTGGCGGGCACCTTCATCTTCACCTTCTTCGTAGGCACCGTCAAGGAGGTCTGGGCCACCGGCCAGTGGGCCAACCTCCTGACCTGGAAGGTGTTCTTCTCACTGGGGCTCTTCGTTTTTTCTTTGTTTATTCCCAAGATCATCAACAAACTGAAGTTCTGGCACGGGATCAAGGTTTCTTAGATTAGGCGGAACCGAGCCTGAAAGGGTTTTCCCCCGGCGATTACGGCAAAAACCCCTTCGCCCTGGCCGTTCTTCACCGGCTCCAGAGCCGTAATCGTCGCCGGACCAATGAAGAGTTTTCGGTTTTCAGTTTTCGGTTTTCGGTGAGGGGATGGTGCGGGGCCGTTTTCAGGGATCAGGGCCGACATGCCGCGCAATGACTCTCTTCACCTGACAACTGACCACTGGCCTCCGGCAACTGCTCCCGGGCCAGGACGGCTTTCAAGGCTTCCAGGGCCACTTCCAACTGGGAGTCGTCGGGCTCTAAAGCGGTGAGGCGCTGGGTGGCCAACCCGGGCCACAGGAGGATTTGCGCCAGGGGATGCCGGGAGTGCTTGCCGCCCCAGCGGATGATCTCATAGGAGAGCGCCGCAATGGGGAACATGAGGCCCACCTTGATGACCACCTGGAGAAAATTGTTGGCCAGGCCCCGGCGAGCCAGGGCCGGGAACAGGGGGAAAAAAACGGTGAAGACCAGGATGCTCACCAGCAGCACCACCAGGATGAAGGAGGTGCCGCAACGGGCGTGGGCGGTGGGATGCTGCTTGGCCTTGGCCACCGTCAGCTCTTCTCCGGACTCAAAGGCGCAGATGCACTTGTGCTCAGCGCCGTGGTACTCGAAGACCCGGCGGATATCCGGGAAAAAAGAGATGCCCCAGATATAGAGGATAATGAAGGCAAGCTTGATGACGCCGTCGATGGCATGAAAGGTGAAATCGGCCGGGGTCAGGGTGCGGCCCACCAGGTAACCCGCCTTGCCGCTCAGCCAGTGGGGCAGGAAACCGAAAAAGAGGAAGGCCATGAGGAAGGCGCCCCCCAGGGTGAGGGCGATGCTGCCCCAACCCAGGGGTTCATCCCCTTTGCCGCCGTCTTCTTCCTGGAGGGCGGCCTGGGCCGAAAAGGTCAGGGCCTTGACGCCCGTGACCATGGCCTCGATGAGGATCACGGGACCCCGGAGGAAGACGCGCTTGAACACGGGATAGCGCTCCGCCAAAGAATGATACGCCTCATCCTTGAGGATCACCGTGCCGTCAGGACGGCGCACCGCGATGGCCATGGCGTGGGGGGAGCGCATCATCACGCCCTCCAGCACGGCCTGGCCCCCCACCGACGCGCGCAGGTCGTCGTGCTTCATTCGGCCTTGTCGGCGGACTTGTCTTGTTCCAGGTGGGCGTATTTGCGCCGGAAGCGCTCTACCCGCCCGGCGGTGTCCATGAGCTTCTGCTTGCCGGTAAAGAAGGGATGGCACTTGGAGCAGATCTCTACCCGGATGTTATCCTTGGTGGAGCCGGTGAGGAATTCGCTGCCGCAGGCGCAGCGCACGGTGGTGCCGATATAGGCGGGATGGATATCGTTTTTCATAAGTCTTCTCGGGTCTCCTGATTTGCATCTTAACCGATTAATTTTATATCAGGCTGGCGCAAAAAGCTAAGAAAAACTTAAAACCCGTCGATCTGAAGCTCTAGACTCACCGATAAATAGGGTTTTCGGAAACTTATAGCGATTGCCAAAAGTTTTTTCCGCTGTGGCACATGCTCCAAGAACCTAAATCCCCCCTACCCCCCTTTTCCAAAGGGGGGAACTTAGCGGAATTCCTTTGAAAGTCCCCCTTTGAAAAAGGGGAATTTAGGGTCAATGCGGTTCACTTAAGGTTTGGCTATTTCGATGGGTTGCTGGGGCGAGGATGCCCCCCCTCACCCCAGCCCTCTCCCCCCGCCGGGGGGAGAGGGAGAATTACCGGATATCCTTCTTTATTCCCTCTCCC
>VGSJ01000039.1 GCA_016875015.1 Deltaproteobacteria bacterium | reverse complement strand
TTCGCTATTTCCCAAAATAGGAGAAAAGCTCCCGATTTTCCCATTGTGCCCTTGTAAGTAATTTTCCCTCACTTCAACCCCACCCCCAAATTTTTTCAACTTTTTTTATGTCATTTATATAGATTCCACTGTCTTATTTATCTAGTCCCCCAGTAAAGATAGCCCCCCCGTCCCGGATTTTTCGTTATGCTGGGCTAACATTCAGGTCCCCCTGGCCCCCATCCCGCCGCTCGTGTTGTTATCCTGAACCCCTCGGTGCTTTTTGGGCGTTTAAAAGCACTCTGTACCAAGCGGGAATCTCTGCACCTAATAAATGTTGTACTGACAAAAGCCGGACGGTTACCGACAGCCAATCCTCTTTTTTTTCTGGTTCCCAAGCTGCGCTTGGGAACCAGAAAAGTCACCCATCGCCCTTATACTCCGCCCCCAATCGCCGCAGTTTCTCCACCTCCGCCGGGGGCAGAGGCGTCAGCGGTCCCTGGAGTCGCCCCGCCAGGACGACCCGGGCGGTGTGTTCCAGCTTCTCCATTTTGTTGTACGCGTCCATCACATCTTGTCCCACGGTCATGGCGCCGTGCCGGGATAAGAGGATGGCGTCATATTCCTGGATTAGATCCCGAATGGCCTCGGGAACTTCTTCGGTGCCGGGGGTGGCATAGGGCGCGGTGGGAATCCCCCCCAGGGTAATCACCACCTCCGGCAAGATGGGTTCCAGCAAGTCTATCCCCGCCAGGGTGCAGGCCGTGGCGTAAGGCAGATGGGCATGCACCACGGCCGACATATCCGGGCGCAACTCATAGGCCAGCAGGTGCATCCGGATTTCCGAGGTGGGCCGCCCCTCCCCCGTGAGCACCCTGCCCGCCAGGTCCACGGTGATCACCTGATACGCCTCCATGAGGCCCTTGTTAATCCCGCTGGGGGTGATGAGCACCCGGTCACCCAGGCGCACGCTGACATTGCCGTCGGTGGCGGCCAAGTAATTTTTCCGGTGCAGCATCCGGCAGATGCGCACAATGTCCTCTTTCAACTGCTGCTGGGGGTTCATGGCTGCTCCGGTGAGGGGGAGGGATGTACCGGGAAATCAACTCCCGGCGAGGGCTGGTCCAGAGGAGGTTATACCACTTCCGCTTTCAAACCCAACCATCTTATACGGTAACTTTTGGCCAATTTATCTTTGATGAAGTCTAAAAAAGTCCAAAGTTCCCTTCTCTTTGGTGGGGGAAGGTTGGAGTGGGGGTAAAGAATAGCAGCATGTAAAAGCCGTTATATCGCCCCCCACCTTGGGAGGAAAAAACTTTTTGCCGGTTCATCATCTTTATCTGAACCGAAAACTGAAAACCGAAAAATGGATTATTATTGTTGGGGCGACTCCCGCATAACCCCCACTTTGACCATCACTTTTTCTATCTCGTCCAGGGTCTCCCGGGACTGTTCACCCCGGGCCTGGGTGATCAGGGCGAACAAGGTGTCCAGGATCGCTATTTGACAAACCAGGGAGGCAACGGCCTGCTCAGGCAGAGTGACTTCCCGGGAAGCCGTGACCAAAGCCGGGTTGCAAAGCCGGGCCAGAGGGGAAAGCGAATTGTTGGTGATACACATGACCCTGGCTTCTCTTTCCCGGGCTATCCCCGCCGTTTCCACTATTTCCCGGGTGGTTCCCAAGTTGGAGATGGCCAGCACCACGTCTCCCGGGGATAGCATGGAGGCCGCCGTCAACATCAGGTAGAAGTCGGTGTACATGTAGGCCTTGAGACCCAACAGGAGAAAGCGGTTGCCGGCGTAGGTCACGGCGGGCCCGGAGCCGCCCACCCCCACCACCATGATCTGCCGGGCCGTGAGGAGAAGCTGGGCCGCCTCCTTCATCGCCTCGATCTCCAAAATTTCCAGGGTTTCTTGCAAAGCCATGCGGTTGGTTTGAAATACTTTTCGCACGATGGCGACCTCGTCTTCACCTTCGCCGTCCTCCTCTTCGTAGAAGAGCGGTGACGGGATGACCATCTCCCGGGCCAGGGCGATCTTGAAATCCTGGAACCCCTTAAAACCCAGGATGCGACAGAAGCGCATGACGGTTGCTTCACTGACCGCCGCCGCGGCCGCCACTTCGTTTACTGAGGCGTAGATGGCCATCTCCGGTTGCCTGAGGATGACGTCGGCCACCTTTCGCAACGCAGTTTTCAGGGAGGGATAAAGTCCCCGAAGCCTGATCAACGTGCCGGTTTGCGGGTCTCTACTGTCGCTGTCTGGGGGCATTATCTTCATAATCTAATCTCCCATATTTCTAAATATAAAATAATTAATGCTTACGTTAATATAAGTCGGTGGAAAAAGTAAAGAGAAGTCTTAAACCATTTCAGATTATCGCCCGGTAAAGACGTGAGCCCCCTTTTCTCCCGACCTACAGCAAGCGCCGGACCATCGCCAGGGCTTCCTCCCGGGTCTGGACCATGCCCTCCCACTGGGCTTCCTCCACCGCGGTGAGCAGTTGCCGGAACTGGGGTCCTGGCGTAAGCCCCAGCCGGAGCAAATCATGGCCGCTGAGCAGCTTGGGGTGGCGTTCTTGCGGCTCCAGGCGCTCTTTTAAGAACTGGTAGGCCGCGTCCGCCAGATCAGCCAAAACCGCTTCGGAATCCGCCGGCTTCAGAGGACCCTGTCCCGCCAGGCTGTCAGCCATAGCCAGGGCAAAAAGGCCCGGTAGTTCAGGCCGTGCCGCCCGCACCAGCCGGCCCAAGGCCCGAAAGCTGAGCTCCCGCTCCCGGAAGGCCGGCAACAACAGGAACGGACGCATGTGCATCTGGATGAGGCTGGTTACCGTCCTGGTCTCAGCCTGACTGCACCGCAACCTTGAGGCCACCCGGCTGAAAATCTCCAGCCCGACTTTTTCGTGATCGTAAAACGTGTAGCGCTCCGGGTGGCTGCGGCGCTCCTGCACCTGGGGCTTGCCGGCGTCATGGAACAGGGCGGCCAGTTTCAAGAGCGCCGTCTTGGGGGGCTGGTGGGCGTAACGGACCACCTCCGCCGCCAGCTCCCCAAAATACGCCGCCGGCGCCGCCAACACCTTCTCTATTTCGGCCACGGTCGCCAGGGAATGGCCATAGACATCCAGGTGATGGTAGCCATTCTGCTCCACCCCTTTCATGTCATCCAGTTCCGGAAACACCCGGCCCAGAAGCCCCACCGCCTCCATCGCCCCTAGCCCCGGGGCGGCCGACGGCGCCGCCAGGAGCAGAAATAATTCCTGGTGCACCCTTTCGGCCGCCACCCGGGAAAATTCCGGGGCCGCCCGGCGGATGGCAGCCGTGGTTTCCGGAGTGATCTGAAAACCATGCGTGGCGGCAAACCGATAGGCCCGGAGGAGTCGCAGGGGGTCGTCATGGAAATTTTGCGCGGCCACCATCCTGAGCCAGCCCCGGGCCAGGTCTGGGAGGCCGCCGCAGGGGTCGATGAGCCCCGCCGGACCCTGCCCCAGGACGGAGTTTAGGTCCACTGCCAGGGCATTGAGGGTGAAATCCCGGCCCGCCAGATCCCCCTCCAGGGTGGGGGCCCGGAATTCGGCCAGATCCAAAATCTCCCCTTGCCACACCACCCGGGCGGTGCGCTCGGCTTCATCCAGGAGGACATAGGTCCCGCCCAGGGCGCCTGCCAGGTCCCGGGCCAACTCCAGCGTCTGGGCTGGGACCGCCAGATCCAGGTCCTGGGTAGCCCGGCCCAGGGCCAGCTCCCGCACCGAGCCGCCCACCAGGTAGACCCCGAGAGACCGGGCTGCGGCCAATTGCCCCAGCGCCACCAGCGACGGCCGGCCCGCCAGATTGCTCAGGCCCTGGTCCAGGTTGTCCAGGAGAATCCTGGTTGCCAGGGGAACCACGGCTGGGGTAAAATGGCGTCGTAACCCGGTGGCGTCGATGGGGCAATCTCCCTAAACGATGCAGAGAACCATTGGAGCCGCCGCCCGGAAGACCGGCAGGGCCATGGCAGTTGCTCATGGGCTATTGGCCCACCCGTAAAACATGAAAAGGTCGGTGGGGCGGGCCTCCGTGCCCGCCGCCTTTGGTGGCACAGGCTTTCCAGCCTGTGCACTGCACCGGCAAGATGCCGGTGCCACCATGCACTTTTCGAAGACAGAGCGATAGTATTGTTGTTACTATGCCTCGATTATAATTAATTTTTTTCACAAATTCTCAATTTTTTTGAACCCTGGCCGCTCTTATGGGTTCAGGGACAATCGGGCAACTTTCCCTTTCCCCCTTTTTCATTTTTTTATTTTTCTATAAAGGATGGCAGAAGCCCATGGCAGCCCGCCCCGGGAAATCCGTGTTTATCTGTCAGAACTGTGGGCGCCAGGCGCCCAAATGGCTGGGCCGCTGCCCCGATTGCGGCGCCTGGAGTTCCATGGCCGAAGAGGCGACTCCCTCAGCGCCCGTGCCTGAGGCGCAGCTGCCACCCCGGCGCCGCGCCCCGCAGCCGTTGATCCACCTGCAAGCGCCCCCCGAGGTCCGCCAGGTGAGCGGCCTGACGGAATTCGACCGCACCTTAGGCGGCAGCGTGGTCCACGGGTCCGTGGTCCTCCTGGGGGGCGATCCCGGCATCGGCAAATCCACCCTGATGCTCCAGGTGCTGGATCGGCTCTGCCAGCCGGGATTAAAGGGCCTCTACATCTCCGGCGAAGAGTCCGAGACCCAGATCAAGCTGAGGTCCGACCGCCTGGGGCTTACTTCGCCCGGCCTCTTGGTGGCCACGGAAACCTGCCTGGAAAATATCTTTAAGGTCGTGGAAGAGTGCCGGCCCGCCTACCTGGCCCTGGATTCCATCCAGACCCTCTATACCGCCACCTTGCCCGCGGCCCCCGGCTCTTTGACCCAGGTTCGGGAGACCGCCTTCCGCCTGGTGCAGCAGGCCAAACTCACCGGCATCGCCACCTTCTTGATCGGCCACGTCACCAAGGAAGGCGCCATCGCCGGCCCCATGGCGCTGGAGCATCTGGTGGACACGGTGCTCTACCTGGAGGGGGACCGGAGCCACGCCTTCAGGCTGCTGCGCACCGTCAAGAACCGCTTCGGCCCCACCCATGAGCTGGGGATCTTTGAAATGCAGGAGGCGGGGCTGGTGGAAGTGACCAACCCCTCGGGCCTGTTCATGGCGGAACGCTCCCTGGAAGTCCCCGGCGCCGCGGTCATTCCCAGCCTGGAGGGGTCCCGCCCCATCCTGGTGGAGGTCCAGGCCCTGGTTTCGCCGTCCTCCCTGGCGCAACCCCGCCGCCAGAGCATGGGCGTGGACCCGGGCCGGGTATCGCTCCTGGTGGCTATCCTGGAAAAGCGGGTGGGGCTGGCCATGGGGTCACAAGACCTTTACGTCAATGTGGCCGGGGGGGTGCGCCTGACGGAACCCGCCGCCGACCTGGGCGTGGCCATGGCCCTGGCCTCCTCCTTCCTGGACCGGCCGGTGCCCGCCGACACCCTGATCTTCGGAGAAGTGGGCTTAACCGGCGAAGTCCGGGCCGTCAGCGCCCCGGAGATACGCCTCAAGGAAGGGCACAAACTGGGATTTAAGCGAGCCCTCCTGGCCCGCCGCCAACAGGAACACCTGGGCGACTTCCCCGGCCTGGAACTCATCGGCGTAGAAACCCTGGCCGCGGCAATTCGGAGCATTTTTCCGTAAATGCAGGGGCCAGGGGTCAGGGGTCAGGGGTCAGGGGTCAGGGAAATGCCGCAGGATTTTGAAATAGGAAAAATCTTCGTAGGGCGCGTCTTACGCGCCTACATTTTTTTATAAAATTTGACAATTCGTGGTATTTTGTCCAGTATTAATTTGAACGATTTGGATAATTGGATAAAAGGAGGGACTATGCCTATTGTGGAAGGCAAACACCGTGGAACTCCGGAATGCCTCAAAGCCTATGAAAAACTTAAAGAAGTTGCGGGAGCGAGGGGTACGATTTTTTATACAGAAGTTGCTAAAATAATGGGTATAACTACACAGAATCCCAATATAGGCTCTATTATAGGGCGCATTGTTGGTGCGATGAGCGAAGATGAACACGACCAAAATAGGCCGATGCTTAGCGCGGTAGTTGTAAATGGTGAGAATGCTGGCAAGCCAGGGCCGGGCTTTTTAGAGTTAGCAGAACAATTAGGACGGCTTGAGGGACTAACAAGCCAAGAGAAACAAGATTTTTGGGGAAATTAACTTGATGCAGTTTATGCTGCATATAGCCAAAATGAATCACAGCAAACGCCGCAACTTCATTTTCAAGAAATGGATTGGTTCCTTGGATTCCTTGTCAATATGGCAAATAAGCTCGGTTTAGAAATGAGTATTGTTTTACAGGTAAGCGGTTTCTTGATTGCAGGGACTTTGGTAAGTGGACCTAAATATTTCGAGAGGTTTGCATCTGATTTCGCGCGCGAGTGGCCGAATAAAGCGACTGCCGACATGATTCAGGAAGCTTTCTCGCAATATGGTGAAATCTATAAGAATACAGGTGATGATCTTTCTCAACCTGCCACCTATATTCATTTAGAGAACGCCCGTTTTTTCCATCATGGAGGCAAACCAATCCCCATGAATCATGGTATTTGGTGGCGAGGCAGGCTGTCGGAAGTGTCGGGCTTTTTTATGGGCAGCATATCGCATGAGGGCTAAACATAACAGCGCCCACAACATAAAAACTGGACAAAATCACGTGAATTGTCTAGCTTGAATAATCATCCCCCTGATAGGACTCACCTTTCCAGCCCCAGAAATCTTGAAACCTAGACAAAATGATCAATAGCGAAAACGGTTGACAATGGTAACATAAAGGTTACTATAATATATGACGATAGCCGTTCGGGAATATTTAGACGCGAGGGGCGAGTCCCCCTTGGGTCACTGGTTTGCTGGTCTGGAGGCGCTGGCCGCGGCCAAGGTTGCTACGGCCCTTTATCGTTTAGAGCAGGGCAACTTTCACCGTGAAAATCCCACCGTAGGGGCGGGTTTCAAACCCGCCCCTACATAACGAACCCGCTATAAGAGGCGAAACTATAGGAGGTGACGCCATGGCCATTACCAGAGAATTTCGCGCTACCCTGCTGGAACGCGCCCGGAAGGACGCCGAGTTTCGCCGAGCCATGCTCAAGGAGGGCATTGACGCCCTGCTTGCCGGTGACCTGGAATCCGGCAAGGCTATTCTGCGCGACTATATCAACATGGCGGTTGGTTTTGGGCCTTTGGCCGAGGCTACCCACATACCGGCAAAAAGTCTCATGCGGATGTTTGGCCCGAAGGGAAACCCGCGGGCGGACAACCTGTTTCAGATCATTCAACATCTGCAAGCACACGAAGGAATCCATTTGGAAGTGGCCCCGTGCTAACTGGCCGCTTTTATTTGTATCAGGATTGATACGCCATGACCATGAAGAATCCACCGCATCCGGGCGAGATTATCCGGGAATTGTGCCTCGAGCCCCTGGGCTTGACCATCACCCGGGCCGCGCAAGGACTTGGCGTGACCCGCAAGACCCTCTCAATGCTGTTGAACGGTCACGCGGGCATTTCCCCGGAAATGGCCGTCAGGTTGTCCCAGGCTTTTGGCCGCAGTCCTGAGAGTTGGTTACAGCTTCAGGTGCAGTATGACCTTGCCCAGGTCAGAAAGTCGGCCAAGGAGATCAACCTCAAACCGCTTTATTCTCCTACCGGCCCGCAACTCGGATAAAAAGGTGGACACAACCGATGCATAATCCGGTTCATCCCGGTCTGCTGGTGAAAGAGTGTCTTGACGATCTGGGCTGGACGGTGGCGGAAGCCGCGGCGGCTCTCCATATCACCCGGCAGCAGCTTTCACTCGTTCCCAAGTTGCACTTGGGAACGAAAGTGGATGCCAAGCTCAGCTTGGAAACGAAGCTGTAAAAATACAAAAAAACTGCCCCCGGCCCGCCCCTTAAGTCGATCCTACCACCAGAATTCGGGGTAACGCCGCCGGGGAGCCAGGTTGTTCACCAGCAGGGCCACCGCCAGCATGACGAGGGCGCCGGCGCCCACGGGCATCAGGGCATAAAAGTAGCCCAGGTTGGTCACCTGGGGGCCGCTGATCACCGCGATGAGGGCGGTGGCGCCGCCCGGAGGGTGGAGGGTCTTGGTGGCGTGCATCAACGCGACGCTGAAGGCCACCGCCAGGGCTGCGGCCAGCCAGAGATGAGGAGCCAGCAGTTTGAAGGCGGTCACCCCGATGAGGGCCGAAATGACGTGCCCCCCCAGGAAGTTGCGGGGTTGAGCCAGGGGGCTCTTGATGGCCCCGTAAATGAGCACCGCGGAGGCCCCGAGAGAGCCGATGAGCAGGAGCAGGCCGGTTGCGTCCAGCCAGCCGTAATTGATGTAAGCCACCGCGCCGATCCCCAGGAAGGCCCCCAGCCAGGACCAGAGGATTTCCGCCAGGCCGACCCGGGGCGGGCTCTGGGTGGCGCCGATCATTTTTCGGAAGTAGTTTCCGATCATGACGCTACCCTGCCCATAGTGGCCTTGACGATATCCCGCCGGGACACCAGGCCCAGGAGGCGGCCGGCCGGGTCGGTGACCGCCACCCGGTTAATGCCCTTTTGGGTGAGCCGCGCCGCGATGGCCCGCACCGGGGTGTCCGGGGCCACGGTAACGGCCGGGGAGTTCATGATGTCTTCGGCCAGGGCGGACTCGCTGGGCAGGGTCACGCAGCTTTTGGTCATCAGGCAGCTTGCCACCAGGCTCATGAAGTTCCGGGGCTCGACGACGCCCATGCGGGAGAGGAAATCCTTTTCCGAAATGACCCCCACCACCTTATGTTCGGCGTCCACCACGGGCGCCCCGGACACCCCCCGCCGGGCCATGGCCGCGGCCACCTCCGCCACCGGCGTATCGGGCTTGACCGCCACCACGTCGGTGGTCATGATCTCGGCGGCGGTGACGTCCCGGCTCAGGCGCTCCAGGGCGTGTTGAAACGCCAGGCGGTAAACTTCTTTAAAATCCCCCGGGGTGATATCCAGATACCCCGGGATGGCCCGCATGGCCTCCAGGATATCCTCCTCTTTGAAGTCTATCCCGGGGGCGGGAGCGCTCTCAGTTTTGTCGGAAGCATCAGGCATAGGCGCCGGACCCCTTCTTGAAGAAATGTACCCGGCCGCCGGCAGGCTCGGGGCGGCGGGACCATAAGCTGACCTGGGCCGCGGAGGGCGGTGGGCGGATAAACAATGATGCCGGGTGCAGGTGATAAAGCTCGTAGGGGCGGGTTTAAAACCCGCCCCTACGATCTCAGTCTGACCAATTCTCCATGGCGAGAAAACCCTTAGCCGACGTGCTCTTTCTTGTAGAGGGGCGACATCTCCCGCAGGGTTTGGACGATGCCCGGCATCACCGTGATCACTTTGTCGATGTCCGCCTCGGTGTTGTCGATGCCCAGGGTGAAGACCAGGGTGCCCTGGGCCAGGGCGTGGCCCAGGCCGGTGCCGATGAGCACATGGGAGGCCCGGAGCGAGCCGGAGGCGCAGGCGGACCGGGTGGCCACGATGATGCCTTCCTCGTCCAGCATGAGCACCAGGCTCTCGCCTTCGATGTATTCCACCGACACGGAGAAGAGATGCGGCAGGCACTGAGTGGGGTGGCCGTTGACCTTGATCTCGGGGATGCGCTCTATCAGGCTTTTGGCCAGGCGATCTTTGAGCGCCTTGATACGGGGCAGGCGTTCGGGCATCTCAACCCGGGCCATCTCCGCGGCCATGCCCAGGCCCACGATGCCGATGAGGTTCTCGGCGCCGGCCCGGCGCTTGTTCTCCTGGAGGCCGCCGTCGATGAGGGGCCAGATGGGCGTGCCCTTGCGGATAAAGAGGGCGCCGACCCCGGGGGGGCCGTAGAACTGGTTGGCCGCCAGGCTCAGGAGGTTCACCCCCAACTCCTGCACGTCCACGGGGATGATGCCGGTGGCGGCCACCGCGTCGGTGTGCATCATCACCTTATGCTTACTGGCGATTTTGGCGATGTCGGCGATGGGTTCGATAGTGCCGATCTCGTTGTTGGCCAGCATGATGCTGATGAGAATGGTCTCGGGAGTGATGGCCTTTTCAACCTGCGCCGGGTCCACCAGGCCGTATTTATCCACGTCCAGGGAGGTGACGCGGTAGTCCAGGAGGCGGAGGGTCCGGAGAGCATTCAGGACCGACTTGTGCTCGATGTTGGAGGTGATGATGTGGCGGCCCTTCTCCCTGAGCCCGATGCCGATCCCCTTGATGGCGTGATTGACCGACTCGGTGCCGCCGGAGTTGAACACCACCTCTTTGGGTTCGGCGTTGATCAGGGCGGCCACCTGGACCCGGGCCTGCTCCAGGGCCTGCTCGGCCGGTTGCCCCACCTGGTTGTCGCTGGAGGGGTTGCCGAAGACGGTCTCGATGTGATGGATCATCGCCTCCTTCACCCGGGGGTGAAGAGGCGTGGCGGCCAGATGGTCCAGATAGATTACACCCATGTCAGCGTCCTTATCTCCCGGGTCGGGTCATCAGTGGTCGTGATCATGGGGGATATCCTTCCCGCAAAAGATGCACAGGGGCGACTCTTCCTCCACCTGCTTCGAACAGTAGGGGCAGTAGCAGCCTTCCCGTTCATGTTTGTGGTGGGGTTCCTTGTCCAGTTCGGTGTCGGGCACCTTCCCGGCCTTGCGGTCCAGGTAGTTCTTGATGGCGGAGTGCAGGGCGTCGGCTCCCAGGTTGGAACAGTGAAGCTTGTTGGGAGGCAGGCCCCCCAGGGCCTCGGCCACATCAGCATTGGTGATCTTCATGGCCTCGGCGAGGGTTTTGCCCCGGGCCATTTCGGTGATCATGCTGGAAACCGCGATGGCTGCCCCGCACCCGAAGGTCTTGAACTTGACGTCCACCAGGCGGTCATTTTCGACTTTGATATACACATTCATCATGTCCCCGCACACGGGGTTGCCGACTTCGCCCACCCCGTCGGCGCTGATGATTTCTCCCACGTTGCGGGGATTCTTAAAGTGATCCAGTACTATTGGGGAATATGCCATGTCCTTCTCCCATTCAGGTGATTTCAACAAAAATTTTCTCTTAATCATGTATACTAAGATTTTTCAAGAAGAGGGTCAAGGCCGAACCGCTCCCATCCCAGGAATTCTTTGAATAACGGCGCGTTGTCCCATCCGGGAGGCGCCTGCCCCGCAAAGGCGGCGGCGCGGCAAAATTTTGCTGGATAATCGCGGCAATCCAGGTAAAATCGCTACAGGGGAAGTGCCCTTTGCCCCGATCCAAAGGTCATGAATCCGGTGGCCCAGGCTAAACGTTCGTGAACCACAAATGTGTCACCCCCGAGGATGAAAATTCCCCTCCCCCCCTTTTTCAAAGGAGGGGGGTATGAAAGTCCCCCTTTGGAAAAGGGGGATTTAGGGGGATTTGAAGTTTTTCACGCTAAAGCCTGCGGCTACCTGCTTATCCTCTCAAAACGAGGCCTGTTATGCTGATACCGTGCTCCCGGGCCCAGGCGGTGGTTGCGAACCCTGGAATCCGGCTGGAACGCCACACCCCGGGCTTCATGGTCTGGGACGAACACGGGGGGACGTTTGTCCTCCGGGTGGATGAACTCGCGGCCACGGAAGTCGCCGCCGGCGAGTCGGAAACCGGCATCATCCTGGAAATCCCCCTGTCCCTCCCGGAGGGGCTCATTCGCAGCCTGGAAGAGTTCGCCGCGCAGCAGCAACTCCCTGTGGCCCCGCCCCAGGGCCCGGAACTGATAGAAGAGGCCGTCTTGGCGGCCTGTCATCTGCCGGGGCAAAACCTGTTCGTCTTTGCTGAAGCGCCGCGCCTGACGGTCAAAAGACGCGGGGAGGCCGTGGAACTGAAGGTCGCAGGCAGCTTCAAGGCCCGGCGGGTCCCCTGCCAGGAAACTGACCTGGTCATTCACCTCACTAAGGCCGCCATGGCCCGGTTGGTTGCCTCGGTGCTCAGCCTGGCCCGGGCCGGGGGATAGGGGGGCCTGGGCGCCA
Source organism: Deltaproteobacteria bacterium (assembly GCA_016875015.1). Taxonomy (GTDB): domain Bacteria; phylum Desulfobacterota; class Desulfobaccia; order Desulfobaccales; family 0-14-0-80-60-11; genus 0-14-0-80-60-11. The sequence continues at coordinate 14,304 of VGSJ01000039.1, read as the reverse complement.
TTCGGCAGCACCCCCGCAGGGGGCAAGGTTTGAGACCCGCCAGGGTACGCCCCTGGGAAGTTCGAGGTGTCCCGATGCACATCTTAGGGAGTCTCATCATGGCAATGGGGATTTTGCTGTTTCATCCGTCCGGCGGCCAGGGAGCGGAGGCGATCAAACTGCCGCCGCCGGTCAAGAAGGGCGGCATGCCGCTGGTGGAAGCCCTGGAGGTCCGGCGCACGGTGCGCCGCTTCGCGTCCCGGCCTCTGGATTTGGGGCGCGTCTCCCAACTCCTGTGGGGCGCCGACGGCACGAGCGACCCCCGGGGCCTCCGGACCTCGCCATCCGCCGGGGCCACTTACCCCCTGGACCTCTACCTGGTGGTGGGGGAGCGGGGGGTGAAGGATATGCCCGCCGGGGTTTATCATTACCAGGTGGCGGCCCATGCCCTGACCCCCGTGGCCCCGGGTGACGCCCGGGCCGCCGTGGCCCGGGCCTCGCTGCACCAGAGTTGGATGGCCGAGGCCCCGGTGATGGTGGTGATCGCCGGGGAGTACCGCCGCTGCACCGCCCGGTATGGGGAGCGGGGCGTCCGGTACACCCACATGGAAGCCGGGAACGTGAGCCAGAACCTGTTCCTGGCGGCCGAGGCCCTGGGCCTGGGGGCCGGGATCGTCGGGGCCTTCGAGGACAAGGCCCTGGCCCAGGCCGTGAAACTGCCTCCGGCCCACGAGCCCCTCCTGGTCATGCCGGTGGGGTATAAACCTTAAAGGGGTAAAAAGCAAGGCTGGCTGGAGGATGCGGCCGTTTCCCGGAGGGCTCGCGACTTCTTGTACGGGCCGGCGACAAGTTATATTATAAAATATTTGAATATAATCAATATGTTAACCAACATAAAGCTTCCGGCTGATCCCCGGACGTATAAATAATTGAACCGAAATCGCCAGGCCCCAAAAATGTAACATCTTGAAAATACAGTGTAAAATATACAATATGGCTTGTGGCACGATTGCTGCATGATTATATGGTAAGATATGAACCATTAAGGTACCCACTTCCCCCCCTTAATCAAAGTTCATATACCATTTTCTCCTTTCACGACTGGCCGGGTCTCCCCCACTCGGCCAGTTATTTTTTTGTGGCCAGGGCTACGGCGCCCTGCCGGGGCGGTCAGTTTTTTGCTCCGGGGGACTGGCATCCAGTCATCGCCAGCACTATCTTGCCTTTACGTACGTTTACAGGCTAGGCGGGGGCGAACTTTTCAAGACAGTCATTCATGAGCCGCTGGCTCACCCGTAAAGAATGAAAATGTCGATTAGGCAGGCCTCCGTGCCCGCCGATTTTGGTGGCACAGGCTTCCAGCCTGTGCATCAGCACCGGCAAGATGCCGGTGCCACTATGAACTTTATGGAACAAAATATTTTTCTTCAGGCCGGAGCCCTGAATTTGGGGGCCGGGGTGGCCGGGGGGTTCAAGGACAAGCCCCTGGCCCAGGCCCTGAAGCTCCCCGAGAACGCCGTCCCGTTCCTGGTGATGCCGGTGGGGCATAAGCAGTAAGACTGTTGCGTATCCGAACCGGTTGCGCTATAAGTTGATCTGAGGGTTAGAGGCTTGGGGTTGGATTACTCCAAAGGCGCAGATATGCCGACTTGAGGGGAGGCGCGTGGAAGGCTGGAAAAACCAACTCTATTTCAGCGACAACCTGGAGGTGCTTCGCCGGCACATACCAATGGATAGCGTAGACTTGATCTACCTGGACCCGCCCTTCAATTCCAACGCCACCTACAACATGTTATTCAAGGAACCCTCCGGGGAGCAGTCCGCGGCGCAAATCGGCGCGTTCGACGATACCTGGAAATGGGGGCCGCAGGCCGAAGAGGCCTTTGATGAAGCCGTCATGGCCGGACCGCCGGATCTGGCTGAATTGCTCAAGGCCCTGCGCCAGGTGTTGCGCCGCAGCAATATGCTGGCTTACCTCAGCATGATGGCGGTCCGTCTGGTGGAGATGCACCGGGTGCTGAAATCCACCGGCAGCCTCTTTCTGCACTGCGACCCCACCGCCAGCCATTACATCAAACTCATCCTGGACAACATCTTCAGCCCCAAAAACTTCCGCAACGAAATCATCTGGGAGCGCTCCCAACCCAAAGGCCACGCCACTACCCGCTTCTCCCGGGCCCACGACACCATCTTTTACTACAGCAAGTCGGAGAAATTGGTCTTTAATCCCCAATTCACGGAGCACGACCCGGGGTATTTGGAGAAGTTTTATCGGCATGTGGAGCCGGAAACCTTGCGGCGGTATACTCTGGACAATCTTACAAATCCCAATAAAGAACGGCCCAATCTCACCTATGAATTTCCCCCTGACAGCGGCACGGTGCGGGTCTGGCGCTGGACCCGAGAACGCATGTTGCAGGCCTGGGCCGAAGGGCGGGTGGTGATTCCCGAAGGCGGGGTGGCGCGCTATAAAAGATACTTAGATGAGATGCAAGGCACCCTGGTAAAAGACATCTGGTACGACATCGAACACCTGCACGGATCCAGCAAAGAACATATGGGCTACCAGACCCAAAAACCGGAAGCGCTGCTTGAGCGCATCATCCGGGCCGCCAGCCACGAAGGTGACGTGGTCCTGGACCCCTTCTGCGGCTGCGGCACCGCGGTGGCCGTGGCGGAACGCCTCCAGCGCCGCTGGATCGGCATTGACGTTACCTACCTGGCCATCGACCTTGTCAGGAAAAGGCTGGAGGATTCTTTCGGAAGCGAGCGCGCCGAGTACGAAGAAATCGGCATCCCCCGGGACGTGCCCAGCGCCGAGCGGTTGTTCAAGATTGACCCGTTTCAATTTGAATGTTGGGCCCTGGCCACGGTGGGGGCCCGCAGCGCCCGGGATAAACGGGGGGCGGACCGGGGTATTGACGGCGTCATGAACCTGCGGGACGAATATAGCGGCGAATACAAAAAGATCATCCTCCAGGTGAAAGGCGGTCAGGGGAGCGTCTCCCAGGTCCGGGATTTGAAGGGGGTCTTGGAACGGGAGAAAGCCGAAATCGGGGTTTTTCTGACGCTGCGGAAACCCACCCGGCAGATGCGGGAAGAGGCCGATGAGGCGGGACCCTTTATTGATCAGGGGTTCCCGGAAAAGCGTTTTCCCCGCCTGCAAATTCTCACTTTGGAAGAGATTTTTGCCGGGAAGAGGATCAATTTCCCCACCTGGTGGTCCCCGGATACCTTTAAGAAGTCCGCCCGGCGGCGGAAAAACAACCCGGAAGAGAGTCAGAATAATTTACTGAAGGAATTGCAGGAGCCTTACGAGGCCGGTGGGTCGGGGTCAGGGTTCAAGGAATAGAGGCCAGAGGTAAAGAATAACTCAGCCCTATTTTTTCCCGGACAGGTGAATATAGGTGCACAGCCCCTTGGCCACGAGCCGGTCGGCCTGGCGCACCTCGAATTCCCCCAGGGAGATGGTGCGGCCCCGTTTGGCGATGTGGGCCTCGGCGGTGACCTCACCTTCTTTAACCGCGCCCAGGAAGTTGATCTTCATTTCCACCGTGCTGAACGTCTCGCCGTCCGGCACCAGGCTGTAGAGGGCGTAGGCCACGGCCTCATCCGCCAGGGCGGCGATGACGCCCCCCTGCATCAGGCCGATGGTGTTGGCCAGCTCGGGTTTGAAGGGCAGCAGGAACCGGGCGTAGCCCTTTCCCAGTTGCGGCGCCTTAATGCCGACAAACTTGATAAAGGGGTTGGCCGCCAGTTTTTGCCGGATGTCGGCTTCCAACTCCGGGGCTAAAGGTTCGAGGTTCACCTGCATGGGCGTTCTCCAGGTTAGAGTCAGGCAGGGAGGCCGCGGCGTCTCCACCCGGCCGGGAACTTCAAGGTCCGGTCGAACCACCATAGCACAAGGAGGACGCCGGCGCCACCGGCGCCTGCCGCATCAGGACCGGTGCCCCGGGGGGGCGGATAAAGCTGAAAAAGGCGGCAAGGCCCAGCAGTGTCCGGTTAGGTTTTTGCATAGGCGGATGGTCATTATCCTTAGCATAACAGTCCATTAATTCGCCAAGGTATTTCTCACGTGGTGAAGATTACTTCCCCCTCACCCTAACCCTCTCCCCCATTGGGGGAGAGGGGAAAAGATGGAGCTGATTTAAGGCCCTATGGTCTGAAGCCCAACGACATAACCTACTCCCTCTCCCCCCGCTTCGGGGGGAGAGGGTTGGGGTGAGGGGGGGGTGAACACCGGCATGCAATTTCCTAACCGGACACTGCTGGGCAAGACCCGTGTCGCGCTACCGCCCGGGGGGCAAATTTTCTATAATCTCTATAATCAAAGATAAGTTCAGAAACCTTTAGAGGAGTTGCCTTATGAAAATCGCCATCAGCGGCAAAGGCGGGGTGGGGAAAACTACCCTGGCAGCCCTTTTAATCAATTATTACCGGAGCCGGGGGAAGAAGGTGCTGGCGGTGGACGCCGACCCCGACGCCAACCTGGCCCTGGCCCTGGGCGTTTCCGACCCGGAGAACCTCGTCCCCTTGAGCCGGATGAAGGAGATGATCGCGGAGCGGACCGACTCCCAGCCCGGGTCCATGGGGGGCTTCTTCAAGCTGAACCCCAAGGTGGACGACATCCCCGAGAAATATGCCCGGCAGATCGACGGCATCAAGCTCATCGTCATGGGTGGCGTCAAGAAGGGCGGCGGCGGCTGCATCTGCCCCGAGAGCGTGCTGCTGCGCACCCTGGTGACCCACATGGTGCTGCTCCGGGATGAGGTGGTGGTCATGGACATGGAGGCGGGCATCGAACATCTGGGCCGGGCCACCGCCCAGGGGGTGGACCGCCTGATCATCGTGGTGGAGCCGGGGCGCCGCAGCATCGAAACCGCCATGCACGTCAAAGCCTTGGCCGGCGACCTGGGCCTCAAGAAGATCGCCATCGTGGGCAGCAAGATCCGGAGCGCCTCGGACGAGGAGTTCCTCAGGAAGAATCTGCCGGATTTTCCCATTCTGGGGTTCATCCCCTTCGATGACAAGATCGTGGAAGCCGACCTGAAGGGTCTCCCGCCCTATGAGGCAGTGCCGTCCCTGCTCAAGGTGGCAGAAACCATCGCCCTGAGTCTCGGCGAGGCATAAAAAAATTCTGGGGGAAAAGGGGAAAGGGGGAAAAGGCGAAGAGGAAAAAGGGGGAAGGGGGAAAAGGCGAAGAGGAAAAAGGGGGAAAACCCGGAATTTTCCTTAGTTCGTTACCCAGGCATCCCAGGTTTTATTCCGGCTGATTGAAAATTTCTCCTTTTTTTCTTTCCCTCTGCCGCCCTTCTTTTAAAAAGGGGCGAAACCGCCCGAAATCACCTCAAGGATGCTTATTCCATAACTCAGACGCCAACCAGCCCAACCAGGCAGGGGTCAAGGATGCGTGAATTTATGATATTTTCCCTTCCCTTTTCGCCTTTTCGCCTTTTTCCCTTTTCTCCTTTTTTTTAACCATGCCCGCCAACCCCCCGGCCAACCTGTCCCGGTCCCTGAAATTTCTGGTGGTGGGTGTCCTTTACTTCGCTGAAGGCATACCCTTCGGATTCATCATCACCGCCATGAACGCTTACATGGCCGGCCAGGGGGTGCCACCGGAGAAGATCGGCATCTTGAGCCTTCTGGGCCTGGCCTGGAGTCTGAAATTTTTCTGGAGCCCTCTGGTGGATCTGACGGGTTCCAGGACCTCCTGGATGGTGGGAGCCCAGGTCACCATGATCCTCTGCCTCTTGGGGTTATCGTTCCTGGTGGGCCGGCCCGTCACCCTCTGGTTCTGGGTCCTGCTGGGGGTTTTGTGCGTGGCTTCGGCCACCCAGGACCTGGCGGTGGACGCCTACACCATCGATTTCCTGGAGACCCGCGAACTGGGGATGGCCAACGGCATCCGCAGCGGCGCCTACCGCGTCGGCAGCCTGGCCGCCGGGTCGGGGTTGCTGATCCTCAGCGATTGGCTGGGATGGCGGCCCGCCCTGGTGGGAATTGGCGTGCTGCTGGCGGCCCTGGTGGTAACGATTCTGGCGTTCAGGCCGTTTCGGCTGCCCCGCCCGCCGGAGGCTCTGGCCGCCCGCAGTGCGGCCCAAGAGTCCGGGTTGCTGCTGGAGGGGTTTCACAAACTCTTTTCCGCGCCCCTCCAGGGCCTATCGATGTTGTCGAATTTAGCGGTAAGCTTTATAAACCAAGTCTTTACCGGACTGGCGCGCCACCCGCATCTCGGGGTCATCATCGTCTTTATTCTGATTTATAAGGCCGGTGACGCCCTGATGGGTATTATGGTCATTCCCTTCTGGAAGGCCCAGCAATTCACCAACACGGAAATCGGGGCGGTTTCCGGTATCCTGGGCGCGGTGGCCACCACCTTGGGAGGGTTTCTGGGGGGATGGTTCACCACCCGCTATGGGATCGGCCGCGGCCTTTTGGTGCTGGGCCTTTTCCAGGCCGTCTCCAACCTGGGCTACTGGGTGGCGGCGCTGCCGGGCGTGGGGCGCTCTGCCGTCTGTACCCTCCACCTGCCGTTTTGGGACCAGAGTTTTCCCATCTATCCCATCTATTTGGCCTCGCAAGGTGAAAGCTTCAGTTCCGGGTTGGGGTATGCCCCCTTCATGGCTTTTATGATGAGCCTGTGCGACAAACGCTTCAGCGCCACGCAGTATGCGTTTTTTGTTTTTCTGGCGGTATTGAGCGGCAGATTGATGGGGTTTCTGGGCGGCTTCGGGGTGAAGTACCTGGGATACGCCGACTTCTTCTTTGTGACCTTTCTGGTGTCCCTCCCCGCCTTCGCTCTGCTCCCCTGGGTCCTGCCCGTGATCCGAGGGATTGAGGAGAGGGGGTCAGGGGTCAGTGGCCAGTAGTCAGTGGCCAGTTGGATGTTGGCGGGGACCGGAAAACCGCCGGCCTCCTCCCCCAAATTTTTAAGTATAGCGCCTGCTGAATATTTTCCGCAAAGATTCAGAGTGGTTACCCAGGTAAAATTCCTTGTTGCTTATTAACCCGTTGGCCGATAAGGTGAGATAAGCAGGGTAAAAAATATATCCGCAGGCCATCCGTTTAATCTTCCATGGCGAGGCCGCCCATGACGGCAGCAGGCTGGGAAAACCAACTTTATTTCGGGGACAACCTGGAAATCCTCCGTGAACACATTCCCGTAGCCAGTGTGGACCTTATCTACCTGGACCCGCCCTTTAATTCCAAGGCCACCTACAACATGCTCTTTAAAGAACCGGGCGGCGAGCAGTCTCCGGCGCAAGTCGCAGCCTTTGAAGATACTTGGAAATGGGGACCGGAGTCGGATCAGGCCTTCCATGAGGTAATGACTCTGGGGCCGAAAAAACTGGCGGACCTTATGGAATCATTGCGCTCCTTTTTGGGCGTAAATAACATGATGGCCTACCTCATCATGATGGCCGTGCGTTTGGTGGAAATGCACCGGGTGTTGAAACCCACCGGGTCGCTTTATCTGCACTGCGATCCCACGGCCAGTCATTATTTGAAACTAATCCTGGACGCCGTTTTTAACGTCAAATATTTTCGCAATGAGATTATTTGGAAGAGGACCTCCGGGCACAGTGACGCCCGCCGCTACGGACGGGTCCATGATGTCATCCTGTACTATTCCCGGGGCAATGACTTTACGTGGAACCTGACCCAGCAAACCTATGATGAGTCTTATGTCGAGCAATATTACCGCTATCAGGATGCGGACGGGCGGCGTTGGATGTCTGACAACTTAAGCGCGGCAGGGCTTACCGGGGGCGGATATGAATATGAATGGAAGGGGATCAAGCGGGTTTGGAGATGCCCCGTACATACAATGGAGCGCCTGGAACAGGAGGGGAGAATTTTCTATACCAAAAACGGCATCCCTCGCCTGAAACGCTACCTGGATGAATCCAGCGGCCTGCCGGTGCAGGATATCTGGACGGATATCGAGGCCTTGCGGTCCTGGCACAAGGAACGCCTGGAATACCCCACCCAAAAGCCCGAGTCGCTGCTGGAGCGCATTATCCGCACCAGCAGCAATGAAGGCGACCTGGTACTGGACCCCTTCTGCGGCTGTGGCACCGCGGTGGCGGTGGCGGAACGCCTGAAACGCCGCTGGCTCGGCATCGATATCACCCACCTGGCCATCGCCTTAATCAAACAGAGACTGTTCGACACGTTTGAAGCCGAACTCTGCCAGTATGCAGTGATCGGCGAACCGGTGGACGTTCCCAGTGCGCAGGCCCTGGCCCGGCAAAACCGTCATGAGTTCGAGAAATGGGCTTTGGGTTTGGTTTATGCCCGCCCTGCCAAAGACAAGGTAAAAGGGGCCGACGCGGGAATCGACGGGGTGATTCACTTCACCGACGATCCCAGCGGTAAATATAAAAAGATGGTAATTCAGGTGAAGAGCGGCCACGTCTCGGTGAGCCAGGTGCGGGACTTGAAAGGGGTGATGGAGCGGGAAAAGGCGGCTATCGGAGCGCTTATTACTTTAAAGTCGCCCACCCGTCAGATGCGGGACGAAGCGGCAGAGGCTCGCCATTACGAGCCTGAAAGCCTGCCGGGCCTGCGGTTCCCCCGGCTCCAGATTATCACCATTGCCGAATTATTTGCCGGCAACACCCTGCTTTATCCACGGCTGGGCGCCGGCACCTTCAAGAAAGCCCCCCGGAAGCGCAAAGGTCCATCTCCCGAAGAAAAGCAGGGGGAGCTCAAGGAGATGATGGCGGAATATACCATCGATTAGGGTTCCGTGATCTTCTCTATAGTTATATCTTGGTGCGCACCTCCATAGATGCCAAGACGATTCCCCTCTAAAAACCCAACTTCCTGAGATTCCAAGCATATTGCAATCGTGGCCGGTGGCGGCTATACTGTGCTTATGGCTCAAGAAACCTGGATCGAGGTGCGCGTTATCGTGCCCGCCCGGATGCAGGAAGAGGCCTCCCTGTTCCTCACCGATTTCAGCGGCCGGGGGGTGATCATCGAAGAAGAGAACGCCCCGGCCGGCGGCGTGGTCGTCCGGGCCTTTTTCCAGCCGGAGGACTATGGCGCCTGGCAGCGGCAGGAGATGCAGGACTATCTCAAGCGCCTCAGCAATTACGATCTGTATCCGTTGGGTCTGGAGGTCCGCCAGGTGGCGGCAGAGGACTGGGCCGAAGCCTGGAAGGCCCATTTCAAGCCCCTGAAGGTGACTGCCAACTTGGTCCTCCGGCCGCCGTGGGAGGAATACGCCGCCCAACCGGGGGAGACGGTGATCACCATTTACCCCGGCATGGCCTTCGGCACCGGCCGGCACGCCAGCACCCTGCTGTGCCTCCGGGCCCTGGAGCAGGTGTGGGAGGAGCGCCCGCCCCAGGCCGGCAGCCCCTGGCAGGTTTTGGACGTGGGCACCGGCACCGGCATCCTGGCCCTGACCGCGGCCCGCTACGGCGCGGAAGTGCTGGCCATCGACCTGGACCCCGAGGCCGTGGCCGCGGCCCTGGAAAACGTGCGCCTGAATAACCTCATGGACCGGGTGTGGGTGGAGGAGACGCCGCTGACCTCCCTGCGGCAGCAGTTCGGCCTCATCCTGGCCAACATCACCGCCCCGGACCTGCTTCAGCTGGCCGAGGCCCTGACCGCCCGGCTGTTGAGTGACGGCGTCTTGATCATCTCCGGTTTCCTGGCCGAGGACGCCTTGCGGCTTTCGGACCGCTACCAGGGGCTGGGCTTGCGCCAGACCGGTTTTCTCACCCAGGAGGATTGGGGCGCCCTGATTTTCCGGCGCCCGTAAGCAGCGGCAACGCGGGTTTAGCGGAATTTTCTCCGGCGGCAGCCCATCTCCGCCACCTATAAGCGAGGTGAATGACATGAAAGAATTGTTGCAAAAGGCGTGGCTTTTTGGCGCGGGGGTGTTCGATTTCACCAAGGATAAGGTGGAGGCCCTGGTCCAGGAAATGGTGCGGCGGGGTGAGATAACCCAGCAGGAAAGCTCTGAAGCCGTAAAACAGCTGTTGGCCAAGGCCCAGGAGGCCCAACAGGCCATGGTGGCAAAAGTCAAGGACCTCACCAAGAACGCCATCGACGAGGTCAAGGTGGCCAAGGCCTCGGATCTGGAGGCCCTTGAGGCCCGGGTGGCCGCCCTGGAAGAGGCCCTGAAGGGGCGTTAGAGGCGGAATGTACGAGGCGTAGGGACGGGTTTCAAACCCGCCCCTACAGTGAATGGTTACTGAACATGCGCCGGTTTTACGCCCATCCCCGCCAATTTCACCAGGACCAGGTGACCCTGGAACCGGAGGAGACCTTTCACCTGGCCCGGGTCCTGCGCCTTTCGGTGGGGGCCCGGGTGGAGGTCTGCGACGGCCAGGGGGGAAATTTTGCGGCGCGGGTGGCCACCCTGGACCCCCGGGGGGCCACGCTCCGCATTCTGGGAAAGCTGGACTCCTGGGGAGAATCGCCCCTGCCCCTGGTCCTGGGGATCGGCCTGGCCAAGGGGGAGGCCATGGACGAGGCCGTCCGCCAGGCCACCGAGATGGGGGTGAGCCAGATTTTTCCATTCATCTCGGAGCGGTCGGAACGGCTTACCCCGGAACGGGTGGAGCGGCGCCGGGAGCGTTGGCGGCGCCTGGCCCGGGAGAGCATCAAGTCCTGCCAGCGGTCAATGCTCCCCTTAATCGAGCCGCCCCGGGATTTTGCCGCGGCGCTTAAAGGCCCGGAGGAAGTCAAGCTCATTTTTTGGGAAGAAGGGCGGGGTGGGGGGCTTCACTCCTTGCTGCAGCGCTCCCGACCCCGGGACGTCAGGGTCCTCATCGGGTCGGAAGGCGGGTTTTCTTCCGCCGAGGCGGCCCTGGCCCGGGAGGCCGGCTTCCACGTGGTCAGCCTGGGACCCCGCCGCCTCAAAGTGGCCACCGCCACCCTGGCGGCCATCACCCTGGTGCAGTACGCCTGGGGGGACCTGGCCTGATGGCCGCCGACCTGCCCTACCGGGATCTCAATTCTTACCTGAAAGGGCGGTTCGGCGAGCGGGTCCAGAAAATCACCCTGGATGCCGGGCTGACCTGCCCCAACCGGGACGGCCGGGTGGGCGCCGGGGGCTGCCTTTACTGCAATGCCCGGGGCTCCGGGACCGGCGCCTGGGGGCGGGGCCAGAGCATCCCGGCCCAAATGGAGGCGGGTATAGCCCGCCTCTCCCGGCGCTACGGCGCGGCCCGGTTCATCGCTTATTTCCAGAGCTTTTCCAATACGTATGCGCCCCCGGCCAGGCTCCGGGAGCTCTACGAAGCGGCCCTAAACTTTCCCCAGGTGGTGGGCCTGAGCCTCGGCACCCGCCCGGACTGCCTGGGGGATGACGTCCTGGACCTCCTGGCGGGTTATGCCCGGGACCGGCTGGTATGGCTGGAACTGGGGTTGCAGTCCGCCCATGACGCTACCCTGGCGCGCCTCAACCGGGGCCACGACGTAGCCTGCTTCAGCGAGGCTGCGGCCCGGGCTGCGGCCCGGGAGCTTGCGGTGGTGGCCCACGTGATTCTGGGGCTGCCGGGGGAGGGCGACCGGGAAATGGCGGCCACCGCCCTTTATCTGGCCCGGCTCCCCGTGCACGGCGTCAAAATCCATTTGCTTTATGTCATCAAGGATTCCGGACTGGCCCGGCTCCACGAGGATGGGGAGTACGTCTGCCTCACCGAGGGCCAGTACGTCAAGGGCGTGGTGGACTTCATCGAACGGCTCCCGCCCCACCTGGTGATTCACCGCTTGACCGGCGATCCCCATGCCGAAGAGCTGGTGGCCCCGGCCTGGTGTCTGGATAAATCCCGGGTTCTGAAGCGCATCCGGGAGGAGTTCACCCGCCGGGGCAGCCGCCAGGGAAGCCGGTGGGAAGGCTAACCGGGCTTGACCCGCCATTCTCCAATCAGGCAGGTAATCACCGGATTAAGGGGGAGGCCGGGGAACCGCCGCGGCCGGATATCTCGAATTTCTCACCGCGTCATGGATTTTTCTCCTGGGGATGTTGGCGTTCCTGGGATATATTAACCTGAACCCGGTGCGGGAGCGGCTATCCCCACTGGCGGAGCCGCCGGCGCCCGGAGGAAGACCGGCCTCTTCACCCGCGCCAGGAATTTTATTTCACCGTCATGGCAAACCTGATGCATAACCCGGATAAGAATGAGGCTCACGAAGCGGGGGGCGCCTCGGAACAAAGCGGAACGGCTTGGTGGAAGAGCAAAGCGGCGCTCTGGGGCCTGCTGGCTCTCCTGGTAACCCTGGGGCTGTTGTTCTGGGCGTTTCACTGCCGCAGCTTCCTGTGGGGCCAGGTGTGCCATATTTCCGGCCTCTGTACCGACAAGGAATGGATCAAGTCCACTCTTAAGGACGCGGGGGCCCTGGCGCCCCTCGTGTTCATCCTGATCCAGTCCCTCCAGGTGGTCTTCGCCCCCGTCCCCGGGGAGGCCACCGGCTTCATCGGGGGCTACCTGTTCGGGGCGCCCCTGGGCCTGCTGTACTCCACCCTCGGCCTGACCCTCGGCTCGATTTTGGCCTTTCTCATCGCCCGCTGGCTGGAAGAGCACTACGTGGCCCGTTGGCTCCCCAAGGAAATCCTCCAGAAATTCGATTTCCTGATGGAACGCCAGGGGGCCCTGGTAGCGTTCATCCTCTTCCTCTTTCCCGGCTTTCCCAAGGACTACCTCTGCTTCATCCTGGGCCTGAGCCGCATGCCCTTCAAATTATTTCTGCTGATCTGCACGGTAGGGCGGATTCCCGGCACCCTGCTCCTGAACCTCCAGGGGGCCAAGGTTTACCAGGGCGACTATTACAGCACCCTGATCATCCTGGGACTGTGCCTGGCGCTTGTCCTGGTTCTGGGGTACTACCGGGAGCCGGTTTACGGATGGATCAGGCGTTTTGACCATCCGGAGGAGAAGGCCCTGGGGGAAAAAAAAGGAATCCAAACCGATTAAGCAATGGCCGCTTGAGAAAATGGTGAACTGCCGCCCCTGGGTGTTCATGGGCAGGCGAGGCGCTTGCCCGACATTGCATTTTTGTGGTTAGCGGACGCCTTACCAGGCATAGAAATTGGCATGGGAGCACAAATCTCGATGTTAAGCAGTAGGGGAGCAAACCATGGCTTTGGACCCTAAAGGCGGTTTCGATCAAATCATGTCCATGGCCCGGGGTTTCCAGGTCGCCAAGATGCTCATGGTGGCCGTGGACCTGGGCCTGTTCGATTTCCTGGCGGAACCGAAGAGCGCGGGGCAGACCGCATCCTGGCTCAAGGCGGACCCCCGGGCCACCGGCATTTTTCTCAACGGCCTGGCGGCGTTGGGACTCGTGGACAAGAGCGGGGACAACTACAAGAACCGCGAACTGGCTTCCCGCTATCTGGTGCGGGACTCGGAGAACTACCGGGGGGCCATCATCAAGCACATGGAGCACACCTGGGAGCGGGGCTGGGAAGACCTGAAGGAGACGGTCCGGGTGGGCCACCCCCGGCAGGCGGAACCGGAAAAATGGCTGGATGCCCGCCCCGAACGGGACGCAGCCGAGGTCCGGGCCTTTATCTGGGGCATGCACGCCATCGCCCGGGACCTGGCGCCCCAGGTGGCGGCCAAGCTGGACCTCTCCGGCGTGCGCCGCCTCCTGGACCTGGGGGGCGGCCCGGCCACCTATGCCATTAACTTTGCCCAGGCCAACCCGGAGCTTAAGGTCACGGTCTTCGACCTGCCCATGCCCATTGAAATCGCCAAGGAAAATATTGCCAAAAACGGCCTGACCGACCGGGTCGGCACCCTGGCGGGGAACTTCCTCAAAGATGATATCGGCGCGGACTACGATTTCATCTGGGTCTCCCAGATCCTCCACAGCCACGACGAGGGGCAGTGCCGGCTCATCATCGCCAAGGCGGTGGCGGCCCTGGCTCCCGGCGGCGCCCTGGCGATACAAGACTTCTACCTCAACGCCGACGGCGCCAGCCCCACGGGCGCGGCCATGTTCGGGGTGCACATGCTGGCCGTCACCCCCCGGGGCCGGGCCTACACCTTTGGCGAGGTGGCGGAGTGGATGCAGGCGGCGGGTTTGGCGGCCCCGGAGTTCATTCAGAGCGGCATGGACGCCAGTATCCTGGTGTCCCAAAAGCTGTAGGCGGGCCTTAAGTTGGCGGGCGAACAGGCGAGATAGCCTTTTTGCCTTTAGCCACAAGGGATGGCATTATGAGATTTAGAGCTTATCCGTAAATAGCTTGACATTTAGCAAATAATATGGCATGCATACCTTAAAAAAAGTCCGAAGGAGGTGTGCATGTCCAGGTTGCCGTCATGGGCTGTTTCCGATGCTTTTTGGCAGCGT
>VGSJ01000038.1 GCA_016875015.1 Deltaproteobacteria bacterium | reverse complement strand
TGAGCGCGGTGCCCGCCTTGTTGGTCAGGGAGAGGTCCTTGGTGATCACACTGCTGGTGATCACAATGCCATTGCTGTCAAGGACCGAACAGGCCCGAATGTCCAATTTGCCGCCGTCCGCCGTGATTGAGCCGGTGCCGTCAATGCGCTGGGCTATCAGGAGGGTGTTGTTGTTGGCAATGATCTTGCCGTTGTTGGTCATTACCCCCAAAAAACCTTCTAAACTTAAAAACCCGCCCGATCCAGGGAGAAGCACCCTTTACGAAATAGCTTTTTCAACAGTCACTGCCACTATCCTTTCTTCTCAAAGATTTCATGATTTGCATATCGAAATTGACCTTTTGGGGGAGGATTTTCAGAATCCTTTTGGGTCCGATGATATTATGCCTTGATAGAGAGGATGCCTGGTCAAGTCTTGACAATTACGTTCAGGCATGCGGCCGGAGCTGCCGGCAGAAGGCGGCCAGCTCCCGGCAGTGGTTCCGGACGGAACCGGCCAGGGCGGGCCAATCCAGGGTGGTAAAACGGCGGTCAGCCAGGAGCCAGCGGCCGCCCACCATGACGTGCCGCACGTCCGCGGCCCGGGCCGCATAGACCAGATGGGAGTAGGGGTCGTAGAGCGGGGTGAGGTGGGGCTGATGCACGTCCACGACGATCAGGTCGGCGGCTTTGCCAACGGCCAAGGTCCCGGTGGTTGCACCCAGCCCCAATACCTGCGCCCCCTCACGGGTGGCCAGGGCCACTACCTGGGCGGCGGGCATGAGCGTCGGGTCACGGCCCCAGACCTTGTGGAGCCGGGCCGCCAGGCTCATTTCGCCCCACAGGTCCAGGTTGTTGTTGGAGGCGGCCCCGTCCGTCCCCAGCCCCACCGTCACCCCGAGCTTGAGCAGGGCCGGGATGGGCGCGACGCCCGCGGCCAGCTTCAGATTGCTTTCGGGACAGTGGCTGACCGTAACCTTGCGTAGGGCCAGGAGTTCCTGGTCGCCGGGCGCCAGCCACACCGCATGGACCGCCACGGTCAGGTCATCCAGCACCCCCAGATGGTCAAGGTAGGCGCCCGGGGACCGGCCGGTCCGGCGCTTGAGGTCCGCGACTTCCTCCCGGGTTTCCGCCAGGTGCAGAAAAAACGGCGCCCCCCGGGCCCGGGTCAAGTCTTTGGCCTTTTGCAGGGTCTGGGGCCCGCAGGTGTAAAGGGAGTGGCAGAAGACCGCGGAAGTGAGCCGGTCCCGGTAATCCGCCCCCGTGTCCAGAAACTCTGCGGCCACCTCCAGGTTGCGGGCGGGGTCCGGGACCCCGGGGGCCGGAAAGTCCACCACCCCCTGGGCGACCACGGCCCGGAGGCCGGCGTCGCTTAGGGCCTGGCGCACCGCGGCCTCAAAAAAATAGCCGTCGGCCACGGTGGTGATGCCCCCCCGGATCATCTCCGCCGCGGCCAGGAGCGCGCCCCGGTACACTTTATCGGCATCGAGCCAACCGCCCTCGGCGGGGAAGATGACCTCCGTGAGCCAATTCTGCAAGGGCAGATCGTCGGCCAGGCCCCGGAACCAGACCATGGGAGCGTGGCAATGGGCATTGACCAGCCCGGGCATCAGCAGGGCCCCCTGGGCGTCCAGACGCTCCCGGGCGGGGGGGAGGTCTTGTAAAGCCGCGGTCTGCCCCACTGCGGCGATTTTGCCGCCCTCAACCGCCACATAGCCTTGATCCAGAGGCTTGGCGCCGGGCGCCATCGTCAGGACCAGGGCATTATAGATCAGGCAGTCCCACCCCATGAGGTTCCTCAACCTTTACCCGCACCTGGCGATAGCCGCTGAGCCACGGAAACGCCGGCGGCCCCATCTGTCCCCGGCCTAAAGGTCGGCTGCGGGTTTGGGCCGGCGCCGGAACAGGGCACAGCCGGGATCGGCATAAACCTGGCGCCACTCAGGATCGCCGCTCAGGAGGCCATACACCCGGGAGCGCAGATCGATCAAAATCAGGTCCGGCGGATAATGTTCCAAAAAGTTTCGCCACTCCTTGCGGCCCATGAGAAAGTCGAAATATTCCTTGTGCACACTTTCGGGATAAACGGTCTCGTAACGTCCATCAATAGCCACGAGGCATTGAGGATATAACCTCCAGAGGCAGTATTCTCCCCAGTCGAAATTAACCAACAACTTTCCCGAAAGCTGGCGCTGCTCGATGTAGGCAATGGCGCCCACCGGGTAATATGGTTCGTTTTTGCTTACCAGGCTCGGTTCGGACGGGACTTCCAGGTTAAGGGGATTGACGCTGGCAAACTTGTAGGCGTAAAAGCCGGTGAGGAGGATCAGCATCAGGGCGGGGATTCTCCTGCCCAGACGATGGAGAAAGGCCATGAAGCCGGGCCGGGCGCTTAAGTCCCGGAAATAAGCGGTGAGCAAGACCGGCATGTAAGCCCCGAAGGTTATGGTAAAAAAGATCCGGTGCCGATTGTGCTTGACCGCCAGGTAGAGGGTGAACAGGAGCACCAGGGCCGGGGTGATTTCCCGCCAGCGGGCCAGCCGGGCCAAACAGAGAGCCACGGCAATCAATCCCAGGAAGTGGATAAATTCGCGACCTTCCAGAATGCCATGCTGATATCCTGCAAATATCGAGACCCATTCAGTGATTTCCGGACGAGGCATCGTCACTGCCAGGGCCAGATAACTCCAGTATTGTAAGCCATAGGGGTTGATCAACGTGGCCAGCCCGGCCAGCACGAACCACCCGAGATAAGGCCAGAAAGGGCGGCGGGACAGGAGTTCCCCCACCGCGTACAACAAAATCAGCCCCAGGCCGGCGAGAAAGCCGCCGTGCAGGTTGCACCACACTATCTGGATGGGTGCCAGAAGCCACAAGCCGCGCCAGTTTGCCGACAGTCTGGCGGTCTCCAGCAGGTAGAGGAAAAGGGCAAAAAAGAAATAGGTGAAAACCTGGGCCCGGACCGCGCTATAACCGAGGGATAGGCCCGCGACGGTAAAACCTAAGATCAGGGCCGTGGGTAGAAGATCGGCGCCGCGCCGGCGGGCGGTGAGGTAGATCGTCCCCATGGTGGCTAGGCCCAACGCATACTTGAGAACCTGGAGCCCCGGGGCTCCCAGGGTCTGGTAGAGGGGGTAAAAGATCACCCCGGTAAGCCATTCATGATAGATCCAGGGTTTGAGCGTGGGTACGTAAGCAAAGACATCCAGATAGGGGAATGGCCCCTGGCCCCAAAACAGGCGTCCAAAGGCCATATAGCCCCAGAGATCGAGGTCCGCCGTGGTGGTCCTCAAGTGATAAAAAATAAAGGTTATCACCAAAAAAAATGTGGCGGCTTTGAGGTTCAGGAGACGATGCTGAAAGGTTTCCAGTTTCATGCCCTATCCCAATCGAGTTTCAGACCAACCTTGCTTACCCTGCCAGGTCACGGGGCGAAGCCGCGCCACCCCCAATTATGCCGCAACCTGCGGGCGCCGGGGCCGGGATATGGATACCTCTCCCTGCTACAAGTGTAAAACGGCATCAGGGTTTTTGCGCCGGAGGGGCGGGCCAGGGGGCTAATGAGAGGCAGCCGGGAGAGAAGACGATCCCTCTTCCTGGTACTTTTCTCGAATGGCGGCAATGACATCGTAAATTGCCAGGAAGGCGTCCACCACTTCCGGGTCAAAGTGCTTGCCCGACTGATCTTTAATATAGCTGAGGGTCGTTTTTTCGGACCAGGGGCTTTTATAGACTCTTTGGTTCACCAGGGCATCGTAAACGTCGGCCAGGGCCACGATGCGCCCGGCAATGGGAATTTCCTCCCCCTGTTTCCCGGCCCCCAAGGGGAGCTGGTCCTGGTAAATATCGTCAATTTTTCCTGGATATCCCGTCCCATCCCATTTCTCATGATGATTCAGGGCGATTTCCGCGGACAGGACATCCAGGTCGGATTCCTGATTCTGGAACAGACGGGCCCCGAGAATCGTGTGGTATTGCATGGTCCGAAATTCTTCGGAATCCAACTTGGCGGGTTTTTTCAGGATGAGGTCAGAGATGGCCACTTTCCCCAGGTCGTGCAGCATGGCGGCAATTCTCAGCAAGTCTTTGCGCCGCTTGATATCGTCGTCGGCAATGCCTTGCTGGAGGGACCACTGATGGTAGACCTCCGCGGCATAGGCCCCGACCCGGTTGGCATGCACCCCCGTTTCCTTGGGGTCCCGCAGTTCGCACATCTTGATCATTCTCAAGATGATCTCCCGGGTCATCATGGCGCGTTCAATGGCGGCGGCGGCGTTATCGGCGAAGTAATTGAGCAGCAGCAGGTCGTCAGGGGTAAAGGCCGAGGGTTGCCCGTCCTTGTTCAGGGGATTGATAATCTCCATCACCCCCACCATCTTGTTGTTGCTGGTTACAAGCGGCGCCGCCAGGATTGATTGCGTCCGGTAGCCCGACCTTTGATCAAAAGTGTCATTAAAGGTGAAAGGCATCCCGGCCGGAAGTTGATAAGCGTCTTCAATAATCAGAGGCTCCCCGGTCAGGGCCACGTATCCGGCCAGGGAATGGTTATCAACCGCCAGGGTCTGGCTGGCATACAGATATCGATTGACGCCGGAGGCCCCAAACAGGGTATCGTTATGGATGTAGCTGAAATTGAGGACATTATTCTCGATGAGATAAATGGAGCCGGCGTCGGCCCGGGTCATCTGCCGGGCCTCCAGGAGCACCGCATCCAATAAGGCGTGCACATCTTTGATGTGAGAGAGCTTTTCCATAGTCGCTAATATCTTGGCGCAGATATCCACATCGCTCTGAGCCTCCTTGCTCTCTGACTCCCCTTTTCGAGATGCCGACTTCAAAGTCACCATCGACTCCTGGGAGTCTTGCCGCCTCAGTCAGGCCATCTCCGGGCCGGTGTCAGGCGCCCTCCTGGGAGGATTGAGGAAATATTAAGAGTTATCGGCTAATATCCACCGGAGCGCCAGTTTTTTCTTCCACGGCCCGGAGAAAACGGTTCCAGTCAATCCGGCCGGCCAGGTTCCGGTCCTGCAGGCGCTTCATGGCGTACCGGAGCATATCCGGAACCTTGAAATAGATATCCTCATGCACTTCCACATAGGTGCGGCCCTTAAGGAAACCGAATTTCACCGGCTCATAGATGAGATCCACCGTCGTGCCCACCGGGGTCATATCAAAGAGCTTCTCGATGTCCTCCGGGTAGTGCCGGATGCAACCGTGGCTCACCAGACGGCCCACCCCCATGGGAGCGTGGGTGCCGTGGAGGCCGTAATGGGACAGGCCCATCCAGCGGGTGCCCACGGGGTTGTCTTCCCCCGGGGGCATGTACGACATGCCGTATTTGGCCTGCAATCCCTTGGGAATACGCCAGCCCGGGTTGACCGCCTTGTTTTGCACCCGGAAGCGTTGGCCGATGGGGGTCTTGAACTCAAAAACCCCGATGCCGATGGGGAAGGTCCAGACTTCGTGTTTATCCGGGAAAAACCGATAGCCCCGGAGCTCCGCCACATTGAGCAGGTATCCGGCGGCCCCGGGATTTGCCGGTATGATCCACTGGGTGGGGATGACGATATCGGTGTCCCAGGGCAGATAGAAATGATCCAGGGCGCGCTGAAAGCGGGCCAGTTCCCAAAACCCCAGATCGTATTGCCGGGCGATCTGGTAGAGATTCTCGTAGCGCACGATGTGGTGCGTTTGGGGCTGGCCCACCACGGTGACCGCGGCCGCGGCCCCTCCCGGGCCCTGGGGATAGCGATAGGTGAACGGCCCGGCCGCCCCCGCGGGGTTTCCGGCCAGGACCAGCCAGCCCAGCAGAAAAAAGGGGAAAAATCTCCACCTAATTGACATTATGGACATTCTATCAAAAAAAGGGGGGAAACCAAGGAAAAATGGCCGACTGGCGGCCGCCAGTCTCCGACCCCAGAGAAAAACCTGGTTTTCCTGAGAGTTGCCAGCCCCAGAAAGGGCTTGCGCCGTAAGGCGTTTAAGGCCATAGTATGAGCATGATTCTGGATGGGCACACCCACGTCTTTCCGGAGGAAGTCTGCCGCCGGCGGGAGGATTATTTCGCCGATGAACCGGCCTTCCGCCTGCTGTACGATTCTCCCAAGGCCAAACTGGTGGGACCGGAGGAGATGGTGGCAGCCATGGATGAGGCCGGGGTTACGGCCGCGGTGGTCATGGGCTTCCCCTGGCGCCGGGAGGCCCTCTGGCGCCGCCAGCACGAAGTGATCTTAGAAGCCATGCGCCGCTTTCCCCGAACCCTCATCGGGTTCTGCGCGGTGCACCTCCTTGAACCCGGCGCCGCCCGGGAGGTGGAGCGCTGCCTGGCCGCGGGGTTCCGGGGCGTTGGGGAACTGGCCTGGTATGAAACCGACCTGGGTGAAGACCTGACGGCGGTGCTCGCCCCCATCGCCGAACTCTGCCAGCATTACCGGGCGCCCCTGCTGCTGCACACCAATGACCCGGTGGGGCCTAACTACCCGGGCAAAGCCGCCCTGTCGCTCCCGGCCCTGTATGCGGCCATCAAGGCCTTTCCGGAGGTGGACTGGATTTTGGCCCACTGGGGCGGCGGCCTCCCTTTCTACGGCCTGATGAAAAAGGAAGGCCCCGAGGTCCTGCGCCGGGTCTATTTCGATACCGCGGCCTCCCCCTATCTGTACCGCCCCCAGATCTACCGCCTGGCCGCGGAAATGGTGGGCCCGGATAAAATCATCTTCGGCAGCGACTACCCCCTGCTCCCCGTCAGCCGCTACCTCAAAGAGATGGAGGACGCCGACCTGCCGGAAGACTGGCGGGAGATGATATTAGGGGGAAACCTGGCGAAGTTGCTTGGATTTTAGCGGAGAAATGAGCAGAGACTATTTTCATTAATGGGCAGTGCCAGATTTCGTGCCGTATGGGGCAACTTGGGCGGAATGTTGGGCGGCATTGAGGAGTCTTAATCCTGATGGAACGTAAGCTCCCGGATGGTCCTTTAGAATTCATACAAAGGTGCGTAAGACAGGGGAAAGTATTCTGGACCTATCATGTAACTATGCGTTTAAGAGGACGTTTCATTATGCGGCAGGCTATCCTCCAGTCTCACGAACATTATGAAATTATAGAAGAATATCCCAAGGACAAGTATCTTCCCAGCTATCTGGTCTATTCCGAGTATCAGGGGGATATCTTCCATATTCTCTTTGCCGTGGACCTGGAAGGAGCTAACGTTCGGATTGTCACTGCCTATCGTCCTAACCCGGAAGAGTGGGAAGAGGGGTTCAGGAAAAGGAGGAACATCTCATGAGATGTAGCGTCTGTGGTTCGAAATTAAGCCCTTTGATGACAGATTTGCCTTTCAAGGTGAGCGATACGAGCATTGTGATCTTGAAAGGCTTACCGGTGCTGCAATGCGATAACTGCCAGGAATACTTGCTGGACGATGCGGTGATGATCCGCGTGGACGAAATCCTGCAAAGTGCCGACGCCGCCGCGGAATTGGAGATCATTCGCTACGCGGCATAAGGAAAAGGGGGAAGATACTATTTCCCCTTAGGGAAAAGATCATCTTCGGCAGCGACTACCCCCTGCTCCCCGTCAACCGCTACCTGAAAGAGATGGAGGACGCCGACCTGCCGGAAGACTGGCGGGAGATGATTTTAGGGGGAAATCTGGCGCGGTTGCTGAGATGGGAATGAGCCTGCAGGGTGTGTATCATTCAGCCTTGTTGCAATCTGCCTTGAAAGTTCTTGGTGGCACCGGCATCTTGCCGGTGCGGCGCACAGGCCGGAAGCCTGTGTCACCAAAGGCAGCGGGCACAGAGGCCCGCCCCACCGGACTTTTCATAATTTATGGGTGGGCCAAAGGACCATGGGCAACTGCTCTGAAATGTTTTCGTAAGGTGAGTTTGCCTCACCAATTAATCATAGGAAACGGCGGGCAGTGCCCGCCCTACAGGGCTGCGAAACGTTAGGGGGCAATATGGAAATTTGCAAAAATAAGAGTTCTAATCGATACTTTATTTACATTGAGGAGACTGGCTCCGCTGAGGCGCTTTTAGTAACACCCGAAGCTCAAGTCAAATCTTTAAAAATTGATCTATTCGGGCAAGTTGAGGAACAAGAAGAAACTTATCTATTGAAAAACAAATTAGTTACTGAGGCTCAAGTGCAAAGGTTCAAGGAATACAAGGAAAATAGATCCGATGATGTCGTTGATAGCGTTGTGATTCTTTTTGAACAAATGGGACCAAGTGAAAAGAATTTATTTCTCCAAAAACTTCAAAATATGGCGGATAAAAAATAATTGCATGTATTTACCGGCCTTAATTCTGGTCTGAGGCTGTAATGCCATGTAGGGCGGGCACTGCTCGCCATATCATTACCTCCTTAACACGATTCCCATGTCCACGAAAATCAAAGCTCACCTGCAACAACTCCTGTCCCAGGAACAGGGCGCGGTGGTGCGGGAGTGGGGCGCCCGGTTTCCCGTGGCCCTGGTCTACCCCCAGGTCTATCCCGTGGGTATGGGGAACCTGGGCTTCCAGACCATGTATCACCTGCTCAACGCCCATCCGGGGTTTGTCTGCGAACGGGCCTTCCTGCCCTCCCCGGAGGAGGCCGACGAACACCGCCGCACCCGCACCCCTATCCTCAGCCTGGAGTCCCAGCGGCCCCTGAAGGATTATGCCGCGGTGGCCTTCTCCATCTCCTTTGAGGCCGACTACCCTTATGTGCTGGACCTCCTGGCCGGAGCCGGGATTCCGCTAAAAGCCGCGGACCGCGGCCCCGGGGACCCCCTAATTCTGGCCGGCGGGGTGGCCACCTTTCTCAACCCCGAGCCGTTGTCTCCCTTTGTGGACGCCTTTTTCCTGGGCGAAGGCGAGGCCGGCGCGGCTCCCTTCTTCGAGTTCCTGGCTGCGGCCGCCCCGGCCCCGGATCGGGCCGCGCTTCTCCAGGACCTGGCCCGCAGCGTCCCCGGCGCCTACGTGCCCGCGGGTTACACGCCCCGCTACCACCCCGACGGCACCCTGGCGGCCTTTGAGGCCGCGCCGGGGTTTCCGGCCCGGGTGACCGCCCCCCACCTGCCGGACCTGGCCCCCTACCCTACCCACAGCCACCTCCTGGCCCCCCAGAGCGAATGGGGCGAGATGTTCCTGGTGGAGACTGGCCGGGGCTGCTCCCGGGGCTGCCGCTTCTGCGCCGCCGGGTTTGTCTACCGCCCGCCCCGGGAACGCGATCTTTCGGACCTGTGGACCCAGGCCGAGCCGGGGGTCATGGCCCGGCGCAAGATCGGCCTGGTGGGCGCCGCGGTGAGCGACCACCCCGCTATACGAGAGATCTGCCGGAAAATTTTGGCCGCCGGGGGGCAGTTGGGCATCAGTTCGCTTAGGGCCGACTCCGCCGACGCCGAGCTCCTGCAACTTTTGGCCCAAGGCGGCGTGCGCAGCGTCGCCCTGGCCCCGGAGGCCGGCAGCGACCGCCTGCGCCAGGTGCTGAACAAGGGCCTCACCCGGGACGACCTGGCCCGGGCCGCGGTGGACGTAAGCCGCGCCGGTATCCGCCAGCTCCGCCTCTACTTCATGGTGGGCCTGCCCACCGAGACTATGATTGATGTGGCCGAGATTCCCCGCGTGGCGAAATTTCTGGAGCACTCCGTCATCAAGGCCAGCCAGGGGAAGAAACACCTGGGCCTCATCACCCTGAGCCTGTCGTCCTTCGTGCCCAAGCCCTTCACCCCCTTCCAGTGGGCGCCGTTTATGGCAGTGGCGGAGCTGAAAAAGCGCCTGAAGCTGGTGGCCCGGGAGTTTCACGGCGTCAAGGCGGTGCGGGTCCACACCGACCTCCCCAAGTGGGCCTATGTCCAGGCCCTGCTGGCCCGGGGGGACCGCCGGGTGGCCGATATCCTCCTGGCCGCACATGAGCACGGCTGGAGCCGGGCTTTCAAGGAAAACCCCATCAACCCGGATTTTTTCACCTTAAGAGAACGCCGCGCCGACGAACTCTTCCCCTGGGACTTTATCGACCATGGCCTTTCTAAAGAGTACCTGTGGGAAGAATACCAGCGGGCCCTGGAAGGCAAGGAAACCCCGCCCTGCCGCCCGGAAGTGTGCAGCCGCTGCGGGGTGTGTCATGGAGCGAAGGGAAAGTAGTTTTTGGGGAGGGGGCTACGGGCGGGTGCCCTTAGCCCACCACCAATCCCTTAAGTTTGGCGGGACAGGGATCCCGCCTGGGCTCTGGTCCAGAAAACTTGCCAAATCTGAAGTCTCCGGACTTTACCGGAGGCGGCATGATGATAAAATCAGAACGTCATAAAATACTCTGAGGTTTCCATGAAATTCCTGAGCTGGAAAATCCAGCTGGCCCTGGCCCTCATCGGCGCCTCGGCGGGGCTCTACGCCCTCAACTACCTGATCTTCCGGGACGTCAACTACATGGCGCGCCTGTTTTTGGCCCAGTTGGGGTTTTTGCCCGTCTCCGTCCTGTTGGTCACCATCATCCTCAACCAGCTTATGACCCAGCGGGCCCAGGCGGGCAAGCTGGCCAAGCTCAACATGGTCATCGGGGCCTTTTTCAGCGAGGTGGGGGGCGCGCTCTTAAAAACCCTGTCGGCTTACGACCAGCGCCTTCCCGATTTCCAACCGCGGGTGGCCCATATCAGCCACTGGACCGCGCCGGATTTTGCCGGTTTCAGCCAGGGCCTGTCGGAAAGCGATTTTTCTCTCGAACTCAAGGAAGGTGATTTAGAAGCCTTACGGGATTTCCTCCTGCATAAACGGGACTTTCTCCTGCGCCTCCTGGAAAACCCCAACCTGCTGGAACACGACTCCTTTTCCAGCCTGCTGCTGGCGGTCTTTCATCTCACCGAGGAATTGGCCCAGCGGACCGACCTCTCCCGCTTGAGCGCTTACGACCGGCAGCACCTGGCGGGCGACGTGCAGCGAGGCTACCTCCTGCTCATCCAAGAGTGGCTGGCCTACATGGCGCATCTTAAGACCCGCTACCCCTATCTCTTCTCCCTGGCCCTGCGCACCAACCCCTTCGACCCCTTCGCCACCCCGGAGATCCAGTGAGGCGCCCTTACCGCCAGCCCGATTCCCCAAGGGCCACCGGGGCGCGACCCCTGACTCAGAGGGCGGACACATGGGTCCGCCCCTACAAGCAAATTGCCGTTTGATGGCGACTCGGCATCACACCACCTTCGCGCCCAGGACCCTCTGCATCTGTTTCAGGGCGAAGGCGTGGGCCTCGGGGTCCGAGTCCGCCACCCCCTGGCGGTAAACCAGGCCCGGCAGATCCCGGTCGAAAAGCTCTTTGACGGTCGAAAGGACGCAGATGGAGGTCATCACCCCCACCACGTGCACCGCCTCCACCTGCTCCTGTTTAAGAATGTCGTCCAGGTTGGTGTGGGCAAAGGCGCTGTACCGGGTCTTTTCCACCCGGTAGTCCCCGGGCGCCGGGGTCAGCTCGGGGATGATCCGGGCCCCCCAGCTCCCTTTGACCGCGTGCGCCGGGAAATAGCGGAACTCCCGGTCATCGGGCGCGTGGGCGTCGCAGACAAAGATCACCACCCCGGCCTGCGCCCTGAACTCAGCGATCTTCTGCGCCACGAAGGGGATGATCTCCCTGGCCTGGACGCCGACATAGAGGGAGCCCCCGGGGTCCAGGAAATCGTTGAGCATGTCCGCCACGATCAACGCCGTCTTGCCCATGTGCGCCTCCTGAGTGCTCCCCCGTCTGGTTGAGCTTTGCCGAAGGGGGCCAGGGGTTTTTTATAAGCCGCTCCTCGCCATCCGGCGCTATTTTAGATAAACATGCAGATCTTGCAGTCTTTGGCGTATTTGATGAACTCCTCGGCCGTCCACACCACGGACCCTTCCACCAATTCGTCTTCATCCAATTCCATCATGTCGATGGTCATCTTGCAGACGATCATCTCCACTCCTCCCAGTTGGGCCATCTCCATCAGTTCCGGCAGAGAGGGGATCTGGGCCTTGTCGATCTTCTTCTTCATCATGCCGGTGGCAATGGCGGACATTCCCGGCACCGCGCCCATAACTCCGGGGGGAATGAACCTGGCCTTTTCAATGCCCCCTTTGCAGGCCAGGTTGATGCCCATGAAAGTGAAAAAAACTTTGGCTTCCATGCCGGCCCGGGCGGCGTTGATGGCCAGAATGAGTGGCGGATAGGCGCCGTCCAACGTATCCCGGGAGCAGATAAAGGCGGCGGTTTCTTTTGGCGCGGTTAAAGTCATGATGGTTTTCTCCTTGAGGTCATTGCTAAATTTGTTGATCAAATTTCCAGGTAAAGGTTGCCGGTGCGACCGGCCACGCCGGCGGCAGACCGGGTCCGCCATCAGGTAAAGGAACCTGCCGGCCTAACGTTGCGGCCCTGCCCCTACTCCAGCCTACAAAACAGCTCCCGGGTAATCGCCGTGAGTTGCAAGAGCCGCGCGTCCCGCAGGCGGTAGAACACCTGTTGGGCCACCCGCCGGGATTCCAGGATTTCCTTGTCCTTGAGCAGTCCGACGTGCTGGGACACGCTGGATTGGCTGATACCCAGCGCCTTTCCCAACTCCTGCACCGGCAGTTCGCCTTCGCCCAGGAGATGAATGATCCTCAGACGGATCGGGTGGGCCAGCACCTTGAGGCACCGGGCCGCCCGTTCCAACCGCTCCTGCAAATAATCATTAATCATAATATTCAAATATAATAATATTTGCGAAGTTGTCAAGAAATTATCTCTATCCGGAAAAATTTTTTCCCCGGAACCTCCCACATGGATATAATAACCGGGAGAAGGAAGTCTGGGTTTCGATCAACCACCCTGCTAAAGTGAGAGGGAGCGAAGGGAGGCGGACTCATGCCCAAAAAAGTCCTGTGGCTCATCATCATTTTCACCATCTTATTTATTATCGGGGTCAACACGGGTGAGTTGGGATACCTGATGAATCTGGGCAACACCATCTGACTAGCCTGCATCGGGGTGGGATAATGACCAGACTACGGTCACTGATCCAGACCCTGATGGCGTTGGGTACCAACGCCTACTTGCTCTTCCCCTTCGGGGGGGCGGTAATTTATCAGGGTCCATTAAAGGCGGTGTGCCATCCGGGGCTCAATTGCTACTCCTGTCCCGGGGCGCTGCTGTCCTGTCCGGTGGGGGCGTTCCAGAATTTCATGGCCAGCCTGCGGTTCAGCACGGGCGGCTTTCCCCTCACGGGCGCCATCGTGTTGGGTTATCTGGGCTTCATCGGCACCGCGGTAGGCCGGATGACCTGCGGCTGGGTGTGCCCCTTCGGGTTCATCCAGGACCTGATCCACAAGATCCCCACCCCGAAGTTTCCCCTGTGGAAACCCCTGCGCTGGGTGAAGTACGCGGTGCTGGGGCTGATGGTGGTGGCCATGCCCGTCCTTTTTGTGGACGGCTCCGGGTTGGGTCACCCCTGGTTCTGCAAACTCGTCTGTCCCGCCGGCACCCTGGAGGGCGCCTTCCCTCTGCTCTTGCTAAAACCCGGCTTGTGGGACACCGTGGGCCTGTTTTTCTGGAACAAAGTCGCTGTCCTCATCCTGATCCTCGTCGGCGCCATCCTCATCAGCCGGTTTTTCTGCCGGGTGATCTGCCCGCTGGGCGCCTTCTATGCCCTCTTCAGCCGGATGTCCCTGGTGCAGTTGGAGTACGTGGCCGGCAACTGCGTGGAGTGCGGGGCCTGCGTCCGCCATTGTCCCACCGGGGTTGTGCCCAACCAGGAATTCGACAGCCGGGAGTGCATCATGTGCCTTAAGTGCGTGGACGCCTGTCACTTCCGGGCCCTGGATTTTGGCATGCGCCGCCCGCCGGGCAAACCAGCCAGAGTCAAGCGCGCCACCTCCCCTTTATAAACCCTGAGAAAAAATGCTTGACACCTCACGGATTTCCTTCATAATTAAGTAAGTAATTTCACCGGGATAGCCGGAGGAGATCAGGTTATGGCCCTCACCAAGGAAAAATTGATCAGCCGCTTACAGACGCAGGTGGGTTTGAGCAAGCCAGAATCACGTTCAACAGTGGAACGGGTCCTGGATATTATGAAGGAATCCCTGGCCCAGGGAGAAGACCTGCTCATCAGCGGCTTTGGAAAATTCTCAGTGAGGCAAAAGAATGCCCGCCGGGGACGCAACCCCCAAACCAAGGAGAATCTCATCCTCCGGGCCCGCAAGGTGGTGGTCTTCAAGACTTCCGGCGTGCTGCGCAACCTCATCAACGGGGACTGATCGAGCCGCCTGCTTCCGGCCGCGCCCGTCCGCAGTGATTCGATAGTTTGGCTGGCCCCGCCTCAGGCCCGATGCCATCTGCTTAGGTGCGGTATCGCGCCACACCGTCCCGCTCTCCCGGGTCAAGGAAGGCATTCCCCCATGAAGTCCGGGTGGCAAGGTTTATGCTCCTATCAGTGCAGCCGCCGGACTTTTGTCCAGGCCAGCGCCGGAGTCCTGGCGCTTCTGTCCCTCCCCGCCCGGCCGGCCCGGGGCCAGGCGATGCAGTACGGCTACTTGAAGCCTCATCCGGCCGCCTTCTACCGCCGGATGGACCAGGGTCTGGTGCAGTGCCAGCTCTGCCCCCGGAACTGCGAGGTTTTGCCCGGAGACCGGGGAGAATGCGGCGTCCGGGAGAACCGGGCGGGCAAATATTACAGCCTGGTGTACGGCAACCCCTGCGCCGTCCACCTGGACCCCATCGAAAAAAAACCCTTCTTCCACATCCTGCCCGGGAGCCTGTCTTTTTCCATCGCCACCGCGGGCTGCAACCTGCACTGCAAGTTCTGCCAGAATTGGGAAATCTCCCAGACCCGGCCGGAAAAGACCTACAATTTCGACCTCCCCCCGGAAAAAGTGGTGGCCGCGGCCCGGGATAACCGCTGCCGCTCCATCGCCTACACCTACGTGGAGCCCATCATCTTTTTTGAATATATGCGGGATGCGGCCCGCCTGGCCAAACCGGCGGGAATCCTCAACGTCTGCCATTCGGCGGGCTACATTAATCCCCAACCCCTGGAAGAACTGGCGGGACTCCTGGACGGCGCCTGTATCGACCTCAAGGCCTTTGACGGCAAGTTTTACCGGGAACTGGTGGACGCCGAGCTGGAGCCGGTGCTGAACACCTTAAAGACCCTCCGCCGCCACCAGGTCCACGTGGAAATCGTCAACCTGGTCATCCCCCAGTTGAACGATGCCCCGGATAAACTCACCCGCATGTGCGCCTGGATCAAAGATGAACTGGGCCCCCTGACCCCGCTGCATTTTTCCCGATTTTACCCTCTGTACAAGATGCTGAATCATTATCCCACCCCGGTGAGCACCCTGGAGCGGGCCCGGGATCTGGCCCGGAAGGCGGGCTTGCAGTATGTCTACATCGGCAACCTCCCCGGGCATGAGGCCGAGAATACCTTCTGCCATCACTGCCATAAGCTGATCATCGCCCGCCAGGGCTACAAGATCGGCGAGGTCCACCTCCAGGGCGGCAACTGCGCGTACTGCGGCGGGGCCATCCCGGGCCTTTGGGATAAAAAAGCGTAGGCAGGGCACGGCCCACCATTCCCCCTCAGCCGCTCAGGGCCTTCCGGGCCTTGGGGACCGTGTCTTCCGGCTTGACCCCGTACCAGGCCGCCACGATCTTCCCCGCGCCATCGATCAGAAACGACGAGCGGATGATCCCCAGGGATTTTTTGCCGTAGGAGGTCTTTTCGACCCAGACGCCGTAAGCCGCCGCCACCCGGTGGTCCGGGTCCGCCAGGAGGGGGAAAGTCAAACCGTACTTGTCGTCGAACTTCTGCTGCCTGGCCGGCTGATCCGGGCTGATGCCTACCACCGCCAGGGCCAGGTCCCGCAACTCCTCCCGGGCGTCCCGGATGCTGCACGCCTGCCGGGTGCACCCCGGGGTGTCAGCCTTGGGGTAGAAGTAGATCAGCAGCTGGCCGCCGCCAAAATCCGCCAACTTGACCGTCTCGCCGTGCTGATCGGGCAATGCAAACGCCGGGGCTGCATCGCCGGCCTTAAGTCTCGCCATGGATAACCACCTTTCCCCTGAAGCAGGGAGTCTTTTTAGTAACCTTAACCATTTAACCTGGAAAATCCAGTTATGGCCGGGAGCAATCGTTCCTGGGCCTGCGGCCCACCCGTAAAGCATAAAAAGTTCGGTGGGGCGGGCCTCCGTGCCCGCCCCACCGTGAAATGGTGCGCCGTGCGCTACGAAAGAACTACTGGCAACTGGCAACTTTTCCAAAAGAGGTGGCTGGTTGAACCGTAATCCTTATGGTAGGTAATAGGGAGTGCCAGAACCGCCGATCAAGCACTCCTTAATGAACCAAGCGCGGAGGACAGAAAAATGAAGCATAAGATAGGATTCATGGGGTTGGGCATTATGGGGGTTCCCATGGCCGCCAATCTCCTGAAGGCCGGCTACCCCGTCATGGTCTACAACCGCAGTCCGGAGAAGGGCGAGCCCCTGGTTAAGCGAGGGGCCGGGTTGGCCTCCCACCCCAAGGCCATGGCCAGGGCCGCGGACGTCATCATCGCCATGGTCACGGGGCCCGAGGCTTTACAAGACCTCCTTTGGGGGCCGAACGGGGCCGGCGGGGCCTTCAACCACAGCAAAGTCTTCATCAACATGAGTTCGGTGTCCCCCGGCTACACCCGGGAACTGGCCCGGGAGCTGGAATTAAGCGGCGTCACCTTCATCGACGCCCCGGTGTCCGGCACCAAGAAGCCGGCGGAGGACGGCGCCCTGGTCATCCTGGCCGCCGGCCCCCAGGATAAGGTGAAGGCGCTGGAACCGGTCTTCCTCGCCATGGGCAAAAAAGTGATCTATTGCGGCGCCGCCGGCCAGGGCTCCATGATGAAGATGTTCGTCAACCTGCTCCTGGGCGTGATGATGGAAGGCTTCGCCGAGGCCCTGAACTTAGGCAAACTGGGTGGCCTGGACATGGATGCCATGCTGGAGACGGTCTTCTCCGGGGCCATGAACAGCCCCATGTTCCAGGTGAAGGCGCCGCTCCTCAAGGAAAACCGCTACCCCGCGGCTTTTCCCCTGAAACACCTGGCCAAGGATTGCAAGTTCGTCGTGGACACGGCCTTTGAGCTGGGGGCCCCGGCGCCCGTGGCCCACACCATCCTCCACCTCTACCGCGCCGGGGTGGCCCAGGGCTGGGGCGACGAGGACATCAGCGCCATCGCCAAAGTGCTGGAGCATTTGAACCCGAAATGAGGTTAACAAATATTACCCATACTTCCCCGTGATGTAGTCCTCCGTCCGGGAATCCTTGGGCCGGGTGAAGATATCGCCCGTGGGGCCGATTTCGATGAGTTCCCCCAGGTACATGAAGCCGGAGAGGTCCGAGGCCCGGGCCGCCTGCTGCATGTTGTGGGTGACGATGATGATAGTGTAGTTGCGCTTGAGTTCCTGCATGAGCTCCTCGATCCTCAGGGTGGCTATGGGGTCCAGGGCCGAGCAGGGCTCGTCCATGAGCAGGATTTCCGGTTCCACCGCCAGAACCCGGGCGATGCACAGACGCTGCTGCTGCTCTTCGGTGAGCGAAAGGGCCGAGGTCGTGAGGCGGTCCTTGACTTCGCCCCACATTTCCACCGCGGTGAGGGCGCGCCCCAGGATCTCGTCCAGTTCGGCTTTCCGGGGTTGCCCGTGGAGGCGGGGGCCGTAGACCACGTTGTCGTAGATGGACAGGGGAAAGGGGTTGGGGCGCTGAAAGACCATGCCCACCTTTTTGCGCAGCTCGGTGAGGACCACGTCGGGACCGAAGATGTCCTGGCCGTCGATGAGGACCTCGCCGGTGATGCGCACCCCCTCGATGAGGTCGTTCATGCGGTTGAGGGTGCGGAGCAGGGTGGATTTGCCGCAGCCTGAGGGCCCGATGAGGGCAGTGATGGCCTGCCGGGGGAAAGTAACGTCGATGTCCTTCAGGGCCTGAAAGGCCTCATAGAACAGATTGAGGCGCCGGAGCACGATTATGTCCGGAGCCGGAGCCGGGGCGCCGTTATCCGAAGCGGCCGGAAATATAGTCATCGGTCTTTTTGTTGGCGGGGACGGTGAAAACCTGCTTGGTGTCCCCGATCTCGATGATGTGACTCATCAGCAGAAAAGCCACCCGGTCGGTGGCCCGGGCGATCTGCTTGGTGTTGTTGCTCACCAGGACGATAGTATAATCATTTTTCAGATTGAGCAAGGTCGCCTCAATTTTGGCGGTGGAAATGGGGTCTAAACCGCTGGTCGGTTCGTCCAGCAGGATCACTTCAGGCTCCATGGCCAAAGTGCGCGCCAGACACAGCCGCTGCTGCTGGCCGCCGGAGAGTTTTAAGGCCGAATCATGGAGCCGGTCCTTGACTTCGCCCCAGAGTTGCGCCGCCTTAAGACTGGCCTCCACCAATTCGTCCAGCGTCCCCCGGCCCTTTTTCCCGGCCAGGCGGGGGGCCAGAGCCAGGTTTTCGTATATGGAGCGGGGGAGCGGCGTGGGGCGGCTGAGCACCAACCCCACCCGCCGGCGCAATCCCACCACATCGCAGTCCGGGGCCAGGATATCTTCCTCATCCAGCCAGACCCCGCCAGTCATCCGGACGCCGACAATGAGATCGCACATGCGGTTCAAGACCCGGAGGAGGGTGGACTTGCCGCTCTTGGACGGCCCCATGAGACCGAAGATCTCGTGGGGCTGGATGTCCAGCGTAACCCCATCCAAAGCCTGAAAATCACCGAAATAATAGAACGACAGGTCCTTGATCCGGATTTTGTATTGGGGGTCTTGGGTCATAGCAGCTTTTCAGTGTACCAGGGCCTATCCTGGGGGATAGTGGGGCGGGCCTCCGTGCCCGCCTCCTTAAAACCAACCCACTGATATTCTTTTATTTCCGGCCAGGTTTTCCAGGGATTATTGAGGATATATTGCGCTTTTTGCAAGAATTCTTCTTCATCCCGGACAATGCGGTCAAAATATTCATCCTGCCAGATGCGATTTTGTCTGCCGAATGCGCGCTGTAGGCTATTTGCAGTGTAAGATTTCCACGAGTGGACAATATCTTGTAATGGGTATTTATCCCTTGCCTCAATAAGTACGTGTACATGGTTATGCATCACCACATATGCCAATAGCTCATAGCGAGACCCATCAAAGTGCTTGAGAGCAGACGCAACTACTGAGCGTTCATCATGCATCAGTTCCGGTTGTGCTGGAAACAAGCGCCAGGCGATAAAATACACGGCTCCGGACATGCGCCAGTGGGGTAGCCTTCGCTTATAAACAGTCAGCTTTTCGTCTTGGTTTTCAGGCATAGGCCTATACCCGGTTAGCAAACTCGCTGAAGGGTGCAATTGATTAGAATTGATAATATTAGGCGGGCACGGAGGCCCGCCCCACTATGTCTTATGCTTTGACCCTCACGAATACCTTTTCATCATCCGCTGCATCAGGGTGTAGGCACACAGGTTGATGAGCAGGATGGAGATCACCAAAACCGCGGCGGTGCCGTAGGCGTTGGGCATGGAGAGGCCTTCCCGGGCCAGGATGTAAAAGTGCACCGCCATGGTGCGGCCGGAGTCGAACACGGACACGGGGGTGCGGAGCGCCGCGCCCGCGGTGAACAAAAGCACCGCGGTCTCCCCCAGGGACCGGCCGATGCTCAGCATGATGCCGGTGGTGATTCCCGGCAGGGCGCTGGGAAGCACGATGTGGGTGACGGTCTGCCACTGGCTCATGCCCAGGGAATAACAGGCGGTGCGGTAATCCTGGGGCACGGCCTTGATGGCCTCCTCCGAGGTGCGGATGATGATGGGCAGCACCATGATGGCCAGGGTGAGGCCGCCGGAGAGCACCGACCAGCCGAACCCGAGCTTCAAGACGAACAGGACGAAGCCGAAGAGGCCCAGGATAATGGAGGGCACCCCTGCCAGGCATTCGGACCCGAAGCGGATGATCCGGGTGGCCCAGCCTTCCCGGGTGTATTCCGTGAGGTAAATGGCAGTCCCCACTCCCAGGGGGGAGGCCAGCACAATGGCCAGCAGGGTGATGTAGGCGGTGGCCACGATGGTGGGGAAGATGCCGCCGGCCCGGCCCATGTCGTGGGAATCCTGAGTAAGAAACGCCGGGGTGACCTGGGGCAGGCCCTTCACGGCAATATCCGCGATGATAAAGATGAGGATCAGCAGGGTGAAGCCGGTAAGGGTCCAGAGGAGCGTTTTGACCAGGCGTTGGGTGAGGTGGGGCTCGAGTCGCACGGACTTATACCATGTTACCTTTTATCTGCGATCAATCAAATACTCAACTTATTGATATTTCAATTTCATTTAACCAAAAACCAAAAACTCAAAACCAGAAACCGGTATTACCTACCTCCGCCGGGTGATGAGGGTGGCGCTCAGGTTCAGAACCATGATGATGATGAACAGCACGATGCCGGTGGCGAACAGGGCCTCCCGGTGGCGGCCGGCGGCGTAGCCCAGCTCCAGGGCGATATTGCTGGTCAGGGTGCGCACCGGGTCCAGAATGGAAGTGGGGATCTGGAGGGCGTTGCCGGCCACCATGATCACCGCCATGGTCTCTCCGATAGCCCGGCCCATCCCGAGAATGATCGCGGTGATGATGCCGGAGCGGGCCGCGGGCAGCACCACCCGGCTCACCGTCTGCCACCGGGTGGCCCCCAGGGCCAGGGAGCCGTCCCGGTAGGGGTCCGGCACCGCGGTGAGGGCGTCGATGGAGATGCTGATGACCGTGGGGAGAATCATGATGCCCAGGATGATGGACGCGGCCAACAGCGACAGCCCGGGGCCCCCTAAGTAGTTGCGGATGAGGGGCACCAGCCAGATGACCCCCAGAAAGCCATACACCACCGAGGGAATGCCGGCCAGGAGTTCCAGGGTGGGCTTCAACACCATTTTGAGGCGCGGCGGGGAGAACTCCGCCAGCACGATGGCGCAGGACAGGCCCAGGGGCACGCCGATGACCATGGCCCCCAGGGTGACCAGGACGGAAGAGATGATCATGGCCAGGATGCCGAAGTGGCCCTTGGTGGGGGCCCAGTGGCTGGACAGGATGAAGTTCTTCAGCCCGGCGGAGAGGATGAGGGGAAAACCCTCCAGGAAGATGAAAATGGTGATGAGGGCCAGGGAACCGACGGAAGACAGGGCCAGGAGCAAGAGCACCCGTTCGATGAATTTCTCCCGGTGCATCACTTCACTCCCACCAGACCTTCGGTCTCGAGGATACCCTGGCCATCGGGGCCTAGAACGAAGTCCACGAAGTCCTTGGAGGGGCCGGCGGGCTCGGCCCGGCCCACCAAGAGGAAGCGGCGCGTCAGTTTGTAGGCGTGGGTTTTAATGTTCTCCCGGGTAGGAAGGACCCCGTCGATGGCCAGGGCCTTGACCCGGTCATCCACCAGGCCGGCGGAGATGTAACCCACGGAGTGGGGGTCGCCGGCGACGATCTCCCGCACCGAGCCGTTGGAGTCCTGGACCAGGGCGGCGGGGGTGATTTCCTGTTTGTCCATGACCAGGTGTTCGAAGGCCTCCCGGGTGCCGGAGCCCTCTTCCCGGGTGATCAGGTGGATGGCATGGGGCGGCAACCTGAGGTCACTCCAGTTGTTCACGGCCCCGCTAAAGATCTGCCGAATCTCCGCCAGGGTGATGGTGGTCAGGGGATTGCTGGGGTGGACGATCACCACAATGCCGTCAAAGGCGATGGGGATTTCCACCAGTTTTTTTTCATCGCCCAGCAGCTCCCGGGACGAGGCCCCCAGGTCGGCGGCCCCCCGGGTGGCGGCATAGATGCCGGCGCTGGAGCCGCCGCCCTGCACATCGATGCGGATCGCGGGGCGCCGGTGCATGTAGACCTCCGCCAATTTTTCCGCAAAGGGCTGCACCGAAGTGGAACCGGCGATGCACAAGGGGCGGCTGGTGGTCTGGGAGGAGGAGTTGCAGCCCCCGGCTCCCAGGAGGGCGCCCAGGAGAACCATGAGGGCCACAATCAAGGCCAGTCCCGGCCGCCGGGTCGCGCCCCGGACCCGGGCCGCGGCAGCCCGCGGCAGTAACCGGGTTGTGGCAGGACTTGATCCCTGCGGTTCTCTCAATACCGGTACAGGATTTGGCATGGCTTCGATAGGTGAATTTTAGTGCGCAATTAACCCTGGGAACCACTTGGCAGGATCACTTCTATTATTGCTAAAATGTTAGAAACTTCAAGCCAAAACCTGCAGGCCTTCATTTACGCCCCTTTCATGGTAAGATTGGGTCAGGCTGACCACGGATAAAGGTTATTTTCAGCCACCTGCCGGAGCGACGGTGGATATTCAGTGGGCGAAAATGCTTCTCCGGGGTAGTATGGTCTAGCAGGGACCTCGGGAAAGGACCTGCGGGCAGGTAGGTGACTGACCTGGAAGCCGGTCCGGTAAAGGCCGTAAAAGCGGTGAGGCGACCGTTCCTGCCACCGTCGGCGCCGCAACTCGATTTTGGTTCGCCAGAGTTTATCAAGGGGAAATCTGGCGCTGGGGCTTTGCCAGAAAGTTGCGCCTGGGCCTCTGGCCCACCCGCAACTTATAAAAAGTTCGTGGGGCTGGCGTCCCGCCCGCCATGTTGGTGCGCAGGGCGCACTACACCGGCACAGGCTGGAAAGCCTGTGCTACCACATTAGTTGGTGGGGCGGGCCTCCGTGCCCGCCGCACTTGAGCCGCCGGCGAGACGTCGGTGCTGCCAGCCTGGTGCGCTGAATTCCGGCGGCCATGGGCCGCCCTATAGAAACCACCATAACCTTGAACCTTGAACTTTTCGACGCGGGGTTAGTCAAAAGCCATGCCATCCGGCCTAAGCTTCCGGGAACACCGCGCCTTTGAGCGTCTCGCCCGGGACCTGGTGCGTCTGCCTGCCCCGGGGGAAGAACCCCTGGCGTATCTCCTCCCCGAGGCCCGCTGGCGGGAGCTTGCCGCCGGGGTTCCCGACGAGGCGGCCTGGCTCATGGCCCTGTCCCAGGCCACCGGGGTCTATTTCTTCCCGTCCCGGGAGTGGGTGCAGACCCTGATGCGTTTCCTCAAACTCCTGGGGGTAACCCGGCTCCTGGAGGCGGGGGCCGGCCGGGGCTACCTCGCCGCGGCCCTGGCTCCCTGGTGCGCCGCCGCCGGGATCAAGTTCCGGGCCGTGGACCGAGGCGACGGCGAGTTCGTCTCGGGCCTGCCGGTCTATGCCGGGGTGGAGCGGGCCGACGCCCTCACCGCGGCCCGGGAGTTGCGGCCAGAGGTGGTGCTTTATGCCTGGCCGCCGCCGGGACAATCCGTGGCGCCCCTTTGCCAAACGGATTTTCTGCATTATCTTATCCTGATAGGGGAAGCAGGCGGCGGCGCCACCGGGGCCCGGGAGGATTGGGAGACCTTGCCCCACCGGGTTTCCCCGGCCCTGTCCCGGTGCGGCCGGGGGCGCACCGGCGCCCTGAGCCACCGGGTGACCGTCTTTTACGGCGGCGGCCAACCGTCCCGGGGCCGGCGCCAAATCTTACCCTTGACCCTACCAGACGGCAAAGGATGACCCCATGCGCAAGTCTTCTCTGGAGGTATTTTTCAAACCGGAATCAGTGGCGGTGATCGGCGCCAGCGATAAGGATAAGACTATCGGGCAGGCCCTGGTGCACAATCTCCTCCGGGATGGTTTTCCGGGCAAGATTTACCCGGTTAACCGCAAATATCAGGAAATCCAGGGGCTGCCTGCCTATCCGCTGGTCACTGACGTCAAGCAGCCCATCGATCTGGCCATCATCGCCATTCCCATTAAGGATGTGCCCGAAGCCATGCGGGAGTGCGGGCAGGCCGGCATTGGCGCCGCCATCATCATTTCCGCCGGCGGCAAGGAAGTGGGATTGCGGGGCAAGGAGATCGAAGCCGCCATCAAAGCCGAGGCTCAAAAAGCGGGGATCCGCTACCTGGGGCCCAACTGCATGGGCCTCCTGTGCCCGTCATCCAAGTTACACGCCAGTTTTGCGCCCCTTCGCGCCCAACCTGGCAATATGGCCTTCATCTCCCAGAGCGGCGCCCTGTGCAGCTCTATTCTCGGGTGGGCCATCCCCAAAAAGATCGGCTTCAGCCACTTCATCAGCGTGGGGTCCATGGCCGATGTAGATTTTGGCGACCTGATCGATTGCCTGGGCAATGAGGAGAAGGCCAAGAGCATCGTTATTTATATGGAGAACCTGACCCAGCACCGCAAGTTCATGAGCGCGGCCCGCTCCGTGTCCCGGATCAAACCCATCATCGTTATTAAAGCCGGGCGCAGCCGGGCCGGGGCCCAGGCCGCGGCCTCCCACACCGGGGCCATGGCCGGGGCGGACCGGGCTTACAATGCCGCGTTCCGGCGAGCCGGGATCATCCGGGTGGACACCATCGGCCAGCTTTTCGACTGCGCCGAGGCCCTGGGGAAAATGAAGCGCCCCACCGGCGACACCCTGGGGATCATTTCCAATGCCGGCGGGCCGGGAGTCATGGCCGTGGATGCCCTGGGGCGCTGGAATATGGAGCCTGCAACCCTGTCCGCAGAAACCCTGGAGCAGTTGGATGAATTCTTACCGCCTTACTGGAGCCGGGGAAATCCCATCGACATCCTGGGGGACGCCCCGCCGGAACGCTATCTCTGGGCGGTGCAGGTGGCCATGGCGGCCCCGGAACTCTCGGGCCTGGTGATCATGTTGTCTCCCCAGGCCATGACCGATCCCACGGGGGTGGCTCAGGCCCTGGCGCCCGAGATCCAGGGCAAAGGCCGGCCGGTCTTTGCGGTGTGGATGGGGGGCGATGACGTGGAGGAGGGGGTCCAGATTCTCAATGCTGCCGGCATCCCCACCTTTGAGACCCCGGAGCAGGCGGTGGACACCTTCATGGAGATGTATCTCTACTCCCGCCACCTGGAACTCCTGCAGGACACCCCGCCCCGGCTGACCCAGGAACTGAGCGTCAATACCCGGCAGGCCCGAACCTTTTTGGCGCAGTGCCTGGAGCGCCAGGGGGGTGTGCTGACGGAACTGGAATCCAAGGCCATCTTGAGCGCCTACGGCATCCCGGTGAATCCTACGGTGGCGGCGTCCTCCGCCGCCGACGCCGCCAAGGTGGCCCAGATGATCGGCTTTCCGGTGGCCCTGAAGATAAATTCCCCGGATGTCAGCCACAAGTCCGAGGTGGACGGGATGCGCTTCAATCTCCACAACGAGAGAGAAGTGATGGACGCCTATGAAGAAATTCTCACTGCGGTTAAGGCCTCCAAACCAGAAGCCAGCCTCTTGGGGGTGACGGTCCAGACCCAGGAGCAGAGACCCATCTGCGAACTGATCGTCGGCAGCAAACGGGACCCGGATTTCGGCCCCCTCATCCTCTTCGGGGCCGGCGGGGTATTCACCGAGATCCTGGAGGACTCGGCCGTGGATCTGCCCCCCTTGAACCTGCTCCTGGCCCGGCGGCTGATTGAAAAGACCCGGGTGTCCCGGGTGTTGAAGGGCTACCGCAACCTGCCGCCGGCCAACCTGGATCAACTGGCCGAGATCCTGGTGCGGATTTCCCAACTGGTCACGGATTTCCCGGAGATCGTGGAGTTGGATGTCAACCCCCTCCTGGCTATCAAGGGGGGATTTGTGGCGGTGGATGCCCGCCTGATCGTTGAACCCACCGAGGTGCCGGCCCCCCGCCATCTCATCATCGCCCCCTATCCCAACCAGTTCGAGAGCGACTGGATGCTCCGGGACGGCACCCCGGTATTGCTGAGGCCCATGAAACCCGAGGACGAACCCCTGGTGTCCGACTTTCTCGGCAACTGTTCGGAAGAAACCATTTATTTCCGTTACTTCAAGCTGATCAAGAAGTGGACCCATGAAATGCTCATCCGCTTCACCCAGAACGATTACGACCGGGAGCTGGGCCTGATGGCCATCGGCCTGCCGCCGGGTCCCGAGGTCATGATGGGAGTGAGCCGCATGGTAATGGCCGCGGACCGGTCTACGGCCGAATTTGCGGTAATCGTGGCCGACCCCTGGCAGGGTAAAGGTCTGGGCCCCAAGCTGGTGGAACGGATCACGGAGATCGCCCGGGAGCAGGGGGTGCAACTCCTCACCGGCGACGTCCTGGCCCAGAACCAGCCGATGCTGGAGATGGTGAAGCGCCTGGGCTTTGCTCTGCGGAAAGATACCGAGGGCGCGACCTTCCGGGTGGAGATGGCACTCCAGGAAGCCGGCCTGCGGCCGGCGTCCGCGGCCGAAGCCGCCGACGGCTGATCATGCACTTTTTGCCCCGAGAAGATTACTTCCACCTCACCCTAACCCTCTCCCCCATTGGGGGAGAGGAAAAAAAGGGGACTGATTTAATGCGTTATGGTTACTAAACCCGGATTCAGCATCTACTCCCTCTCCCCCCGCTTCGGGGGGAGAGGGTTGGGGTGAGGGGGGCGGAACAACCGGACACTGCT
>VGSJ01000037.1 GCA_016875015.1 Deltaproteobacteria bacterium | reverse complement strand
CCAGACGCCGGACTCCAATAGCATGTAGTGCCAACCCTTTTTTGCCATGGCTTAACTTACTGATAATCCAAAACTATTTTTTTACAACTGTCGAAGATGAGTCAAAAGGTTATTTTCTGTAGCCGCAGGCTTTAGTCTGCGCCTGCACAGGCTGGAAAGCCTGTGCCACCCTTTGACTGCAATCTGGTATGAGACGCCGACTAGCCTTCCCCGGGAGAGCCATCCGGCCGCGGCGTTTAGGACCGTACCCGAAGAAGACGGCCTGCCTGCCGGGGACTGCGCCTCGAACCGCCGTGCCATGGTCGGTGGGACGGATTCCGGCCGCCGCCGCCAGAACGCCGGGAAGATTCATCCAGGAAAAGTGAGGACCGCGGGCTTGCGCAATTCGTCGGGAGATGCTCCGGAACCACCGGCTGCCGGAAATGGGGCTTTTTGTGTCTGGTTGATGGGGTTGAGCGCCTCGGGGAAAACCACCCTGGCCCAGTTGCTGGCTCGGGCGCTGGCGCAACGGGGCTTCAAGGTTGAGGTCCTGGACGGCGATATCATACGGACGACCCTGAGCAAGGGGTTGGGCTTTACCCCCGATGACCGGGTGACCAACTTGCGGCGCATTGCGGCGATGGCTCAAAACCTGGTACGCCAACAGGTAGTTACCATAGTGGCGGCCATCTGCCCCTACCACGCGATTCGGGAAGAAGTGCGGGACATCATCGGGGAATATGTCGAAGTTTACCTTAGCTGCCCCTTGGAAGTCTGCATCAGCCGGGATCCTAAAGGCCTCTACCGCAAAGCCCTGGCTGGGGAAATCCAACATTTTACCGGAATCAGCGATGTCTTTGAGACCCCGGTGCGGCCGGATATCGAGGTCACAACCCACCGCGAGGACCCCGAGGCGAGCCTGGCCCGGATTCTGCGCCGGCTCGTAGCCTTACGGCATATCTCTCCGGAACCCGCGCCCCCCCCGGCAAAGGCAGGTGAAAAGCCGGCGCCGCCTCAGCCCCCCGCGAGATTTGGTAGTCCCCCCCCAGACATCAAGCTTCTTTAAAATCGCTCGTTTTCAGGATGGCCGGCGGCCCGAAAATTGGCTCAGTGAAAAGGTTATACCAACTTGGTATAAATCCCCCTTTAATAAAGGGGGACTTTAAAACCCCCCTTTGAAAAAGGGGGTAGGGGGGATTTTTCATCCTCGGGGGTGAAATATTTGTAGTTCATGGACGTTTAGCCTGCGTCGGCACGGGCTTTCCAGCCTGTGCCACCTTTCGACTGCAATCTGGTCTCAAAACTCAGGTTCCATCTCCGCCACCCGTTCAGGCGCGGTATAGGTATTGAGGCGCTGGTCCCGGACGAAGCCCACGGTGGTGAAGTTGAGTTCCCGGGCCAGCTCCAGGGCCATGGAGGTGGGGGCCGAGACCGCGGCCAGAATCGGGATGCCGGCCCGGATGCATTTCAGGGCCATCTCGAAGCTGATGCGGCCGGACAGCAGGGCCACCAGACCGGTGAGGTCCTGGCGGGTAAAGACGGCC
The DNA here is from genome assembly GCA_016875015.1 of Deltaproteobacteria bacterium. Lineage (GTDB taxonomy): Bacteria > Desulfobacterota > Desulfobaccia > Desulfobaccales > 0-14-0-80-60-11 > 0-14-0-80-60-11. Next base: position 25,799 of record VGSJ01000037.1, on the reverse strand, counting down.
CGGCCGATGACCTTGTCCATGGCGTTGTGGCGGCCCACGTCCTCGGCGTGGATGAAGACCTGGCCGTCGGGGCTGGCCAGGGCCACGGCGTGGGTGCCGCCGGTGTCCCGGAAGATGGTCTGGGCCTCCTGGAGCCGGGCCATGAGGGACAACAGCGCCTCCGGGGCGATGGTGAGCGCGCTCTGCACCGGAGGCACCTTCTGGCAGATCTCGCTCACCGCCTCCTTGGCGCACAGGCCGCAACTGGAATAAGACACCTCCAGGTGCCGCCGCCCCCGCCGGGCCAGGGCCGCCTCGGTCAGCATCACGTCCACCACATTGGGCGGCAGCATGGGGTCGGTGCCGGTGCCGCAGAAGTGAATCGTAATGACCTCGGCCAGGTCCCGGACGATGCCCTCGGTATACAAAAACCCCAGGGCCAGTTCCTTCTCCCAGCCCGGAAGACGCATCAAGACCTGAAACGGCTCGCCCCCCAGGCGGATTTGCAGGGGTTCTTCAACGACCACCACGTCCCGGGTGTCTTCCACCCGGCCCTGTCGCCAGCGCCACATGGGGAATTCTTTGATGGGATCATTCATAAGCAGGGGTTAGGGGTTAGTATAAATGCTCTGTGTTCGGTTTTGGTTTATCCACTCGCTCCCAAGTTGTACTTGGGAACGAAAATGGTTGCCAAGCTGAGCTTGGCGAGTAAAGGCGTTCCCAAGCAGCCCGAGGAGCTTGGGAACGAGATAAAAGGCGACCCGCCGGGTCGCCCCTACGGGTAACCCTGACCCCTGGCCCCGGCTCACTTTTTTAATCCTTTGTAGATGCGGCTGCGGTGCTGGACGGCAGAGATGTCAATTACCTTTTGGGTTTCGTTAACTTCATAGACCAGGCGCCAGTCGCCGACCCGGGAGTACCGCTTCTCCGGGGTCATTTTTAATTGATTGGATATTCTCGGGTCGAAAGGGTTGGCGGCAATTTTTCTTATCTGGTCGCGAATTCTTCTTGCCGTGGTTTTATCAAGTCTCACTATCGTTTTTTCGGCCTCATGACCCACAAGCACCTGGTAGCTCATAGGTCGAGCTTTTTTTCCAGTTCTTCCAGGGTGACATATTCTCCCCGCTTGATCTGGGCAAAGCCTTCTTCAATTTCGGCTAAATCTCCCGGGGAGAAGTACTCTTCCGTTACCTGGTCGTAGAACTCGTCGACGATCCGGGCGAACAACTCGCCGTGTTGACTTTGGGCCACGGTTTTCACCTTGGCCAACAAATCCTCCAAAGGGCTTGTCTCTTGACGGTTATCCTGGATTTCTTCTTGAACCTGTTCCATCTGCGCACCTTATTTGATTCTGGCTAATGAAAGGTTTCCCCGCTTATACCTGTTGTACTTGGGAACGGGAAGGGTTGTCAAGTTGAGTTTGGCGGGTAAGGCGTTCCCAAGTACAACTTGGGAACCAGATAATAAAGCGTTCACAAGCCAGGCCTGGGAACGGGATCACCAGGCGGGATGCGCTGCGCTTTCCCGCCCTACAGCTACTTTAAAGAAGTATTGATACGGGGCAGATAACATATGGTTCATAAGTTTAAAGTCAAACTCTGCCCCCAGTGCATAAGACAGAGGGCCGGGCCCGGGTGAGAATCACCGGTTAATCCAGGAGCAGGAACAGGAAGCTACTGGGATTGCTCCGGAGTGAACCATAGAGTTCGGCGCTGGCCAGCGCGTTAAGGTAAATGCCCCCCACCACCAGGACTCTTCCGTCGTTGAGGAGGGTGGCCGTGTGACTGAAGCGGCCCTGGTTAAGGGAGGCAGCGGGGCTCCAGGTCCCAAGGTCCGGGTCGTAGAGCTCCGAGCTGGCCCAGTGATACCCCTCCGTGGAGTATCCTCCCCCCGCCACCAGCACCTTGCCGTCGGGAAGGCGGGTGGCCGTGTGGCGGACGCGCGGGAAGTCCATTGCGCCGGTGTAGGCAAAGGTTTCCGGGACCGGGTCGTAAAGCTCGGCGCTGCTCAGGTTAACACCCCCGACTGGCTTCCCCCGGTTACCAGAACTTTGTCGTTGAGTAAACGGGTGGCCCTGTGCCCGGCGCGTACGTTTTTCATGGGATCAATAAGGGACCAGACCCCGGTGGAGTTCATGGTCTCGACGCTGTTCAGGTAGTCGAGCACGTCGCCCACCTGGGTGAGGCCCCCCGCCACCATGACTTCGCCGTCGGCCAGGAGAGTGGCCGTGTGCCCTCCCCGGCGCCCCACCTTAAGATTGCCGGTGGCAGTCCAGGTGCCGGAGGAGGGGTTGAAGAATTCACCCTTGTTGGTGGGGTCTCCCACAAATCCTCCCGTCCCCCCCGCCACCACCACCCGGCCGTCGTTTAACCGCGTAGCAGTGTGGTTCTGCCGGGCCGTGATGAGTTCACCGTTGGTATAAGTCCAGGTCCCCTGGACCGGGTCAAAGAGCTCGGCGGTTTTCAGGGCGCCGTTGCTCGCATAGCCCGCTGCCACCAGGACCCGGCCGTCGTTTAACAGAGTGGCCGTGTGTTGGTAGCGGGCCGTGTTCAGGGAACCGGTAGTAGTCCAGACTCCCGTGACCGGATTGTAGATCTCGCAACTGGAAAGCCAGCCGGCTCCGTAATAATCGTAGCCGCCCGCCACCATGACCCGGCCGTCATTCAGGCGCGTGGCCGTATGATAGGCAGCGAGCCACATTGAGACTCCCTGTAGCGGTCCAGACCTGGGCCGGAACCGCTTGGGGCGAAACAACGCTTACAAACAGGAGCGTCAAAATTATCAGGACGTGAAACCCGTAGACCCGTTGCAACTTGCCGATGCCTGCTGCTGACATATGCATATGTATTCTCCCTTCCACTCCGGGTGGCTCGGTGCGGGTTCAACCGACAGATTTTGAGATAACGGGGTTCCGGCAGCCACACTCTGCGCCCCGACGCGTCGGCTTATCAAAAAAATAGCACAATGTTGCTTAATTATCCTAACATAAATCTGGCCATCCCTGTTCACTTCCGCCCCCCCAGTTCGCCCCAGCCGAGTTTGGTGCGGAGGATTTCGAAGTGGCTGCGGTGGGGGGATTTAACCAGTTTGAGGTGGTAGGGGGCGCGGCGGATTTCCACCCGGTCGCCGGCCGCCAGGGCCTGGCCTACCTGGCCGTCCAGGGTAAGGTAGAGGTCCTGGACGATTTCGTCCAGGGTGACGGCCACCGTGACCGTGTCCGGCAGGATGATGGGGCGGTTGCTCAGGGTATGGGAGCAGATGGGCAGCAGGATGAGGTGGCGCAGGGTGGGGTAGACGATGGGCCCGCCGGCGGACAGGTTGTAGGCGGTGGAGCCGGTGGGGGTGGCGACGATGAGCCCGTCGGCCCGGTAGACCGTGAGGTATTCCCCGTCGATCCAGGTGGTCAACTCGGCGATGCGGGCCAGGGCGCCTTTGTTGATCACCGCGTCGTTTAAGACGAATTCCCGCCAGGCGACCTCGCCCTGGCGAAACAGGGTGACGGTGAGCATCATGCGCTCTTCCACCTCAAATCTGCCGGTGAGCACATGGTCGGCCATGCTGGAGTAAAGTTCGTCCAGGGAGATTTCGGTGAGAAACCCCAGGCCCCCCAGGTTGACCCCGAAGATGGGGATGCCGCTCTCACCGTAATGGCGACCCACGCTCAAGATGGTGCCGTCACCCCCCATCACCACGATGAACTCCACGTCGGCCGGCAAAGGCGGGTTCAGGGGATCGGGCTCGTTTTCGAAATGGCAGGCTTTGACGCCGCGGCCTTCGAGCCAGGTTTTTAAGGCCCGGCCCGCTTCCAGGGCATCGGGTTTAAATTTCTTGGTGATGATGGCGACGGATTTCACCGATTAGGCCTCCCGCAGTTGACAATTATCATAATGTTGGATAATTATCAAAAGATTGTTGCCGTGAGGCGGCACGGGACAGGATATGGCTCGGAGTAGAAAATGGGTTACACCAGCCTTGCCTAAGCTGATTAAAATCCCCCTAAATCCCCCTTTTTCAAAGGGGGACTTTACCTAACCCCCCTTTTCTAAAGGGGGGTTAGGGGGATTTCCAGCGGCTTCAGGTCAACAGCAAAGTAACCGATTAAACGCTCCGGTTAATATCGGGTTCCGACTCGTACCTCCCGGCAAATTTTATCCCCAAAGGAGTCTCCATGCAACTTGCCCGCCGTATCCGCCAGATTCCCCCGTCCGCCACCCTGGCCCTGAATGCCAAGGCCAACCAGCTCAAGGCCCAGGGGGTCGACATAGTCAACTTCGGGGTGGGGGAGCCGGATTTCGACACCCCGGACAACATCCGGGAGGCCGCCATCCGGGCCATCCGGGATGGCTTCACCCGCTACACCCCCGTGGGCGGCACCCCGGAGCTGAAAGCGGCCATCGCCAACCGCTTCCAGACCGATTACGGCCTGAGCTACAAGCCCAGCGAGATCCTGGTGTCCTGCGGCGGCAAGCACAGCCTCTACAACCTGTTCCAGGTGCTGTTCGATCAAGGCGATGAGGTGGTGATTCCGGCCCCCTACTGGGTCTCCTATGTGCCCATGGCTATGCTGGCCGAAGCCACGCCGGTGATCGTCCCCACCCGGGAGGCCAACGGCTTCAATCTCACCGCGGGGGAACTGAAGGCCAGCCTCACGCCCCGCACCAAAGCCCTGGTGCTGAACAGCCCCTCCAACCCCACCGGCGGGGTTTACACCCAAGCCGAACTGGCGGCCCTGGGGGAAGTGGCGCTGGCGGCCGGGCTCTACGTCATCTCCGACGACATCTACGACAAGATCATGTTCGACGGCGCCAAATTCGTCAATATCGCCATGCTGAGCCCGGAACTCAAGGCCCGCACCTTTGTCTTCAACGGCGTCTCCAAGGCCTATGCCATGACCGGCTGGCGCATCGGCTACCTGGCGGGCCCCGAAGCCGGGGTCAAGGCGGCGGACAACCTCCAGAGCCAGAGCACTTCCAACCCCAACTCCATTGCCCAGAAGGCCGCGGTGGAGGCGCTCTCCGGCCCCCAGGACTCGGTGGCAACAATGCTGGCGGAGTTTGCCTGGCGGCGGGACGACATCTATCGGCGGGTGCTGGAAATCCCGGGCGTCACCACCATCAAGCCGGGTGGGGCTTTTTATATATTTCCAAATTTTTCGGCGTATTATGACCGGCTGAAGGTTACGCCGGGGCAGTCCCGGTCCGGAGCCCTGGCGGCCTATCTGCTGGAAGAGGCCCAGGTAGCGGCGGTGCCCGGAGGCGAGTTCGGGGAGGACAACTGCCTGAGGTTTTCCTATGCCACGTCCCGGGAACGGATCGCTACGGGATTGACCCGAATTAAAGCCGCCCTGGAAAAGTTGGGATAGGAGAGAAACGGGTGGGATAAAAAGGAAAGCGCGGCCGGCTGGTTAGTCGGGCCGCGCAGTCCGTTCAATGCCTGCCTAGCGGCCGGCGGCTTGGCGTTTGGACGCCTTCAGCGGATTGACCTTCTGGGCGCTCTCTTTTTTCTCGTTCTTTATATGGGTGGCCAGGTTGCAGGCCCCCCGGCGCCACTTGACGGCCGGGTCCGGAAAAGACGCGCAGAAAGAGCTGCCGTTGGAACCCAAAATCCGGTCGCAGCCTTCACATTCCGTCACTACCGGTTTACAGCTGCCGCCGTTGAACGAACAGCCTTTTTTGGTCATAAAGGTGCAATCTACCCCTGGTTTCAAGCTTGCGCAGTGCATGGCCGTAGCCCCCCTTGTTGTGCAGTAAATCATGTATTTATATACTACAATTATTGCCATTGTCAATACCCAGCCGATTTTTTTTCGGCCAGCAGCGCTTTTTTTTCTTCCCGCACCCCGACCCCTGACCCGGCCAGTTTGGTGGTTCAGACCGGTTTCCCCGGGAAACCATTGACCGATCTATCCCGGGTGCTTGGGTTAGCGGTAAAGACCGCCGGAAAGGGGGATGGCCGATGACTAGCGGCAGTCTCAAGGATTACCGGGAAAGGAGGGATTTCGGGACCACCCCGGAGCCCGAGGGGCGCGAATCCGGGGTTTCCCCGGAGCCTATCTTCGTTGTCCAGAAGCACGCTGCCCGCCAGCTCCACTATGACTTCCGCCTGGAAGTGGACGGGGTCCTGAAATCCTGGGCCATTCCCAAGGGGCCGTCCACCGACCCCAAAGACAAGCGCCTGGCCGTGCCCACCGAGGACCACCCCCTGGCGTACGCCGGGTTCGAAGGGGTCATCCCGGAGGGCGAATACGGCGGCGGCGCCGTGCTGGTGTGGGACACCGGGGTCTACCGCAACCTGACGGAGAAAAAGGGAGAGGCCATTCCCATGGGCCAGGCGGTGGCGCACGGCCACGTCAAGGTCTGGCTGGAGGGCAACAAGCTAAAGGGTGGTTACGCCCTGACCCGCTTCAAGACCGGCAAGGACGAGTCCTGGCTCCTGGTAAAAGCCGCCGACGAGGCCGCCGACCCCCGCCGCAACCCCGTGGCCGACGAGCCCCAGTCGGTGCTCACCGGCCGCACGATTGAAGAGGTTAGCAGTTAGCGGTTAGCGGTTAGCAGTTAGCAGTTAGTGGCCAAGCGGTGCGCAGTGCACGCCCTACGAAAAACTGCTCCCTGCTAACTGCTAACTGCTAACTGCTAACTGCTAACTGCTAACTGCTAACTGCTGTCTTACCCCCTCCCCCCCAACTTTCTGCTATTTCTGCTATAATAAATTATGGACTTGATCGCGGCCCTGCTGGACCCGGCCGCCTACCCGGAGCCCACCCGGGAGGTGACCTTAATCCAGACGCACATCTCCTGGGTCTTTATCACCGACAATTTCGCCTACAAGGTCAAAAAACCGGTGGACCTGGGGTTTTTGAACTTCACCACCCTGCGCCGCCGGCACCACTATCTTCAGGAAGAACTCAGCCTCAACCGCCGCCTCTGCCCCGAGATCTATCTGGAGGTCTTGCCCGTCAACGCGCCCCGGGGCCGGGTGCGGGTGGGCGGCCCGGGACACCCCGTGGACTATGCCCTGAAGATGGTACGGATGCCCCAGGACCGCATGATGGATGAGGTGGCGGATCGGGGGGAACTGCAAAAAGAGCACCTGGACCGCATCATCGACCGGCTGGCGCCGTTCTACGCCACGGCTGCCACCGGCCCCCGGATCAACAAGTTCGGGGAGCCGGCCATTATCGCCTACAACCATGAGGAGAACTTTTCCCGGACCGAAGCCCTGGCGGGGCCGCTGTTTCCCCGGGAATTATTCGAGGAGATTCGGGACTTTGCCCGGTCTTTCCTCTCCCGGCGCCGGGCCCTGTTTTTAAAGCGCATCCGGGACGGCCGCATCAGGGACTGCCACGGCGATCTGCACATGAAGAACATCTGCCTGGCCGATGGCATCCAAATTTTTGATTGCATTGAATTTAATCACCGATTCAGATATGGTGATGTGGCCGCGGATATCGATTTTCTGGCCATGGACCTGGACTTTCACGGTTTCCGGGACCTGGCGCAACACTTTGTGGCGCGCTTCGCCGCGGCCTCCCGGGACCCGGAACTGCTCCAGATGCTGGATTTCTACAAGTGTTACCGGGCCTACGTGCGGGGCAAGATCCACGCCTTCACCGCCCAGGACCCGGCCCAGGCCGAGGCCTCCCGGGATCAGGCCCGGAAGACGGCCCGGGCCTATTTCGCCCTGGCCGGCGAGTATGCCGAAGCGGGGGCGCGATGGGCCGCCTGATCGTAGTGGTCTTCGGGCTGATGGGCACCGGCAAGAGCAGCCGCTCCCGGGCCTTGGCCGCAGGCCTCAAGTGGCCGGTGATCCACAGCGACGAGGTGCGCAAACGGCTCGCGGGCCTCAAACCCACCGACCGGGTGCCCGTGGAGTTCGGCCAGGGGATCTACGGCGAAGATTTTTCCGCCCGCACTTACGACGAGATGCTCCGCCAGGCCGAAACCCATCTGGCCGCGGGCCGAAACGTCATCCTGGACGGCTCCTATAAGCGGGCCGCGGAACGGGCCCGGGTGCGGCAGTTGGCCCGGGGCCATGGGGCCCGGGTCGTGTTCGTCTATTGCGAGTGCCCCCCGGAGGTGGCCCGGGAGCGCCTGGGGATCAGGCTCACCGACCCCGAGGCCATCTCCGACGGCCGGGTGGACCTCTTTTCCGACCAGGCCCGGGACTTCGACCCCTTTGCGCCGGAGGACCAGCCGTTGCTGCGGCTTTCTACTACCCGGGACCCCCAGGTGGTGCTCGCAGAACTCATAGGTTTTGTCAGATGCTTTCAGGGTGGAGGAGATCTGGATGACCCCTGAAGAAATCATCGCCGGGGTGAAAGCCCGGGCCAAGAGCAACTTCAAGACCGGGCTCAATTGCGCCGAATGCGTGTTTGAGGCGGTGCTGGCCCATATTGACACCGGCCTGCCCCCTGAGACCCTGTGCGTCATGACCGGGTTTGGCGGCGGCGGCGGTCTCTTCGGCGACACCTGCGGCGCCCTGGTGGGGGCCATGGCGGCCCTGGGCGCGGTGTACGGCCGCCGGGAGGTGCCCGTCAATTCCAAGGCCGCCAGGGAGGAACTCCATGGCGCCCCCGGCCTTTACCGCCTGTTCAACCGCTTGCCCAACGAATTCAAGCAGCGCTTCGGCAGCACCCAGTGCCGCGTGTTGACCTCCCAGTGGCGGAAAACATGGCTCTGTAAGGAACACCTGCAATTTTGCCGCAGCCTGACCATCGAGTCCGCCGGGTTGGCCGCGGAGATGGCCTTTCCCAAGGACCTGGCCCGCTGGGGTGCATTGCCCTTTGGGGCCCAGCACCCTTGACTGGCAGGCTAAGTACAGGATTTCATAAATATGCTCACGTCAAGGTGTTGCCTTATTTATGAACTAGTGAGTTAAGCCGCAGTATTTCTTCTGTAAATACAAAGATAGGGAGAGAGCGTTATGAGCTATGAAAACGTCCTGGTAGAAAAACGGGATAAAATCGGCTTCATTACTCTGAATCGCCCGCAAGCGATGAACACCTTCAATGTGCCTTTTGCCCGGGAGCTCAATGATGCGCTCCGGGAAATGGAGAAGGACCCCGAGGTGCGGGTGGTGGTGATCGACGCCAATGGCAAACATTTCTCCACGGGTATTTCCCTTGACGAATTCAAGGGCAAAACCAACAAAGAGTACCGCGAGTTTATTCACTTGATGGATGAACACAATCACACCATTGCCAAGATGAAGAAGCCGGTGATCGCCTCGGTCAAAGGTTATGCCCTGGCCAATGGCGCCGGCCTGTCATTTGCCTGTGACCTGACGGTGGCCTCAGAGGACGCCAAATTCGGGACCACGGCCATCAATGTCGGCCTCATCTGCCTCGGACCGGCGGTCCCGCTGGTCCGCAACGTCGGCCGCAAAAAGGCCCTGGAAATGGTGCTGATAGGAGATATTATCTCGGCGGCCGAGGCGCAAAGGTTGGGATTGGTCAACCAGGTGGCGCCCAGTGATAAACTGGAGGAAGCCACCCTGGAATTGGCCGCCAAGCTGGCAGCCAAAAGCCCGCTGGCCTTGCAGATCGGCAAAGCCGGCATCTATGGCATGCAAGATGTCCCTTACCACCAGGCCCTTGACTTGCTGGGCGACCTCTTTGCGGCTCTCTGCAGCACTGAAGATGCGGAGGAGGGGGTAAAGGCGTTTCTGGAGAAGAGAAAACCGGTGTGGCGTGAACGCTAACGGGCCGGGTTGTCCCGAAACCACACGGTGATAAGCGATGAGTGTTGAAGAGGTAATGAAAAGTCATGGATTCAATTTCTCGGCAAGTTGCGCCGGGAAAGGGTCTTATACGAAATGGATAAAACACCGGGGCAAGCGCGCCTATATCGCCGTCACCGACGCCAGTGGGGAAAGCTTTCCGGCGGCGTTGGATGAGCCCGTCCGGGTGGCAATCCATGACCTCAGGTCCGGGGACGAACTTGAGGCTTTCCAGGATATCGGCTCCCTCAGCGCTTATTTGGCATCACTCGATGAGTGATTAGCCAGTGGGTAGGGCGGGCACTGCCCGCCGTCTGCCTGGCGAACTGACGGGTAATTTTTGTCGCCGCAGGTAGTAACCTGCGCCCACACAGGCTGGAAAGCCTGTGCTACTGAATCCGAGTTTCTGGTTTTTTCAACAAGATTTTGCTTTAAACAGATTGATTTGACTAAGGAATTAGTTCATTTTTTGTTTGGTTGCGGCCCTATGCCGCGCTGTGCCACCAATGACAAAAACTTTTCGGAATCGGAATAGGAATCAGCATGGCATTTGGAGATATACTCGGTCCCAGACCAAAACCCTCTGACTTACAAAAGAAGCGCATCCTGAGCGGCATGCGCCCCACCGGCAAGATGCACCTGGGGAACTATTACGGGGCCCTGTATAACTGGATGCGCCTCCAGGAAGATTATGAGTGCTACTACTTCGTGGCCGACTGGCACGCCCTGACCACGGAGTACGAGACCCCCGGGGCCATCAGCGGCTTCATCCCGGAAATGGTGACGGATTGGCTGAGCGTGGGCCTGGACCCGGAAAAATCCACCATCTTCGTGCAGTCGGCCATTCCGGAGCACGCCGAACTCTACCTGGTCTTCGGCATGTTTACCCCGGTGCCCTGGCTGGAGCGCAACCCCACCTACAAGGACCAGATCCAGGAACTGGCCCACAAGGACCTGGCCACCTACGGCTTTTTGGGCTACCCGGTGCTCCAGGCCGCGGACATCCTGATGTACAAGGCGGATGGGGTGCCGGTGGGGGTGGATCAGGTGCCTCACGTGGAGATGACCCGGGAGATCGCCCGGCGCTTCAATCACCTGTACCGGCCCATCTTTCCGGAACCGGCGGCCCTCTTAACCGAGATTCCTAAACTCACGGGCACCGACGGCCGCAAGATGAGCAAGAGTTACGGCAACTGCATCTACCTGAGCGACCCGCCGGAGGTGATGGCCAAACAGGTGCGCCAGATGACCACCGATACTCAGCGCCCCTACAAGAAAGATCCCGGCGAACCGGACCGCTGCCTGGCCTTCCCCTTCCACCGCCTTAACCTGCCGCAGGCGCGCCTGGACGAGATCAGCGCCGAATGCCGCAAAGCCACCCTGGGATGCGTGGATTGCAAAAAGATGCTGGCTGAGGCGCTGCTGGAAAATATGGCCCCTATCCAGGAGCGGCGCCGATATTACGAGGCCCACCCCGACGCGGTCCTGGACATCATGCACCGGGGCAATGAGCGGGCCCGGGAACAGGCCCGCCGGACCATGGCGGAGGTCCGGGAGGCGGTGGGATTTAGCCGAAAATTCCAGTTATGGGCTCTGTAGGGGCGACCCGGAGAGGAATAGTGGTCAGTGGCCAGTGGTCAGTGGCCAGTGATCGAATGGGCTATGGTCTAATTTAATGCCGGGGTAAGGAGGATATTAAATGACACAACCTCTATCTTTGGAAGTAATACTTTTCGAACTTGACGAAAACGCTGAGGCGTGGGTTCTTAAAGACGTGCGCAGTGGAAAATATGTCATCATTCCTGACACCCGATATCCCGGTAGAAAGCCTGTCCGTTTCTTCATGCGTCGTGAGGATGCAGAGGCCGTTCTCACGGAATTGATGGATGTGAATCCTGAATTGGCGAAAAAGGAAATCCATCCATTCAAAGTGCGATTAATTCCGTCGCTAAGGGGAATAGCATCTGATACAAATCCCGACAATGCTGACGCTTTCGTAGTTCACTCGGTCAATGAAGTATACGAGTTTCTTCGAGAAAGATAAGGGGAAAGAAGAAAGGGTGTATAGGAATCCAACCAGCAAGTCTTTTCCTTTTCCCCTTTTCGCCTTTTTCCCAATTATCATGACCACTGAACGCCTGCAAAAATTTCTCTCCCGGGCCGGGGTGGCCTCCCGGCGCACCGCCGAGGAGATTATCCTGGCCGGCCGGGTGGCCGTCAACGGCCAGGTGGTCACGGCCATGGGGGTCAAAGTCGACCCTGACCGGGACGTGGTCAAGATAGATGGGAGCATCGTCAAGGTGACCGCGGCGCGCCGGACCGTCATGCTGCACAAGCCCTACGGGTATGTCTGCACCACCCGCGACCCCGAGGGACGGCGGGTGGTCACGGAGTTGCTGGGTAAGATGCCGGGCCGGCTCTATCCCGTGGGGCGCCTGGATTACGACGCCACCGGCCTCCTGCTGCTCACCAACGACGGTGAACTGGCCTATCGGCTGACCCATCCCAGCTACTCGGTGCCCCGCACTTATCGGGTAACGGCGGCCGGGGAGGTGAGCAAGGAGACGCTGCGGCAAATGGCCGCGGGATTGGACCTGGATGGCCGGACCGTTTACCCCGAAGTGGAGGTGAACAAGCGGGAGCCGGGCAAAACCGTGTTGGAAATCACCGTGCATGAGGGGCGGCACCATCTGATCAAGCGACTGATGGAGCAGGTGGGGCATCCGGTGGAGAAATTAAAGCGCATCGCCTTCGGCCCGCTCAGGTTAGAGGGACTGCTCCGGGGAACCTTCCGGGAGGTCACCGGGCGGGAGATGGCGGCCTTGAAGGCCGGGGTGGACCTGAAGTGAGCCCTGAGGAAAGACCGTTTCGACCGGAAATGATCCCGGAGCCTTTTCGGGAGCCCGAGTTTGCGCCGCCCTGGCCGGCCCCCAAGCCGCCGCGCCTGATGCTGCACCTGGGGTTGCTCCTGGCCACGGTGGTCACCACCGTCATCGCCGGGGCTCTCCATCAGGGGGTCAACCCGCTTGCGGCCCCCGGGCTGCTCTACAAGGGCATTCCGTTTTCGTTCACCCTGCTGTTGATCCTGGGAACCCACGAGATGGGCCATTACCTGGTATCCCGGCGGCACCACCTGGACGTAACTCTGCCCTACTTTATCCCGGCGCCCCCCATCCCTTTCATTGTCGGCACCTTCGGGGCCTTCATCCGCATCCGCTCACCCATAAAAGACAAGCGGGCCCTGCTGGACGTGGGCTGCGCCGGGCCGTTAATCGGCGTCCTGGTTTCCATCCCGGTCGTCCTGGTGGGGCTGAAATTGTCCACGGTCACGGTCATGGGGGCGGGCGGGGAGGGTTTGATCCTGGGGGAGCCCTTGTTGTTCAAGCTCTTGAGCTGGCTGGCCCTGGGGCCCCTGACCCCGGATCAAAATATCGTCCTCCATCCGGTGGCCTTTGCCGGCTGGATCGGTCTTTTGGTCACGGCCCTCAACCTGATTCCGGTGGGGCAGCTGGACGGGGGGCACGTCGCCTATGCCCTGTTTCCCGAACACCACCGCTACATCTCCCTGGTGAGTCTCGGCCTCCTGGTGATCTGCGGCCTGCTGTTCTGGCAGGGCTGGCTGCTCTGGGCGGCGCTCATCGCCTTTCTGGGCTGGCGCCACCCGCCGCCGTATCAGTTTTGGGTGCCCCTGGACCGACGCCGCCGGGTGCTGGGCATCATCACCATCGCGGTGTTCGTGCTCACTTTTACCCCGGTGCCCTTTGATATAAAATAGCCGCGGCCGGCACCGGGGGAGCAGGTGATCGAGGCCAGGCGGCGTCCTCTTTGGTTGGCTATTTTAAGGTGAAAACCCATGCCGGGCATGCAAGACCTAGCTACCTACAAGTTCTGCCCCCAGTGCGGCGGCAGATTGGCTAAACGGCTGATCAAGCCCGGCGAGCCCCAGCGCCTGGTATGCACGGCGTGCGCCTTCATCTTTTACCTCGACCCCAAGCTGTCGGTGATCGCGGTGATCCCCATGGACGGGGGCGTGGTCATGGTGCGCCGGGCCATCAACCCGGGCTACGGCCTCTGGGTGGCGCCCGGGGGGTTCGTGGACCTGGGGGAGGTGATGGAGGAGGCGGTGGTGCGGGAAACCCAGGAGGAGACCTTCCTGACCGTGCGCCCCGTCCGGCTGCTCAACATCTATTCCTACCGGGACCACCGCACCATCATCGCGGCCTACGTGACGGAGTATGTCTCAGGCGAGCTCGCGGCGGGGGATGAGACCCTGGAGGCCCGGGTCTTTGGGCTCAAAGAGATTCCCTGGCCCCAAATCGCCTTTTCTTCCACCAAGGAGGCGCTGCGGGAATATATCAGTCGGTATGAGCAGTGAGCAGTCCTTCATGAGCACCATTTCCCTGGCCGGCAATCCGCCGGGAGGGTGCGTCCCACGCACCATGGTTTACTAAAACCCCGGGAGGGGAACATGGACCAAGCACGTCGGCAACTTCTGGAACTCCTCAGGGAGAAATCTTTCCGGTACAGCCCGGATAAGCCTTTCAAGCTGGTGTCGGGCCGGGAGAGTCCGTACTACGTCGATTGCCGCCCCACCACCCACAATGCCCGGGGGCTGGCCCTCATCGGGGAGATTTTCTTTGAGCTGATCCGGGATCTGAAGGTGGACGCCATCGGCGGCCTCACCATGGGCGCGGACCCCATCGCCCACGCCACCGCGCTCACCAGCTATGTAAAGGGCCAGCCCATCAACGCCTTCTCGGTGCGCCAGCGGCCCAAGGAACACGGCGCCGGGGGGCTGCTGGTGGGGGATGTGACCCCGGGGGATCGGGCCGTGGTGGTGGAGGACGTCGTCACTACCGGAGGCTCCGCGCTTCGGGCCGTGGCCGCGGCCCGGGAGTTCGGGCTTAAGGTGGTCAAAGTGCTGATCCTGGTGGACCGGGAGGAAGGCGGCAGGGAAGCGGTGGCCCTGGAGGTCCCGGAGGTAGAGGCGGTATTCACGATTTCAGACTTACAAAACAAGTTCAGGTGAGCGACGCTATCAAATCTCGGCCGGATATGCGCCGAATTAACTCGATTATTTTTGTAAAGGACGGAAATTATGGTTGTAGGAGAAAGAAAACCCCTCGCCGAAATCAAGGCGATGGTGCGCCCCTATGGCAAAATTCTCATCGCCGGGTGCGACACCTGCACCGCGGAATGCCTGAGCGGCGGCCGCAAGCAGGTGGCGGAGTTGGCCGCGGCCCTAAACATGGCCTTCCGCCTGGAAGGCAAAGAGATGAATATCCTGGAGGTGAGCGTCGATCGCCAGTGCATCCAGGATTTTCTCCTGGACATCATCGACCGGGCCGAAAACGCCGACGCGGTGCTCTCCATCGCCTGCGGCGCCGGAATTCAGAGCCTGGCGGCACGGCTGCCGGGTAAGGCGGTGCTGCCGGGCCTCAACACCATGTTCATCGGGGAGTCATCGGGGACCGGCCTGTGGCAGGAGCGCTGCCAGGGGTGCGGCGACTGCGTCCTGGGCGCCACCGGCGGCCTCTGCCCGGTAACCCGCTGCGCCAAGGGTCTGCTCAACGGCCCCTGCGGCGGCTCTCAGGGCGGCCGGTGCGAGGTCTCGGTCACTCTGAAGTGCGATGTGCCCTGTATCTGGGCCTTGATTTACGGCCGCCTGAGTGAGTTAGGGGAACTGGACCGCCTCACGGCCTACTGCGGCCCCAAAGACTGGCGCCCCGCCGGCGGCAGCGGCCCCCGGCAGTTGGTGAGGCCGGACCATTAGCCCTGACTTACCCGAATTTTCCCGCGATACCAATTGAACGTCAAACCTCGCGTATTGAACTGACGGAAGTGGCGTTCAAGAATTTTTCCTTGGGGATTTCTCCCGGAGCAGCGGCACCAACTGCTCCCGCAAGGCGTCCCGCACCTGCCGGAAGGCGGCCATGATCTCCTCTTCGGCGCCGGTGGCCTTGGCCGGGTCCGGAAAGCCGACGTGCATGACGTCGGTTTCCCCGGGAAAGATGGGACATTGCTGCTGGGCCTGGTCGCAGACCGTGATCACCAGATCGAACTGTTCACCGGCCAGGTCGCCCACCGACTTGGATCGATGGTGGCGGATATCAATGCCCAGCTCCGCCATAACCCGGATGGCCCGGGGGTTGACCCGGCTGGGCCGCACCCCCGCGGAAAAAGCCTTAACCTGCCCGGCCAGATTGTGGTTCACCAGACCTTCCGCCATCTGGCTGCGGCAGGCGTTTTCGGTGCAGAGAAACAAGACTTTCAGCATGAGTTGCGACCTTTATCTCCGTTAGCCAATCATTTTTTTGATCTCGTCCACGCTGGGCACCTGGCCCGCCCCCATATTATAGATGCCGGCAGGGACATGGGAAGCACGGAACACGAGCACACCGCCAGGATGGAGCCGGACACCGAGGCCACGCCGTAGGCCAGAAACTTGTTGGCCGTAGGCCCCAGGTAGCGCATCACCGCGGCTTGGGACAGAAAGGTGATGATGGCCCCGGCGATGAACAGGGCCGGCACCACGCAGGTGAGGGTGTGATTGCGGGCATAGGACTGGAGCATCTTGAAGGCTTCCAGGATGGCCTCCTGGACCTTGGCGTTGCCCAAGGGCAGGTAGTAGGCAAAGAGGAAGATGCCCGCAAAGAGCAGAAAGATTTTTCCTTCCCGGCCAAACAGGACCCCGGTGCATTGCTTCCAGGCGGTGATCCAGTCTGATTCCTTCGGTTCGACTTCCAGGGCCGCAGCCTTTTCCGATGTATGATCCATGCTGAAATTTTCTCGCTCTCCCGGAATTACATCCCGAACTTGCCCAGTTGGGCGGTGATTTCTGGTTCGCTTAATTCCCCTGCCCCCATCCAGAGCAGGTGGCTCTGGGCGCCCAGGAAGAGCAGGGCCGGCAACTGGATGAGGCGGTACTCGCCGATATGGGGCGCCGCGGCTTGCCCGGCGGTGTCGTAATCAATGCGCTTCAGCAAAGCTTGCCGCGGCCCGGTGAAAGTCTGGTTCACCAACGCGTCCGCGGCGTGCACGCTTTTGGCGCGGCAACCGCAGGCTTTGCTTTTGGTGAGATAAACCACCTGACTCACCTTGGTTGGTTCGGCGAGGGTCAGCACCGCCGCGCCCAAGATCGCCAGGACGACAATACCAGCAAAACCGATTTTACCTTTCGCCATGTCTCCTCCCCCGGTTGACTTGTTCTTACCGCTTAAAGGCGCGGACCTTGACGCTCAAAATCTTCCCTTGCAACCGCGCGTCCATCCCCGGGGCCTCATAGGAAGACTCGGAAACCACAGTTACTGCCGCAAAACCGGCGCGGCGGATGGTTTCCAG
This sequence comes from Deltaproteobacteria bacterium, assembly GCA_016875015.1. Taxonomy (GTDB): domain Bacteria; phylum Desulfobacterota; class Desulfobaccia; order Desulfobaccales; family 0-14-0-80-60-11; genus 0-14-0-80-60-11. Next base: position 8,762 of record VGSJ01000037.1, on the reverse strand, counting down.
ATAGGCCTCCTTGGTCATGGCCCCGGCCAAACAATCGGCCCAGGCCGCGGCGCTGGCCCGCACGTCCGGCGGCAGTTCGCCGGCAGTTACCAGATCAGCAATAAGGATTCGCCCGCCGGGCTTCAAGACCCGATGGACCTCTTTGAAACTCGCCAGCTTGTCCGGGGTCAGGTTGATCACGCAATTGCTGATGATGACGTCCACGGTGGCCGAACCCATAGGAAGATGATCTATATAACCCAGGCGAAACTCTACGTTGCCAAAGCCGTGCTGTTCGGCCAAGAGGCTGCCTCTGGCTACCATGTCCGCGGTCATGTCCACGCCGATAACCCGGCCGTGCTTCCCCACCTTTTTGGCCGCCAGGAAGACGTCGATGCCCGCCCCGGCGCCCAGGTCCAGGACGGTTTCGCCTTCTTTGAGATCAGCTAAAGAAGTGGGGTTGCCGCAGCCCACCCCCAAAACGGCTAATTCGGGAACCAACTGCAAATCCTCTGTGGTATAGCCCACAGCCAGACATTGGTCAGTTACGGTCGGCCCGCAGGTGGGGCAGCAGAAAGTCTGCTCCCCCCGGGCGATCTTGCCGTAACGGTCCTTGATGACATCCTTAATATCCTGCTCTTTCATAACCTGATTCCCTTTTTATCCGCTCCCCAGGCCATCACCAATTCCTGATTCCCTGGAAGAAAATATAGGCCCCCACCAAAAAGATCAAGAAACCGGCCACCTGTTGCATGATGGCGCCGAACTTGGCCCCTTTGGACTGCAGGAAACTTTCGATCACCCCGGTAAAAGTGCCGGCCAGGATGATCAGGGCGCCTTGCCCCAGGGCGTAGGCAAAGAGCAGGGTGCTGCCGTAAGCCACCTCGCCCTTGACCGCGGCCAGGGTCAGGATCACCGCCAACACCGGGGACGCGCAGGGCGACAGCACCAGGCCGAACAGCGCCCCTAAAATCAAGGCGCCGATCAAGCCGGTGCGCTGGGGCAAAAACCTTTGGGCATTGCCGCCAAGTTTCAGGTTGATGAGGCCGGACAGCTGCAACCCCATGACCATGAGGATCACCGCCACCACGAAATACCAGCAGGTCCCCACATCCCCGAACATGGTGCCCATGAGCGCGGCCATGGCCCCCAGGATCGACATGACCACGGCCAGGCCCACCACAAAGGTGAGGGAGTATAAAAAGGCCTGCTTTTTATTGCCCCCGGCATAGCCGCCGACGAAGCCGATGACCAGGGGGATGCTGGCCAGGATGCAGGGACTGGCGGTGGCGATCACCCCGCCCAGATAAGACGCCCCATAGGCCATAACCGGGCGGGTCTGCATGACTTGTCCCAGAGTTTCGCTCCATGCCATGAATGGTCTCCTCAATTAGCGGATAAACTTCAATGCCTTGAGCTTCTTGATAACTTCTTCTTTGGGTAACGCCCCGATATGGCGGTCCACCTCTTTGCCGGATGCATCCAAAAAGACCTGGGTGGGAATAAGCATGATCTTGTATTGCTGGAAGAGGTCTTTCTCTTTGTCAGCATAAACCAGGCGCACTTCCACTTGGTCGCCATACTGGAGGGTCACTTCGGCCATAATCTTAGCCATTTTTTTACAGGAGACACAGTAACCCGCGCCGAATTCATAGAGGGCCGGCTTGCCTTGGGCCGGAGCCGAACCCTGCGCCTGGGTCGGCAAGGGTTGCCAGACCAACAGAAATCCCATTACCAGACAAACCAACCCGACAACATAGTGACGCAAAAATTTCATGTGTCCCATCCTTATTGAGTGATTAGGGTCAGACGCGCTGACTTATACCGTGTTCCCTTTGAAATGAAACAAACCATCCAGATAACCTATTGATATCTCTCGTAGGGGCGGGTTTCAAACCCTCCCCTACAAAACGAACACGGTATTAATATCCGTATATCCGGTTTTTAAAATATTAAACCATTCAAACCCGGCGTTCCCTCCGGCGGTTATTTTCTGCAAAAATCCCGTAACCTCAACTACTCGCCCTTGGACGGGAGATTTGCATGGGCGCAAGCGGGACAGACGTATAAATCCTGATCCCCGCGCCGCCCCTTCAGGAGAGTGGCGTCAGTCGCCTCGATGCCACAAGCCGCACAGCCTAAGGGAGTGAAATATTTCTGTCTGATCTTTAAGGCCACGCCCACCAAGCTGATGAGCACCGGCACCTCCACCAGGGGCCCGATAACCGCGGCGAAGGCCTCGCCGGACTGGATCCCGAACACCGCCACCGCCACCGCGATGGCCAGCTCAAAGTTGTTGCTGGCGGCGGTAAACGACAGGGTGGTGGAAATGCGATAGCCCGCCCCGGCCTTGGCCGACATGTAGAAGGTGATAAAGAACATGACGAAGAAATAGATGGCCAGGGGGATGGCGATGCGCGCCACATCCAGGGGGAGCTGCACGATATACTCGCCCTTAAGGGAGAACATCACCGCGATGGTGAACAACAGGGCGATAAGCGTGATGGGGCTGATTTTGGGCATGAATTTTTCTTCATACCACTTGATTCCATGGCGTTTGACCAGGAAGAAGCGGGTGCACATGCCGGCGAAGAAGGGGATGCCCAGGTAGATCAAGACGCTTTCCGCCACCTGAAGGATGGTGATCTTGACTTCCAGTCCCGAGGCGATGCCCAGCCAGGCGGGCAGCACCGAGACAAATATATAGGCGTAGACGGAGAAAAACAGCATCTGGAAGATGGAATTGAAGGCCACCAGCCCGGCGCAATATTCCGTGTCGCCCTGGGCCAGGTCGTTCCAGACGATGACCATGGCGATGCACCGGGCCAGTCCGATGATGATCAGGCCCACCATGTATTCCGGATAACCCCGGAGAAAGGTGATGGCCAGCAGAAACATGAGGATGGGGCCGATCACCCAGTTCTGGATTAAGGAGAGGGTCAGAACCTTGAAGTTTTTGAAGACCTGGGGGAGTTCTTCGTAGCGCACTTTGGCCAGGGGCGGGTACATCATCAATATGAGGCCGATGGCGATGGGAATATTGGTGGCGCCCACCTGGAAAACGGTCAAAAACTTGGTGAAGCCCGGCAGGAAATAACCGAGGCCAACCCCGGCAGCCATGGTCAAGAAAATCCACAGGGTCAGGAAGCGCTCCACAAAACCCAGACGCCTGGCAACGGTGGCGGCCATAGGTGCTCCGATCTTTTTGATACCCGTATAACCGTTTTATTAAGTATCTTAAGCCAAAATTTTTCAGTTTCAGGCAACTACTGGGGCGACCTTTTCTGACTGGATTTCAGCCTCTTGGCGCATTCGGAGTGCCGTTTGGCCTCCAGGCAACGTTATAACCGGATAACCGGGTAAGTCAAGCTAAAAACTGATTTAAAAAAAGACCTGGAGAGTAAGCTCAGGAGCATTAACACGCGGCGGCGTCCTTGCTCTGTCCTTTGGACGCCAGCCATTGCTCCATTCGGCCCCGCAGCGCCTGGGCCTCCGGGCGGGAACCGAGAATTTCCGCCAGCAGCTTAAGCTGCTTATCTTCCGGGCTGCCCGGGGCGACGCTCAGGCGATAATTCATCCACACCCCATCCCGGCGGTCGCTGACCCAGCCCAGATGATAGAGATAGCGCAGATGCCGGGAGGCCTTGGACTGGGTGGTGCCCAGGACCCCCATGATATCGCAGACGCAGAGTTCCTCCCGGCCCATCAGCAGCCAGAGCATCTTCAGGCGGGTCTCATCAGCCAGGGATTTAAAGAGTTGGGCTTCCTTTTTCATATTTATCTGATAACCGCATAACCGCATGTTGTCAAATAAAAAACTTGAGGAATTGTGGGAGCATATCTCAGAAATTAGCTTTCCAAGAAAAAAACATCTTTGAGCGCGGCGGATTGGGAGGATATTGGCAGGAAATTCAGCCGCCTATCATCTCTATGGTTCAAGGTTTTTTTGTGGCCATCAATCTCTGCCGCCGGGCCTCGAAGAGGGCCACGGCCGCGGCGGCGGCGGCGTTGAGCGAGCCGATCTCCCGGGCGGCCATGGGGATGGACGCGATCAGGTCGCACTGCTGCCGCACCCTGGGGCGCAACCCCTTGTCTTCGCTGCCGATGACCAGGGCCAGGGGCTGAGTCAGGTCCGTGTCATAAATAGTCTGGGGAGAAGCGGCGTCGGCGCCGACAATAGCGAGGCCGGCGTCTTTCAGTCTTCCCAGGCAGTCGGCCAGGTTGGTCACCCGGTAAACCGCCAGGTATTCCAGGGCCCCGGCCGCGGCCTTGGCCACCACGGGCGTCACCCCCGCGGCCCGGTCCTTGGGGATGATGAGGCCGTGGGCCCCGGCCGCGCAGGCGCTGCGGCAGAGGTTTCCTAAATTCATGGGGTCGGTGAGGCTGTCCGCAGCCACCAGGAGCGCCGGCCCGGTGAGAATGGCCAGATCGTCCAGGAGTTCGGCTTCGCTCCGGTAAGTGTAGCTCCCCCGCCGGGCGAGAATCCCCTGGTGGTTCGGGGTGCCGCAGACGCGATCCAGGACGGCCCGCTCCTGGAGCCTGAGGCGCACCCCCGCAGCCCGGGCCAGCCGCTTAACCTCATGGAGCCACGCGGCTTTCGTCCCCTCGGCCACGATGATCTCCTCTAAGGGGCTGTCGGGCTGGCGCAGAGACGCCAGAACGGGGTGGCGTCCGTAGATGATCTGGGGCATGGATAGATTTAAGCACAGGCAAGAGGCCCGCGCCACCAGAAATATGCGCCGCGGTGTACCGGTTACTGATTTATCCCTGGAGCGCCCCTAAGGGCGGGTTTGAAACCCGCCCCTACCTGACCTCCCTATCCATCCGACTAACGTCTAATCCGTGTCGCTTCCGCTATTACTTTTGGAGAACTAACGTTATAATCAAGGCTAAATTATCACTGATAGGCATCCCATGGACGCGGCGCTCAACCAATTTTATCAGCATCTCGGCGTGGAGCGGGGTCTGGCCCCCTTGACCCTGGCGGCCTATGCCCGGGATCTCCAGGATTTCTGGGTTTTTCTAGAAGGGCGCGGCCGATCCCAATGGGGTGCAGTGAGCCTATCCGACCTACAAGACTATTTCGCCGCCCAGGAAGCCCGGGGGCTGTCGGCGCGCAGCCGGGCCCGGCGCCTCTCCGCGCTGCGGCAATTCTTCCGCTTCCTGCAGCGGGAGGAGCAGGTCGGGAGTAATCCCGTGGAGTTGCTGGACTCGCCGCGCTTGCCCCGGCGGCTGCCCCAGGTTATGGGGGAGGCCGAAGTGGCCGCGCTCCTTTCCGCCCCGGACCCCGGCGCCCCGGCGGGCTTAAGGGACCAGGCGCTCCTGGAGGTGCTCTATGCCACGGGCCTCAGGGTCTCGGAGCTGGTGGGCCTGACCTTGAAGCAGTTGGACCTGCGGCGCGGCGTGGTGCGCCCCCTGGGCAAAGGTGGGAAAGAGCGGGTGGTCCCCATGGTGGCCGCAGCGGTGGAAAAATTGCAGCTCTACCTGGACCGGGCGCGGCCCCGGCTGCTTCAAGGCCGGGAGAGCCCTTATGTCTTCATCAACCACCGGGGCGGCAAACTCTCCCGCCAGGGTTTCTGGAAGCTTCTTAAGCAGTACGCCCTCAAGGCGGGGGTGAAGACCCTCTCCCCCCACACCCTCAGGCATTCCTTTGCCACCCACCTTTTGTCCCGGGGGGCCAATCTGCGCGTCCTGCAAATGCTTTTGGGCCATGCCGACCTGGCCACCACCCAGATTTACACCCACCTGGACGCCGAGCGCCTCAAGCAGGTGCACCAGAAAGCGCATCCCCGGCCATGAGTGCCCGGAACCACCGGAACCAGACGGTGCCGCTCCGCACCCTGGAGGTGATCACCACTCACCTCAACGCCGATTTCGACGCCATGGCCTCCATGGTGGCGGCCAAGAAGCTCTATCCCGAGGCGCTGCTGGTTTTTCCGGGCTCCCAGGAGCGTAACCTCCGGGACTTTTTCATCCGCTCCAGCTTCTATTTCGTGAATTTCACCCGGATGAAGCAGGTGGCTTTAGATGAGATCAAACGCCTCATCCTGGTGGACACCCGCCAGGCCTCCCGCATCGGCAAATTTGCCGAAGTGGCCGCCAGCGGCGAGGTGGACATCCATATTTACGACCACCACCCGGATACCGACGAAGATGTGCACGGCAGCCTGGAGGTAGTGGAGGAGATCGGGTCCACCACCGCCATCCTCACCCGCATTATCCGGGAGCGGGGCCTCACCCTGTCCTCCCCGGAGGCCACCGTCATGGCCCTGGGGATTTTCGAGGATACGGGCTCCTTCACCTTTGCCTCCACCACGCCCCAGGATTTTGAAGCCGGCGCCTTTCTCCTCAGCCAGGGGGCCGACCTCAACGTGGTCTCCGAGATCGTCACCCGGGAGCTGAACGCCGAGCAGGTGGCCCTCCTCAACGACCTCCTGGAACACTCCACCAGCTTCCACGTGGGGGGCATCGAGGTGGTTCTGGCCCGCACCACCGCCCCGGAATACGTGCCGGATTTCGCGGTGGTGGCCCACCGCCTCATGGATGTGGAGAACATCCAGGTCCTCTTCGCCCTGGCCCAGATGGAAGACCGGGTCTTTGTGGTGGGCCGGAGCCGCCTGCCCGAAGTGGACGTGGCCGAAATCCTGTCCGAGTTGGGGGGCGGGGGGCACAGCTACGCCGCCTCCGCCGCCATCAAAGATACCCCCTTGACCCAGGTGGAGGAAAAATTGCGCCAAATCCTCCAGGCCCGGGTGCATCCCCGGCGCCTGGCCCGGGAGATCATGTCCTTCCCGGTCAAATCCGTCTCTCCGGAGGTGACCCTGGAGGAGGCGGAAGTCATCCTCAACCGCTACAATATCAACGCCCTGCCGGTGCTCACCGACGCCAAGCTCCTGGGCCTGATTTCCCGGCAGACTGTGGAAAAGGGCATTTTTCACGGCTTGAAGCGCCACCCGGTAGTGGACTACATGAACTCCGAAGTGGCCACGGTGGACCCGGAGGCCTCCATCGCCGACATCCGGGACCGCCTGGTCATCAACAAGCAGCGCATCCTGCCGGTGGTGGAGGACGGCAAGGTCATCGGCCTGATCAGCCGCACCGATCTGCTCCACCTGCTCATCTCCGAAAACGACGAGGCCCAGTGGTCCCAGCCGATCCGCACCAAGAACATCTTGTCGCCGATGCGGGAGCGGCTGCCCAAGGATATCCTGGAGATCTTGAAGCAGGTGGGCCTGGTGGCGGCGGAATTGAAGTTCAGCGCCTACGCGGTGGGAGGGTTTGTCCGGGACCTGCTGCTCAAACACGAGAACCTGGACATCGACATCGTCATTGAAGGGGACGCCATCGTCTTCGCCCGGCGGTTTGCAGCACGGTTCGGCGCCAGGTCCCGGGAATTCCAAAAATTCAAGACCGCGGTGATCATTTTCCCCGACGGCTTCAAAATCGACGTGGCCACCGCCCGCACCGAATATTACGAGGCCCCGGGGGCGCTGCCCATCGTGGAATACAGCTCCATCAAGATGGACCTCTACCGCCGGGACTTCACCATCAACACCCTGGCGCTCAAGCTCAACCCCGGGGAGTTCGGCACTCTGCTGGATTTCTTCGGGGCCCAGCGGGATATAAAAGAGGGCCGCATCAGCCTGCTCCACAACCTGAGTTTCGTGGAGGACCCCACCCGGGTCTTCAGGGCCATCCGCTTCGAGCAGCGCTTCAAGTTCCGCATCACCAAGCTGGCCGCCAACCTCATCAACAATGCGGTGAAAAACAACTTTTTCGACCGCCTCTCCGGCGCCCGCCTGTTCGGGGAGCTGCGCCTCATCCTCCAGGAGGACAACCCCATTCCCGCCATCACCCGCCTGGCGGAATTAAACCTCCTGGCCGCGGTCCATCCCCGGCTGGGATTCGATGAGGGCACTCGCCGCATGCTGGAGCGGGTCCAGGCGGTCCTCTCCTGGTACGACCTGCTTTACCTGGAAGAAAAATATAACCGCTGGCTGCTCTACTTCCTGGGGTTGGTGGACCATCTGACCCTGGCCGAACTGGAGGAGATGGTGGCCCGGTTCAACCTGTCTCCCAAGCAGGCCGCGGCCATGGTCAGAGGCAAGGAGGCCAGCGAGCAGGCCCTGATCAGGCTCTTCCGATACGGGGAGCCGACCCGCCCCCAGATCTACCATCTTCTGGCCCCCCTGGACCCGGAATTTATCCTCTATATGATGGCCAAATCGCGCCACGAGGCCTCTCGTAAAGCCATCTCGCTGTATTTCACCCATCTCAAGCATCTCAAACCCGAACTCAAGGGGCGGGACCTGCTGGCCCTGGGCTATCAACCCGGGCCCCTCATCAAGGAGATGCTGGACCGCCTGCTGGAAGCCCGCCTCAACGAAAAGGTCCAGAGCCGGACCGAGGAGCGGGACTTTATCCGGCGATATTTCGGGCCGGCTTGAGACCCCAGGCGACCCGGCCGGTAATCATTGAAAAAACCAAGCGGGTGGGCTTGAGGAGTCCTTGGGCAACATGCCATCTTGCAGCGCCGATACCCGATTCTCAAAAGATCGTTTGTTAATTTTTTTAAATGCCTATTGACTTAGCTCATAATAATTATGTACCCTTTTTCAGGGTACATGAATGGCTAAGATTTACAGAGAACGGAGTCTGCTTGAGTTTCAAAAAGCCTTTGCCACTGAGGAGGCATGTGCGCAGCACCTCAAGGAAGTAAGGTGGCCCGACGGGTTTGTCTGTCCTAGATGCGGTCATGGCGAGGCGTGGTTTATCCGGACAAG
>VGSJ01000036.1 GCA_016875015.1 Deltaproteobacteria bacterium | reverse complement strand
TTAGGGTGAGGGGGAATTAATCACTTTCTCCCTGTCGTTGATAAATGCGTTCCCGGATTTTTTGAAAGCTCGGGTGCTAAGTGAACAGCATTGGATTTAGGGGGATTTAAGAACCATCAATGGGAAGGAACTTTTGGCAAACGCTATATAATACCGAGTCGCAATCAAACAGTGTGGAACTGTAGGGGCGCACCCGCGTGTGCGCCCTCCCTTGAAGTAGCAAAGCTTTTTCCTAGTCCGGCAGTTCCACCGTCTCGCCGGTGAGGGCCGCCACTTCCGTGAGCAAAGCCCGGAGGAGGTCTTTCTCCGGCACCTGGCGCATTGCCTCGCCTTTCTTGAACAACAGCCCCACTCCGGCGCCCCCGGCGATCCCCACATCGGCCTCCCGGGCTTCCCCCGGGCCGTTGACCACGCAGCCCATGATAGCGACTTTGATGGGGGCGGTCACGGCCAACAGGCGCCGTTCCGCCTCCTCGGCCAGGGAGAAGAGATCGATGCGGCAGCGGCCGCAGGTGGGGCAGGAAATAAGCTCCACCCCCCGTTCCCTGAGGTGCAAGGCCCGCAGGATCTCGTAAGCCGCCCGCACTTCCTCCACCGGGTCCCGGGTCAGCGACACCCGCATGGTGTCGCCGATGCCCTGGGCCAGCAGCATGCCGATGCCGAGAGCCGATTTCACCGTGCCGGCGATGAGGCCCCCGGCTTCAGTGACCCCCAAGTGCAGGGGGTAGTCGGTCTGACGGGACAGTTCCTCGTAGGCCGCCACCGTAATTAACACATCGGACGATTTCACAGAAATCTTAAAATCAAAAAAACCCCAGTCCTCGAACTGCCGCACCCAGCGCCGGGCGCTGGCCGCCAAAGCGGCCGCGGTGGGCGCGCCGTAGTGCGCCAGGAGGTCAGCCTCCAGGGAGCCGGCGTTCACCCCCAGGCGCAGGGGCACACCATGCGCCCGGCAGGCCTCCACCACGATCCGGGTTTTGGCCGCGCCCCCCAGGTTGCCGGGGTTGATGCGGACGGCGTCGGCCCCCGCCTCCAACGACGCCAGGGCCAGGCGGTGATTGAAGTGAATGTCGGCAATCAGGGGCAGCGGACTCTCGCGCTTGATCTTCCCGAAGGCCCGGGCCGCCTTCATATCGGGCACGGCCAGCCGGGCCACTTCACAGCCCGCCGCGGCCAGGCGCCGGATTTGGGCCAAAGTGGCCCCCACGTCGGCGGTGTCGGTGTTGGTCATGCTTTGCACCACCACCGGGGCCCCGCCGCCGATCTGGACCGGCCCGACGAAGATGGCGCGGGTGGGTTTACGCGGCATTTGGAGGGCTTCTTGGGTCTGAGACATAACTTATGCAGATTTTAACGGAATTGGCCGCCCCGCGCAAGTTGCCGCAAAAAATACTGAGTGCTTCGAAAAGTTCCTTGAAGCTGGTGGAGGATACCCGCCCTCGGGTGTCCCGGCACAGGTTGAAAACCTGCGCCACCGGTCCCTGCATGATTTATTGCTGAGCCAAAGGCTCTTGAATGACTGCTCACGGCTCACAAAAACCGCGGCTGGCGCTTCTCCAGAAAGGCCCTGGCCCCCTCGTGGGCGTCCGGGGAGGCAAAGCACAGGGCGAAGGCGTCAACCTCCACGAGGCAGGCATTCTTGAGGTCCAGATCGAAACCCCGGTCGATGGCGGCCTTGGCGGCGCGCAAAGACACCCGGCCCTTGGCGGCCAGGGACCGGGCTACTTTGAGACACGTCTCCATGAAGGTGTCGGCCGGAAAGACCTGGGCCACCAGCCCCAGGGTTTTGGCCTCGGAGGCCTCCAGCATGCGGCCGGTGAGGACCATCTCCTTGGCCGCGCCCTTCCCCACCAGGCGGGACAGGCGCTGGGTGCCGCCGAAGCCCGGGATAATCCCCAGGTTGATCTCCGGCTGGCCCAGTCTGGCGGTGTCCGCAGCGTAGATGAAGTCGCAGGCCATGGCCATCTCCAGGCCGCCCCCCAGGGCAAAGCCGTTGACGCAGGCGATCACCGGAATCGGCAGGGCCTCGAGGGCAAAGCCGGTCTCGTGGGCCGAAGCGGCGAAGGCCCGGGCCGCCAAGGGGTCAAACTCTAAAAAAACCTGGATGTCCGCCCCGGCGATGAAGGACCGGCCGGCCCCGGTGAGCAGAAGCACCCGGATCTCGGAATTCCGGCGCACCCGGTCCAGGGCGTCACGAAACTCCGAGAGCATCTCGTGGTTCAAGGCATTGAGCTTGTCCGGGCGGTTGAAGGTGATGGTGGCGACTCCGGCCTCGTGGTCGAACCGAATGGTTTGATACGACATGGTTTCCCCTTTGAAAATCAACCTGTTGCCCACAGGCTGGAAGCCTGTGCTACTGAATTAAGAATCTGCGGCTCTGGCTCCCACCGCCTCGATGGTGTCCGGCTGCCAGCGGGGCTTATCATCCTTGTCGATGATCCGGGCCCGGATGCCCTCGAGGTAGTCGGGGTGGGTGATCATAAAGTGGGCCGCCAGGGCCTCCCGGTGGAAAATTTCTCGTAAGGGGCGCCCCTCGTTGGCCCGGAGGAGCTGCAGGGTCAGGGCCAGGGCCGTGGGGGAGCGCTCCCCCAGCCGCCGCAACGTGTCCTCGCCGCGCCTCAGCTCCAGGCTGCACTGCTTGAGGGCGGCCATGATCTCCCCGAGGGAAGCCTGGCCCGCAAAGCGCGCCGCCACCCAGGCGTCCAGTTCCGGGTTTGGCGGAATATCCCGGCGGGTAAAGGGCGCCAGTACCTGTGCCAGTTTCTCCGCCGCGGCCTGCTTAGCGGCGGGAAGCTCCCCGGCGCAATTTTTGAGCGCCTCCCGCAGTTCGAGTAATCTCGCCGAGTCCACCAGGTGGGTGGCCAGCCCCAGCCGGACGCATTCGGCCCCCAGGAGCTCATAGCCCGTCAGGGCCAGGTACTCGGGGTAGCCCGGGGGACACTTGGTGAAGAGCCAGCCCGTTCCCCCCACGTCCGGGAAGAAGCCGATACGGGTTTCGGGCATGGCCATGCGGGTGGCTTCGGTGGCCACGACGACATCCGCTCCCGCGGCCAGACCCAGGCCGCCGCCCATGGTGATGCCGTGGGCCAGGACCACCACCGGCTTGGGGCACTGATGGATCATCAGGTCCAGGGCATACTCCTCCCGGAAGAACTGGTCGGCCAGGTGCACCGCCCCGGCCTGGACCGCCCGGGTCAGTTCCTTGAGGTCGCCCCCGGCGCAGAAGCCCCGGTCCCCGGCTCCGGAGATTACGATCAGGCTGACGGGGTCCGCGGCCAGGGCCTCCTCCAACCCCTGGCCCAGGAGGTGGATCATCTCGCGGTTGAGGGTGTTGAGGACCCGGGGGCGGTTCAGGACGAGGGCCATCAGGCCTGGATGCCGTTTTACGAGGACGGGGGGCTCTGTTTGGTCGGCCATATCTATGGTTAAGGTTTTAGGGGTTAGGGAAAAAACCGTATTGGCTGACTGCTGATAGCTGATAGCTACCTCCCCTTTTCCCCCCAAAAAATGAGTTGGGGCATCTCCACATTCCCCATGAACGGGATGGGGGCCCAGACGGTCTCCCAGCGGTGGATTTTATGCCGGGGAAACTGCTCCCGGAGTTCTGCCGGGGTGGGAAAATGGTGCACCAGAGCGCCGTCCGGGGTGGCGATGTCCACCAGGGTGCCGGGCTCTAGCTCCCGGGTCTGGGGCAGACGCACCCTCTCCCCGGCCTCCCGGGGAGAGGTGTAGATAAACAGGTGGCCGCCGGTTTTCAAGACCCGGTCCAGTTCCCGGCAATAGTCCCGGAAGGTGGCGGCATCGCCGTGGTTGATGACGTTGACGGACACCACCAGATCAAAGGCCCCGGGGGCGAAAGGCAGGCGGTTGAGGTCGGCCTGCACCAGGTTGGATACGGCCGCCGGGGCGGCGCCGTGGGCGAGGCGCGCCTTACCAAGCTCCAGCACCCGGGCATCGCAATCCACGCCCCAGACCCGAAACCCAGCCTGGACCAAGGGCAGCAGATGGCGGCCCACCCCGCAGCCGGCGTCCAGGACTAGGCGGCAGCCGGCCGCGTGCCACCCGGGGATCAGGCCCATGAGTTCGGGATTGGGCTCCCGGCCCTGCATCACGGGATCGGCAAAAATTTCTCCCCAACCGGGCATGGCGACCTCACATACTTTCTTGGATTAATATATATTTTTTTGCAAAGCGCATAAAGAAAATCGCCCGATTGTTCTTGACAATTATCGCAAAATAACGATATTAAAAGCATTCGGCAGGAGGATAGATGCCTGCAACAGAGGTTATCATGTTCCAAGAAAGCGATGGGACAGCTCCTTTGATAGAATGGCTAGATAGATTGCCCGAAAAAGTTCAAGACAAGTGCCTCGTGAAAATTCAACGTTTGGAGGAGCAAGGCTATGAACTTCGTCGCCCGGAGGCAGATAGCCTGAGAGATGAAATCCATAAATTACGGGTGGCATTCCGAGGAATGCAATACCGGATGCTTTATTTCTTCCATGGACAACAAGCGGCTATCTCCCACGGCTTGAAAAAGGAAAGCGTGGTGCCATCACAACAGATTGACCTCGCCATCGGGAGGAAAGTCCGATTTGAGAGTGATCCTATGAAGCACACGTGTAGGGAGAATGACGATGAACAAGGGTAAGAAGACAGCTAAAGCTTTTGATATCCTCCATCGTAGGTATATCGGAGAAGACGCCGAGCGGCAGGTGTCTCTTGAAGTTGAGCGCGTGAATGCTGAAGTGGCTAGAACAATTTATGAACTGCGAAGGAAAGCTGGATTGACCCAGAAAGAGTTGGCCCAAATGGTAGGAACCACTCAGTCGGTAATCAGCCGCCTCGAAGACGCCGATTATGAGGGGCATTCCTTGTCAATGCTCCATCGGATCGCAATGGCCCTTAACCGTCGTCTTTCTGTTCAAATGATCGAACCTATCAATAAGAGGGCAGCAAACGTTCGTAAGGAATCACAAGTTTAATGCTCCGACAGGATTCTTTTTTCTAACCGCAATGGACCCTACAAAAAATAAATCAGGAAAGAAATAAGCCTATGATACCCCGATACAGCCGTAACGTCATGGCCCGGATCTGGACCGAGGAAAACAAGTTTGCCAGCTGGCTCAAGGTGGAGCTGGCCGCCATGAGAGCCATGGCCGACTGCGGCCTCATCCCGTCGGAGGCGCCGCCACGGGCCGCCAGGAAGGCCAAAATCGACGTGGCCCGCATCCTGGAGATCGAGGCCAGGACCCACCACGATGTGGCCGCGTTCGTGGACCAGGTGGCCGCCGGCCTGGGGGAGGACGGCCGCTACTTCCACTTCGGCCTGACCTCCTCCGACGTGCTGGACACCGCCCTGGGCCTGCGCCTGACCGAGGCGGCGGACGTGCTGTTGGCCGATGTGGACGAACTGCTGGTGGTGCTGAAGGACCGGGCCTATGCCTTCAAGGATCAGGCCATGGTGGGGCGGACCCACGGGGTGCACGCCGAGCCCATCACGTTGGGATTGAAGTTCGCCCTGTGGTACGCCGAGTTTAAGCGGCAGCGGGCCCGCCTGGTAGCGGCCCGCAAGACCATCGCGGTGGGCAAGATTTCCGGCGCGGTGGGCACCTTCGCCCATCTGGCCCCGGAGGTGGAGGCCGGGGTCTGCAAGCTTCTGAAACTTAAACCCGCGCCCATTTCCACCCAGGTCATCCAGCGGGACCGGCATGCCGAATACTTCTTGACCCTGGCTCTGATCGGCGCCAGCGTGGAAAAAGTGGCCCTGGAGATCCGCCACCTGCAGCGCACCGAGGTGCGGGAGGCGGAGGAGAGGTTCGCCGCGGGCCAGAAGGGGTCCTCGGCCATGCCCCACAAGCGCAATCCGATACTCTCGGAAAACCTCTGCGGCCTGGCCCGGGTGCTCCGGGGCAACGCCCTGGCGGCCTTGGAAAACGTGGCCCTGTGGCACGAGCGGGACATCAGCCACTCCTCGGCGGAGCGCCTCATCGCCCCGGACAGCACCGTGCTCCTGGATTTCATGCTGGCCCGGCTCACCCGCCTCCTCAAAAACCTCCAGGTGCACCCGGAACACATGGCCGCCAATCTCAAGTTGACCCGGGGCCTGGTCTTCTCCCAGTCGCTGCTGCTGGCCCTGATCGACAAGGGCCTTACCCGGGATGACGCCTACCGGATGGTGCAGCGCCCGGCCATGCAGGTCTGGGAGGCAGGGGGCGAATTCGCCCAACGGGTCAAAGAAGACTCCGAGATCAGCCAACACCTGACCCCGGCGGAGATTGAAGCGATTTTCGATTTAAACCGCTATGTTCGCCATATCGATACGATTTTTGCCCGGGTGTTTGGGTAGTCAGCAGTGAGCCGTAAAAAAAAAAATTGCCAATAGACTGAACTTAGTATCATTTTACAATTTCTATTCGAATCGTACGCGCCGGAGGCGTTGGCCTGAGGCTTAGCCGCCGATACTGACCATGGGAAGGTCACGGAAGCAGGAACCGGAGCATGCTAAGGAGTGGCCGGTCTTCCGGTGTTTGAGCCGGATGGCCTCTTGAAAGAGGAAACCTATAAAACCATCGGAACCCCCCTGACGTAATGGCTCCTTGAGATCCAGCTCCTGCGACCCCAATAGGCAAGGCCTAATCTTTCCATCAGACGAGAGGCGCAGGCGGTTGCAGGTGCGGCAGTGGTGCTCGCTCATGGGGCTGATGAAGCCCAGCTCGCCCCGAAATCCCGGCAAACGAAAAGTTCTGGCGGGCCCGGCCGCAGCTTCCCGGGCCAATGGTTCCAATGGCCCCAGGACCGCCAACCGTTGGCGGACCTCCGTCATGGACAGGAAGTGGCGTTGCCACCAGGTTCGGGAGGTAGTAGGCATCAGTTCAATGAACCGCACCTGCAAGGGACGTTCCCGGGCGAGCCGGGCGATATCTAAGACTTCGTCGTCATTGATGCCTCGCAGTACGACACAGTTGATTTTGAGGGGATGGAAACCCAGGGAAGCGGCCCGCTCGAGGCCCGCCATGACTGCCGGCAAGTTATCACTGCCGGTGATCTGGCGATAGCGATCCTGCTTCAAGGTGTCCAGACTGACATTGAGGTGGCGCACGCCGGTGTTATAAAGGGCCGGGGCCAATTCCCGGAGCAACGCCCCGTTGGTGGTGAGGCAGACTTGGTTGATGCCGGGAAGGCGCTTAAGCTCTTGAAGGAAACCCATTAGGCCCCGGCGTAATAATGGCTCGCCACCGGTGACCCGAACCTTGCGGACGCCAGCTTCTGCGGCCACAGCGGCAAGACGGAGCAGTTCTTCGTACCGCAGGATCTCCGCGGGCGGTTGTTTTTCCCATTCCCGCCAGTAGGTGCAGTACACGCAGCGGAGCTGGCAGCGGTCCGTAATGGACATCCGCAGATAATTAATTTGCCGTGGAGCCTCCGCTTCCATGGCTCACATGCCTTTGCCGAAGGGGCAATGGGGGTAGCTACATTCCGGACAGTCGCGGCAGAGGCCGCCATGCCCCAGGAGGGCGAGATCAAGCTTGCCGATGTGCTCACCCGCTAAAATCCTCGGCAGCACCAGGTCCAGCACCGTCACCGGGTGGTGCAGGGCGCAGGCCGGAACTCCAAGAACAGGCACCTCGCCCAGGTAGGCCACCAGGAACATGGCGCCGGGGAGCACCGCGGAACCATAATGCATTTCGGTGGCCCCGGCCTGGCGAATGGCGTGGCGGGTGACATCATCCGGGTCCACGCTCATGCCGCCGGAAAGGAGCAACAGATCGCAACCCTCGGAAAGATGGCGACGGATTGTCCGCGCGATGGCCTCGGCGTCGTCTGGTAGAAAGTCCACGGTCGCCACTTCCGAGCCCAGGGCTTCCACTTTCCGGCTAAGAATCGGGGCGAAGCTGTCCTGGATCAGGCCGTGATACACTTCGTTCCCGGTAATAATCAGGCCGGCCCGGGCTTTTTGTAAGGGCTTAACCGCGACCACCCCGCCATTTTGTGAAGCGATGGCCGCCGCCCGTTCAATCGCCGCCCGCTTCATGATGAGGGGAATGGCCCGGGTGGCCGCCACTTTCTCGCCTTTCTTCACCGGCATGTGGTTGTGCAAGGTGGCGCACATGACCTCATCCACCAGGTTGAAGGCGGCCAGAGCCGGGACGCCCACCTTTAACAGGCCGTTATGGGCGGCATAGAGGTCGATCTTGCCTTCCCGGGGATTGTTCTCCCAGACGATCCCCGCTCCGGCCAGGGCTTGCGCCAGGATGGCCGCCGCCTCGTTTTCGTGGATCTCATCCTCCTCCAGGTCGATCACATAGAGGTGATTCTTCCCCAAGCGCTGCAGGCGGCAAAGATCGTCCTCGCAGACCGAGTGGCCCTGACGGAAAGCCGGCCCTTTAAACTCGCCCGGTCGAATTTCGGTGATATCGTGCGCCAGCTTGAGGCCCACGGCCTCTTCTACTTTCACGGTTTTAATCATCTCTCTTCCCCGCAATCTCTCCCGGCCAAACGCGCCGGCCGGGCGAGTCTGAGTCAGTGAGCTTAGTTGGGTCAGGGTTGGCATAAGGCGACCAGTTCATATCCGGCCAGGCGATCTCCTGGACCCCGGTAAAATAAGCCCCCGAGGCGCAGGGCCGGCAATAAACGGAGCCGTTTTGCCTCACTTCCCGGTTGTCCCGCACCACCTGCCCGCATTTCATACAGGCGGCTTTGCGGCGGGTGGGGCCGGGCATATCAAAGGGACTGAGGTTCACCTTGACCTCCTGGACCCGAAACATGACGCTGTCCGGCATGACCTTGTACGCCTCCAGTTGCTGCCCGCGACGGTCCGGTTCTCCCGGCGCATAGAGGGCCGCCAACTCTCGGGATTCCTCCGTGGAAATGATGCGGAAGGCCCGGCCCGTTTCCAGGTTCAGCAGGGTGGCAGCCATGATGCCGTAGTCCACGAACTTGAGGGAGCGCCGGCCCAGCTTGGCGTTGGTGACATAAGCCACGGCGTCGCCGGTACAGCGGTCCATCTCCACGAAGACGATGAGATGCTTAAGTTGGGGGTGCGTCGGGGGCGCCTCGAAACCCAGGAGACGCAAGCCCAGAATGGCCAGGCGCACCCCCACGATCTGCCCCGGGCAGAGATGGCCGTGGGCCGCCACCGAACCGGCGAGCAACTCCTCGAAGGTCTGCGCCTCGGTTTTTTCCTTAACGCGCTTTACCATCTCAGTCGGCTCCTGAGTTACACTTTCACCAGCTTCACCTGGGTCTGGTAGAATACGGCGCTGCCGCCCGTCAGGTCCACCAGGCCGGTGTTTTTCAAGACCGGGTCCACCCGCATGGCGGCATTGGCGTGGATGCCGGTGGCCCGGCGAGGATCGCCGGGGATGCTCACTCCATCGATGACCACGCCCGCGGCCCCGTATCCCCAGTGGCCGTGGCCCAGGGAGAAGGCCGTCACCCCCGGCCGGAGGCCCTCCTGTATCTTAACTTTACCGATCATGGGCTTCTTGCGGCCGTGACCCAAATCCCAGACGCCTTCTTCATTGGTGGCCGAGACCACCTTCACCCGGTCGCCGTTTGAGAGGCCCAGGCGCCGGGCATCCACCGGGGAGATTTCCATGAAATTCTCCGGGTACAGCGCCTCCAGCCAGTAGTTCCCGGGGGTGCGGCTCTTGGTCTGGGAGATCACCCGGTGCGTGATGAGGATCAGATCAAAGCCCTTGGCTTCATCATCCAGCTTGCGGCCCAGGCAGTCCGTGGGGCTGTCCATGAAGTGGGCGTGACCCACGTAGGGTTTGCCGGTCATGGAATTTTTCGTGGTGACCTGCTTATCAAAGTAGAGGCCCACCATTTTCCCGTACTTGTTGGCCAACTGGCCGTCCTTGTAGGCCTTCTGGTACTCCTGGAAGCGGCCGCCCCGGTTCATGACGTAAACCACCTGAGGCCACCAATCCGGGCCAACCACCGCCTGCCAGCGTTTGAGATCAAAGACGGTGGGCGGCAGGTGGCGCCGGGCCTTTTCGAAGACCTTGATTTCCTCGGCGCTGGCCGCCGGCACCTTTTCGGAACCGTCGGGCTTGTCGCCGAAGGCGATGTTGGCCACCATGCGCAGGTACATATCCTCGTCCCGCTTGAGGTGGAGGCCGGGCCCGAAGGCGTTCTCGCCAAAGCCGGGGAGCTTCATCTTTTCCGCCAGGCCCAGAATCATGGACTCCATGGACAGGGGCATTTTCTCGCCATAGACCGTAACGGTGTCCGTCAACGGCGTCGCGGCCGGCTGCCGGAAGGGCGCCACTTTGGGCGTCATCGAGGGGTGCGACCCGGAAAATTCCCAGCGCTCCAGATAGGTAAGGTCCGGGAAGATGTAATCCGCGTACATGGTGGTCTCGCCGATGACGATGTCGGAGGCGAAGAAGAGGGGCAGCTTCTTGGGGTCGGAGAGGATCTCGATGAGTTTGTGCCCCGCGGGCAGGGAATAGACCGGCGACCCCATGTACAGCATGAGGGCTTTGATGGGATAGGGGTAGGCGTCGCCGATGCTGGGGATCACCTCCTGATAAATGTCGCTGGCAAAAGGATACCAGGGCCGCTTGGCCGGATAGCCTTTGAAGATCGTGCTTTTGTCGTACTTGGTCCCGTGCCGGATGATGGACACGCCAAAAGGTTTGATCTTGCCGCCCTGCTTGGTCAGGTCAAAGGGCTTGCCTTCCCTGTCGCCGGCGATGTTCCAGGTGGTGGGCTTGGACAGGCCGCCTTGCCAGTCGTAGTTGCCGATGAGGGTGTTCAGGGTCATGTAGGTGAGCACGTTGTAGAACCCGGAGGTGTGCTGGGAGACGCCCCGATGGATGTCGGCCACCGCCTTTTTCCCGTGACTGGTGAACTCCCGGGCCAACTCCATCATATCCGTTTCCGATATATCCGCCAGCTTGGCCCACTCGGAGAATTTCCGGGTGGTGACGGTTTCCCGGAGAATCTGGAAAACGCTCTTCACCTTGATCCCTTTGATTTCGGTGTCCACCAACAGGTCGCCTTCCACTGGGTCGGTCTCGCTGTTGGGGTCGAAGGGTTTGGGCGCGCCGCCGGTATAAACCAGGAAGGAGTCGAATTCCCAGTCGCCGTCGCCTTTTTTCTTGGGCCGTTTCTCCTTGGGCAGGCCCAGGTCCGAGCCCCGCAAGAAGGTCCCCGGGGCGCCGTCCGGATTGATCTTGACCAGCCAGGCGGTCTGGGTCCAGGTGGGCTCCCCGTCGGCCTTGGCCGCAGCCTTGTTGGCGTTGGCCAGATACCGGGCGTCGTAGCGCTGATTCTCGATGATCCAGTGCATCATTCCAAAACCTAGTGCGGCCACGCCGTTGGGCCGGATCGGCAGCCACTTCCAGGCCCGGGCGGCGCCCTTGGAGCAGCGAGGGTCCACCACCGCGATCTTCAGCCGGCCGTCGATCAGGCCGCTGGTGATCTTTTGCCCCCGGAGCGGCGGTCCGTAATTGCCCTCATAAATGTTGGCGCCCACAAAGAGGATGAACTCGGCATTGCCGGTGTCCGCCTGCCAATAAAATTTGCTGCCGTCGGTGAATTTACCCTCCACGAACTGGTCGCTCATTGACTTGCAGGTGAAATACAGGGACCCCTGGCAGACGGTGGTGTGGCCGTGGGCGTTCTCCGACCCCAGGGAGCTGCCGGCAAAACGTTTGAGGAATTCTCCCCGGCCCGCCTTCAGCCGGCCCCACAGGAGGGTGAACTGGTTGTTCTTGGGTCCCAGGTCCGGGTGGTCCGGATCGATGAGGTATTTCAGGTTGTCGGCGTGCTTGCCCTTGAAGGCGGCCAGGTCCATTTTCTTGTCGGCCACCTGGGCCGCGTCCTCCGCCAACTCCTTGGCGATCTTGGGGTCCTTGAGCACACAGATGTCCTTCAGCCCATCCACGTTCCCTTCGCCGAACAGGTTGCCGCCGTTGACGATCTCGCTCACGGCCTGCTCGAAGGCGATGGTCTGCCACTTGTTCTCGCCCCGCTTGCCGGCCCGCTTTAAGACCTTGACGATACGGTAAGGATCATAGAGGGCCTGGATGCCGGCCTGGCCCTTGGGGCAGATGGAGCCCTCAATGGTAGCCGCTTCGGCGATGGAGGTCTTGTAGGGGATTTGCGGCGTCATGGTCCAGGGACTGTAGGGGTTGCCGTCGATCTTGGCCAGAAGGCCGTCCACGAATTTCATCTTGATGCCGCAGTTGGTGTTGCACTGCTGACAGACCGAATAAATCTGGTTTTCCGGCAGATGGTGCACATAGGCGTCCCCTATAGGCAAATCCAGGGTAGACCAATCGGCCCCACCGGCGGCCAGAGCGAACCGCGCCAGGTAGTGGTTTGCAAGCAGAGATCCGCCCAGGAAAGCGGTGCACTTGAGGAAGTACCGCCGGTCTATCTTGGCGTCGATAATCTCTCGAAATTCCTCAACAACTTTCGGTTTCTGATTAGACATGCTCTTCTTCTCCTCTCCCGGCTTGGATAACCGGCAGCCAACGGGTGCCCAGCAAGAAGGCCAGCAATCCCAGGGAAATCACCCAGAGGCTTACCAGCCATTCAGTCAAGTTGGGGACATACGTGGTGCGCAAACGTTCATGGAAGTATGACGTATCCAGACCTTCCAACTTGTAGACTGCCTGGTCGGGGATGACAAAACTCAGGCGGAAGGCGATAAAGGTGAAAACGATGAGAAAACAGGCCCAGGCCAGCACCCGGGCGTTGTCATGATACCTGACCATGAGGTACAGGGGCACGAGACTGCCGAGGATCAGGTGGACGAACCAGAAATTCCACCAGTAATGCCCGTAGAGGATCAGATCCAGGGCGGCGACGATATACACGACGTCCCACTGGTAGCTGATAAAGAAATGGAGGAATTCCAGAATGAGCATAACCACGAGCAGAAATCGGATGGTGTGGGCCAGGAGATGAATAACCGTATCATCCCGCTTGAACATGAACGTCAAGAGCACAATCAGGGCGCCGCCGGAGACCAGGGCGCTGATGATGAACAGGAGGGGGGTAAGGGTGCTGTTCCAGATGGGCCGGTTCAACAAGACGGCGAACACCGCGCCGTTGGAGCCGTAGAAAAACAGGCCCACGGGGATGCTGATCAGGGAGAGGAGACGCACCCGCCGATGGTCCTGTCGCCGATCCTCCTCGGTGTAGGCGGTGCGGCCCAGGGCCAGGGATTGGTAAATTCTTCGGTTTTTAATCCCGGGGTCCTGGGACCACTCAATGATCTCCTCCCGCAACAGGTAATAGGTTTCCAGGATATAGATAACCAGCATGCCCGTGGTGAATACCACCATCCAGAAGATCATGGACTTGAAGCCCGGGGTGATAAAAATCCGGTAGAGGCGCAGCGGATGGCCCAGGTCCAGGGTGATGATAAGCATCTCGCAGATAATGGTCACCACCACGGTGAAAGCCGACAAGGGGCCGATGCCGGAAAAGATCTTGATCCTGAAGACATAGGTCAGAATGGTGATCAGAAAAGCCCCGGCCGTCAGTCCCAGAAAAAAAGTGTAGAGGGCTACCCAGAGCCCCCAGGGAATGTAAGATCCCAGGGCCAGGGTGGATTTCCCGTACACCAGGAAATTGATCAGGCCCACGGTGCCGATGATCAGGCCCAGAATGGCAACGCCTAAGAGGGTCTTGAAGAATTTCTCGTTCATCTGCGGCTCCCTTTTTCATTAAACCTGTTCTGTTTCGAAAAGTTCTTTAAATTGGTGGCACAGGCTTTCCAGCCTGTGCCAAGTAAGCCGGTTAGTCGTGCACAGCCTGGAAAGGCTGTGCCACCAGTCAATACCGAACTTTTCATGCTTTACGGGTGGGCCGAAGGCCCAGGCGCGACTGCTTCCAGTTACTATTCTGCATCGCACCCGCTCTCCCTACTTCAGGTAATAAACGGCGGGACGCGTCCCCAGTTCCTCCTTGAGGACGTATACCCGGGGGGAGCCGATCATCTCGTACACCAGGCTGTGAGAATCGGTGCGATCCCCAAAGATGGTGGCCCGGCCGATGCACGAGGTCGCGCAGGCCGGCAGCATGCCTACCTTCAGACGGTGTAGGCAGAAGTGGCACTTGCGGGCGTTGCCCACCGGCGAGCCGCCGTTGCGGCCGGGCCACTTCTGGCCGTACTCCGCCGCGGGGTGCGCCTCATAGCCGTTGGCCGCGGCCTTTTGGCCGTAGAGCTTCCCCGGCAGTTCCGCGGTCTCGGCGGTGTACCACTCCCCGAAGTCCGAAGTCCGGGCCGCGTAGGGGCAGGCCACCAGGCAGTACCGGCAGCCGATGCATTTGTTGTAGTCCACGATCACCGCCCCCTGCTCGGTTTTCCAGGTGGCGGTGACCGGACAGGCCTTGGTGCAGGGGGGATTCTGGCAATGGAGACAGGGGCGGGGGATAAATCGCCGCCCCACAAAGGGATAGCGCCCGGTCTCCTCCTCCAGCACCACGCGATACACCACCCCGGGGGGCAGTTTGTTCTCCGCCACGCAGCCAACGGTGCAGGCATGGCAGCCGATACACTTGGCGATGTCGATGACCATACCCCACTTGATGTCCCTGGGGTTTTTCTTGAGCGCCCGCTTGAGGTCCCGCTGCATTCGGATCAAGGGGTCTTCTTGAGGCAAATCTCTTGCCATGTGCGCCTCCCTGACGCTTAGATTTCCGACTTCCGAGGTTTCGGGCCTACCGCCTTTAAGTTACCCCTCCCTTCTTTGAATTCAGGCGGCGCCGGCTTTATGGGTCGCCACCGATTTTTCCTGATAATTCTTAATGGCCAGCGTCAAGGCTTCCGCCCCTAAATTGGAGCAGTGCATCTTGTTCGGGGGCAGGCCGCCCAGGGTTTCGGCCACCAGTTTATTGGTGATCTTTTTCGCCTCCTCCAGCTTCTTGCCTTTGGCCATCTCGCTCACCAGGCTGGACACCGCGATGGCCGCCACACAGCCGAAGGTCTGGAACTTCACGTCCACCAAAGTGTCGTCCTTGACCTTGATATAGAACGTCATCATATCGCCGCACTGGGGGTTGCCCACTTCGCCCACGCCGTCGGCGTCCTCGATAACCCCGGCATTACGGGGATTGTTGAAGTGATTCATCACCATCTCAGAGTACACGGCGCAACTCCTGGGCTTTTCCTGCCGGGGACTGGCCCCGATGCAGCAAGTCAGCCAGCGTAATGGTATTTAGCTTGTCAAACATGGCCTGGGCCGCTTCCTGCCAGATGGAGCGTGTCGGGCAAACCGGGGAGCGCTCGCATACCCCGGGGTTATCGGAACATGCAACCAGGCTGGCGCTGTCTTCCAGCAACGCCACGATTTCCCCCACCGTAATCTCCTCCGGGGGCCTGGTCAGCGCATGACCGCCTTTGGGGCCCCGCACGCTCCGAATATAATTAGCCTTCTTCAGAGGAATGATGATTTGTTCAAGATACTTCGCCGAGATGCCCTGCCGCTTGGCCACATTGGCCAGGTGAATGGGGCCGTCTTGATAATGCTGGGCCATATCCAACATGAGCCGGGCGCCATAGCGGCTTTTAGTAGAGAGTTTCATGTTAAGCGCCTGCTCCTGCGGCCATTTTCTTCCGCCATACCGGGGAGAAGGAACGGAGTTTTTCTACTGCCGGGGGCAGGTGCTTCAAGACATGATGAACCTCTTCTTCCCGGTTAGCGCGACTCAGGGTAAAGACCAGGGAGCCCTGGGCCACTTCCGGCTTGACGCCGATGGCGCCCAGGACCGGCGAGGTCTTCAGGGCCTTGGAGGCGCAGGCGGAACCGGTGTTGGCATAGATCCCCTGGCTGCTCAACAGGAAAATCAAGGCCTCCCCTTCAATGCCTTCAAAGCAGAAACTCGCGTGCCCCGGCAATCTCTTTTCCGGATGGCCGGTAAAAAGGACCTCGGGCATATTCTTACGGACTCCGGCAATCAGCAGATCTCTCAGCTTCGCCAAATAGACGGCTTTCTCATCCAACTCCTGCCAGGCTAACTCCGCCGCCCTGCCTAAGCCCACGATACCGGGGATGTTCTCAGTGCCGCCCCGCCGGCCGTTTTCTTGAATGCCGCCGTTGAGCTGGGGCACCAGGCGCAGTTTATTGCGAAAATACAACGCCCCGATGCCTTTGGGGGCTCCCAGGGCCGGCCCTGAAATGGTTAACAAATCTACCCCCAGCTCGTTTACATCCACCGGCGCCTGGCCCACGGTAGCCACGGCATCAGTGTGAAAGGGGACTCCGGCGGCCCGGCACACCGCCACCAGATCCGGGATCGCCTGGACCGTGCCGATCTCGTTGCTGCCGTGACCGATGGAAACCATGACCGTGGCCGGGGTGAGGGCCTGCTTAAGACGTTCCGGATCAACCCGGCCGTATCGGTCTACGGGCAGGAAGGTTACTTCAAAATCGAAAAATTTCTCCAGGAATCTCGCCGAATTAAGCACGGAGTGATGTTCGATGGCCGAAACAATCAGGTGTTTGCCTCTCTTCAGAAAAGTAGCCAGGGCCAACCCCTTGATGGCCAGGTTATTGGCTTCGGCGCCGGAGGAGGTGAAGATAATCTCATCGCTCCGGGCGCCGATGAGCCGGGCAACCTGCCCGCGCTGCTCTTCCATGACCGCCTTGATTTCAGATCCAAGGTCGTACACCGCCGAGGGATTGCCGAACCGTTCCACAAAGAAAGGCAGCATGGCTTCCAGAACTTCGGGGCGCACCGGGGTGGCCGCGGCGTGGTCCATATAGGCTCGTTGCATGGCCGTTCCTCAGGATTGCTTCTTAATGTAGAGTTTATAGCAATCGCCGCAGGCATCTTCGCTGATGCCCATAAATTCTTGCCCGTGTTTGGCGCACCAGGCCGGGATGTCTTCCAGGGCGCCGTCGTAATCGGTTAAAATTTCCAGCACCTGACCAGGCTCCAGGTCTTTGATTAACTCCATCGGCTCCAGGAGGTGCATGGGGCACGCGCGATACACCAGATCAGCCGTGGCGTCGGCGGGGCAATGATCTAAGAATTTCATGACCTTCCTCATAGAGCAACTTATTCGCCACTCCATTCTATATAAATTTAATATAGATTATAACGCCGAATAAAATGAAGTCAAGAGGGGGTAAAAAAATTTAAAAGGCGAACCGAAAAGGGAGAATTTTTAGAAGAGTCGCCACGGGTTTTGGACGACTTCATTCGGAACTCATGAGAAGGGCTGGGTCTGGGGGAACTGATGGTGCAAAAGCCCGATTTCTAAAACCGGTATCCCTGGCGAGACGAGTTAGCAAGGGAATTTTTTACGAGCCTTCCTTGCGGTCCTTAGACCGCCCCGCCAAATTCATTTATCCTCGGGGCAAAGCGCACCCTGTCCCCGAGTCCGACGGTCACCAGTATCTCATTGGTGCGGCCTACTAACCGATGAAGCCAGGCGGAGGCGGTCTGCAAACGGCAATCTTCCTGGCATTCTTGGAGAACCAGGGATGTCGCCCCCAATTCAAAAGGAGCCAGGAGGTCTTCTGGCTGGAGAATCTTCAGACAATCCCACCACACCGTATCCGGAGCCTTGAGTTCCTCCCGGCTGTTTATCCCGCGCAGACACGCGAAGCTGATCTCACGATGGCCTGGTCTCAGAATTTCCGTCACCCGGCGCCGCATTGCCGCGGGCTCCAGGCGTCGGATATTGATGGCGTAGGCCGGGCACTGGGAAGCGCAGAAGCCACAGGCGATGCAGGTTTCCTCGGGAAACACCGCCTGACTTTCCATATGCGGGACCAAAAAGGGGCAACACCGCACGCAGGTGAGGCACCTGATACACTTGCGGTCGATCACCTCGGCGCCCCGGCCGCAGTGGAGACAGCGCCGCGCCTCGATCAGGGCTTCGGCCTCCTCATAAACCAGTTCGGCGCTGTCAAAATCCTTGAGTCGATCCGCCACCGGGCGCTCTTTGAGGGGCCGGGTGGGGACGCGGGAAATCTTGGCAGCCTGCTTTTCCGGCAACCTGGCGATGGCCCGGGGACAGTCGTCCGACACGGTCAGGCGCCGGCCGGTACGCAGGAAATGGTCGATGGCCCCCGCGGCTCGCCGGCCGCTGGCCGCGGCCGCAACGGCCAGCGTGGGGCCGGTAAAGATCTCCCCAGCGAGGAAGATCCCGGCGGCAAATACTCCGGGAAGCGAGGTGCTCATGGTTTGCCGGTCCACCCGCAAACTGGCCCCTGCCAATTCCAGATTTTCTTGCCGCGCCGCGTCCAGTTCCGCCTCTTGGCCGATGGCAAAGATCACGGTATCAGCGGTCAGACGATGGACCTTGGTCTCATCATAGGTGGGGGCAAACCGCCCCAGGTCATCGAAGATGGACGTGCAGGCCATCAATTCCAGGCCTTGCACCCGGCCACCCTCGGTTTGGACAACCTTGGGGGCCCATTGATAAATGAGGTCGATGACTTCTTCCTTGGTCCGTTCGGTTTCCACCGGCGAGGCAAACAACTGTTGAGGCGATTCCAGGCAAATCATCAGCACTTCCGGGACCCCCAGCCGTTTCACCGCCCGGGCGGCATCCATGGCTACATTACCGCAGCCGACAACCAAAACCCTCTCTCCCAGAGGCGGGGTTTGCCCCTGGGACACCTGGCGCAAAAAGGGGAGAGCCAGGTGAATCCCGGCCGCGTGCATCCCGGGAACCGGCAGGCTCCGGCCCTGTTGCAAGCCGATGGCCAGCATAATCGCTTGATAGCCTTGTTCTTTTAAGTCCCTGAGGGAAAAATCCTTCCCCCAGGCCTGGCCGGTGCGGAACTGCGCTCCCAGGGCCTCCAACTCTTTCAGGTCTTCCCACACCACGGCTTTGGGGAGGCGAAACTTGGGCACCACCTGCATGGGCATGCCCCCCGGCTCCGACTCCCGCTCAAAGAGCGTCACGGGATAACCCTGGAGCAGCAGGTCTCGGGCGGCCGCCAAGCCGGCCGGGCCGCTGCCCACGATGGCCACCCGCTGGGGCCGGGTCAAGGCGGCCCGTTGAT
Source organism: Deltaproteobacteria bacterium (assembly GCA_016875015.1). Lineage (GTDB taxonomy): Bacteria > Desulfobacterota > Desulfobaccia > Desulfobaccales > 0-14-0-80-60-11 > 0-14-0-80-60-11. The sequence goes on along the minus strand of VGSJ01000036.1, from coordinate 8,343 downwards.
AAAGGCGGCGCCGGTATTCCCGGGTATGGTCCATGACGAACCGCTTTAAGGCCCGAATGGCCAGGGGGCCTTCCACATATTGCCGCCGACAGGCATCTTCACACGGATGGGCGCAGATATAGGCGCAGACGGAAGGAATTACATTGTTAGCCTTGATCACTTCCAAGGCATCTTCATAGCGGCCTTGGAAGATGAGGCCCATATAGCGCCTGGCATCGGTGCCGACCGGACACGCGGCAGTGCATGGAGGGAGCAACTCTTCCCGGCTTTGGGTCGGCATCATCTTTCCGTCCCTTAAGGTTTCGGCAAGGCTAATACCACGGGATAATACCACAGGCGGCCATGCTTGACCACAGTGGCCTTCAGCCGGTTTCGTCCCCAATTACCGCGGCGGGACCGCAACGGTTTTGCACCGTCTTCCCTTTTACCCAGCGAGACCGGCAAGAGTCTCCTTTCTATCCCGTTTGGCCCGGGGTATCAAGGGAAACCACCGGGGTCTGGTCGAACACAAAGGCGTTCAAGTCCACCCCCAGGGCCTGGGCCACGGGGGAGCATTTGGCCTGGAGGAGGAACCAGACGCGGGGGTCGGCCAGATGACTCATGGTCTCGAAGTGTCCCATGCCCTTGGCCACGATGAGGCGGGCGGCCTCATAGAGTTCACGGAAGCCGGGGCTGACCCCGTGAAGGTCCAACCCCACGGTGCGGGCCCCGGTGTCCACCACCGGCTCCAGGGCATCTAAAAGGCCCGAGGCCTTAAGGTCCTCTAAGGTGAGATCGTTCTGGATGGGCCCGGCCTTCACCGCGTAGAGCACCCGCCACCCCCGGCACCGCAGGGAGGACACCAGGGGCCGGTCGAAAAACTGCTCCCCGGCGTTGTCCGCCAGGTAGAGGAGGAGACCGGGAGGGCCGGCCAGCTCCTGACGAAAGGCAGGCGCCGCGCTGATTTCAAACTCCACCCGGGCCAGCATCTCCCGGGTTACTTCCGCTTCTCCCCGGAAAAAATCGATGGCATTGCCCACTGCGGCCAGCCGGAGGAGGGATTCCAGGTCGTCGCCGTAAGCCGGAGAGAGGCGCTGGTGCATCCGGGCCGCCCAGGCGGTCACCGCGGCTTTCCGGGCCGCAAAGGGATCCTGGTTTCCGGAGAGGTGATGGATAATGCGGAGCAACCGGTTGGCGATGGCCGCGGGGATGGCGTCCGGGCCAAACTCCTGATCCAGGCGGCGAACCGCGGCCTTAATGGCCTGACGCCGCACCTCCGGGTCCGGGGTGGCCAGCTCCACGGCGAGCCCCACCAGCCGCTCCAGACAGGAATAGCACTCGGGGCGAATAGCCATGGATCGCATGGTTTTCCCAGATCTTTTCAGGTGGAGGCGGAAGTTAGGGCCACGGGACTCCCTTGGCGCGAAAACCCCGGGGCGGATGTGGTCGAGGCCAGGCCCTGAAGAAGAGCGCCAGGGCTCAGGACTCCTGGGGGCTGGCCGTCTTCCCGAAACCCATCCGCCTGGCTTGCTCCGCCCGGTGCCCCCGGTCTATCTGCATGAAAAGTTAAAGTCTTTTAGAAATTCTATTGATTCTATTACATGGCTGGGGCTCTGGGAACGATTTTTTTTTGTCAGAATAATATCTCTCCACCCCTTGAAGCCTCTGGTAGTCACGGAGGGCTTTGAACCCCTGGCGCCGCCGGCCATCGAGGTTTATAGGTCACTAGGTTGCCTCAGTTAATTTACTCCCCTCTCGGTAAAAGGGTTGAGGTGAGGGGGAAACAGAACTTTTTGCGGGGCCATCAAACTTGAATTCTCTGCCATCTTTGTGGTATGTAGGTTTACGAACTGGCATCTTTAAGGAGTGCGATTTGGACTTATCACCTTACCCGGAAGAGGTCGTCGGCCGGGCCCGGGGCATCCGGCTGCTGATCCTGGACGTGGACGGCGTCCTCACCGACGGCAGGCTCTATTTTGATGCCAAAGGGGAAACCCTTAAGGTCTTTCACGTCCGGGACGGCCACGGCATTAAGATGGCTCAGCGGGGCGGCATCGAGGTGGCCCTGGTGTCGGGGCGCACCTCCGACGCCGCCTTTCACCGGGCCCGGGAGCTGGGGGTCACCCGCTTCTCTGAAGGCGTCCGGGACAAGGCGGCCATCCTGGAAGAACTCCTGGCGGCTTTGAACCTCACCCCGCCGCATGTGGCCGCGGTGGGCGACGAATTGGTGGACCTGCCCCTGTTCCACCGGGTGGGCCTGGGCGTGGCGGTGGCGGATGCGGTCCCGGAGGTCAGGGCCGCGGCCCACTGGGTCACCACCCTGCCGGGAGGCCAAGGCGCGGTCCGGGAGGTCTGCGACCTGCTCCTCAAGGCCCAGGGCCGGTGGGAGGAACTCGTCCGCCCGTGGCAGAGGCCGCCCGGCAGTTAGGCGCGTGCCCCTGACCCCACCGCTCCCCGTTTCCCTCGGGTCGGCCAGGCAACGATAGTGCAGCCCATTTAAAAATTCGTGCCGTCCCCCCTATTCGGCCAGTTCCCGATTAATCCACTCCTCCAAAGCCTGTAAGGCCCTCTCGGCATAAGCCGCGCCCCGGAGTTTCTTGGGGATGCGCCCGAGCAAAGGCGGAAACAACCCGAAATTGACGTTCATGGGTTGGAAGTCCTTGGTGGCGGTGTTGGTGAGGTGGGCGATGAGGGCCCCCAGGGCGGTCTCCCGGGGCGGGGTGATTAGGGGGAGATGCTGAATCTGGCGGGCGGCGTTGATCCCGGCAAGCAAACCCATAGCCGCGGATTCCACATACCCCTCCACCCCGGAAATCTGCCCTGCCAGGAACAGGTGCGGGTATAAGATGAAGTTGAGGTGCGGCGACAAGAGCCCTGGCGAGTGGATGAAGGTATTGCGGTGGATGGAGCCCAGGCGCACGAACTCGGCGTGTGAAAGGCCGGGGATGAGCCGGAAGACCCGTTCTTGCGCCCCGTACTTCAACTTGGTCTGAAAGCCCACCAGGTTGTAGAGGGCGCCTTCCCGGTTCTCGGCCCGGAGTTGGACCACCGCAAAGGGCTGGCGGCCGGTTTGGGGGTCCACCAGGCCCACGGGCTTCATGGGGCCGAACAAGAGGGTGCGATAGCCCCGGGCCGCCATGATTTCCACGGGCAGGCAGCCCTCGAAGTATCGGGGCTCCTCAAACGACTTCAGGGGTACGTGCTCGGCGTTCGTCAACGCCTCATAGAAGGCGGCGTACTCGGCTTCGGAAAACGGACAGTTGAGATAATCCTCCCCGGCCCCGTAGCGGGAGGCCCGGAAGATTTTTTGCATGTCGATGGACTCCGCGGCCACGATGGGGGCGATGGCATCGTAGAAATGCAGATGCGCCTTGCCGGTGAACTGGCCTAAGGCCTCGGCCAGGGGATCGGAAGTCAGCGGCCCGGTGGCGATGATGGTGGTCGCCGCCGCATCCGGGGCCTCAACTTCTTCCCGGATGATTTTTATAAGCGGCTCGGCTTCCAGGGCCCGGGTGATGAACGTCGCGAACTCCCCCCGGTCCACCGCCAACGCCTTGCCCGCGGGCACCCGGGTGGCCAGGGCCGCGGCCATAATCAGGGAATCAAGCCGCCGCATCTCCTCCTTGAGAAGCCCCACGGCGCTCTCCCGGCTCTCGGCCCGGAGGGAGTTGCTGCACACCAGCTCCCCCAGGAACGGGGACTGGTGGGCCGGCGAAAATTTTTGGGGCTTCATCTCATAGAGACGGACCCGAACCCCCCGGCGGGCCGCCTGCCAGGCCGCCTCACTCCCCGCCAGCCCCCCGCCGATGACGGTGAGGCCCCGGTTTTCGGTTTTCGGTTTTCGGTTTTCGGTGGTCATTTTTGGCAAGGGGTAGACCAGACCGACTGCTCCAGTAACTCTACCTGAGGAGAGAAGAAAATCCCATTGTTCCGAAACGGGGATGAGCCAACGGCGGCTCATCCCCGGCAATGAAAAATCCCCCCTGCCCCCCCATTTTCAAAGGGGGATATTAAGGTCCCCCTTTGGTAAAGGGGGATTTAGGGGGATTTGAAGTTTTGCACGGTAAAGGTTCCAGGTTCAAAGTTACCGAAAACCGAAAACTGGAAACCGAAAACCCTCACTCAACTGCCGCGGCGGTCTCCTCAAAGCTGCATTCGTCCCGGGGGCAGAGGATTTTCTTGCCTTTTTTCATGAGCCAGGGGTACTGGCACCGGGGGCAGGGCTTGTCCTGGGGCGGCTGGTTCATCGTGAAATCGCACTTGGGGTAGTTGCTGCAACCGTAAAAGATCCCCCGGCGGGACCGGCGTTTCGCCAGGCGCCCGCCGCAGCCTTCCCGGGGGCAGGAGTAGGCGGCGTCGGCTTCCGGATCCTGGGGGGCCACCTGTCCCTGGGCGTCCCGGGTGAAATTCTGGGTGAATCGGCACTTGGGATAGCCGGAGCAGCCTAAAAATTCTCCCAGACGCCCCCGGCGCAGCAGCAGTTCTTTGCCGCACTTGGGGCAGGGAAGCCCGGTGACCACGGGCTTGCCCCGGACCGGGAAGGGTTGGGCGGGCGGCTCTCCCGGGGCCCCGGGGGAGGTCGGTTCCGGGACCGGAAGGATGATGTCGCCCCGTGCATTCCGGGAGAAGTCGCCGGAGAAGCGGCACTTGGGATAGGCAGCGCAGCCCAAGAATTTTTCGCCGTTTTTGCCCCAGCGCACCGCCAGTTTGGCCCCGCATTCCGGACAGGTAGGACCGTTGGGCAAGGTTTTAACATCCCGCATACCAACCCGAGCCGCATTTAACTCTTGGGCAAAGGCGCCGTAAAAATCCCGCATGAGCTCCTGCCAGGGGATCTTGCCGGCGGCCACCCGGTCCAGGTTGTCCTCCAGGCCCGCGGTGAACTTAGGGTCCATGATGTCCGAAAAATTTTCCACCAAAAGATCGCTCACCACCAGCCCCATCTCCGTGGGCTTGAGAGCGGTTTTCTCCTTCACCACATAGAGGCGGTCCTGGAGGTTGGTGAGGATGGTGGCGTAGGTGCTGGGCCGGCCGATCCCCTGGACCTCCATTTCCTTAATCAGGGAGGCCTCGGTGAAGCGGGCCGGGGGCTTGGTAAAGTGCTGCTGGGGGTCAAAATCCCGCAACTGGAGGACATCCCCGGCGGCCAGCGGCGGGAACTTTTCCGGGCCCGCGGCCTCTTCGGTTTCCCGGGACTCCTGGTAAACTTTGGTGAATCCGGCGAATTTCAGCACCGAGGCGGTGGCCCGGAAGAGGTAATCGGAGGCCGCGATGTCCACGGTGGTCAGATCAAAGACCGCCGGCGTCATCTGGGAGGCCACGAACCGCCGCCAGATCAGTTCATAGAGGGCCAGCTCATCTTTGCTCAGATACGCCTTGACGTCCTGGGGCCGCCGGGTCACCCCGGTGGGCCGGATGGCCTCGTGGGCCTCCTGGGCCCCCTTGGGGCTTTTGAACCGGTTGGGGGCCGCGGGGAGGTGCTCGCCGCCGTAAGTCTGATCGATAAAGGTTCTCACCGCGTCCAGCGCCTCGGCCGAAACCCGGGTGGAGTCACTGCGCATGTAGGTGATGAGGCCCACGGGACCTTCGTCCCCCAGTTCCTTGCCTTCATAGAGCCTTTGGGCCAGGCTCATGGTCCTTTTGGGAGGGAACCGGAGCTTGCGGTTGGCCTCCATCTGCAGGCTGCTGGTGATGAAGGGCGGGGCCGGGTGGCGCCGCTGGGGCTTGGTGTCGATGGTGGCGACCCGGAACTCCGCGGCCTCCAGGGCATCCAGGATCTTCTCCACCTTCACCGCGCTGTCGGGCTTGACGTTCTTGTTCTTGTGCTTGTAGAGATAAGCCGCGAACGGCGGGGGCGCACCTGCGTCCAGGCAGGCGTCCAGGGTCCAGTACTCCTCGGGCACGAAGGCCATGATGGCCCGCTCCCGGTCGCACACCAGCCGCAAGGCCACGGACTGCACCCGGCCGGCGCTTAACCCCGTTTTGACCTTCTGCCATAACAGGGGGCTGATCTGGTAGCCCACCAGGCGGTCCAGGATGCGCCGGGCCTGCTGGGAATCGCAACGGGGCCGGTTGAGCTTCACCGGCTTGGCCAGGGCCTCTTTGATGGCCTTGGGGGTCAACTCCAGGAGCAGCACCCGGTGGAAACGGTGGTTTTTCTCCCCCAGGACCTCGGCGATGTGCCAGGCGATGGCCTCCCCTTCCCGGTCCGGGTCCGGCCCCAGGTAAATCTCCGGGATGCCCGCCGCGGCCTTCTTCAAGTCCTGGATGACTTTGGCCTTTCCCAGGATGGTGACGTATTTGGGCGCAAAATCGCGCTCCAGATCCACCCCCAGCTCGTTTTTGGGCAGGTCCTTGATGTGCCCTTTGCTGGAGACCACCTGGATGTCGCCGCCCAGGTATTTTTGCAAGGTCTTGGCCTTGGTTGGCGATTCCACGATGAGCAATGATTTTGGCATAGGCTAGGTTATATACATTATTTTAATTTGGGGTCAATCGGGATGGTCTGTTTCGGCCTGCCCGGCGGGCGCCGGGCGCAATTTTTTTGGCGCTCAGAACAAGCTGTCAGCAGTCAGCTATCAGCAAAAGCACTTATGGGCGCGACGCGGCCAACATGTAGGGCGGGCGCTGCCCGCCATAATTCCTTTTGAGAATGGCGGAATGTGTCTGTTCCAGATCTTCAGACTTCGTTGTGACCCCAGAGGGTCAGGGGATGTTCATATGGAGGAATTAAGGACTAATTTCAGGATAACATTAATTAATTTAATATGTTACTGAATAACCTCTCACGTATCCAACACATAGCACTTCCCCGGCAGCTCCTTCACCAGGCCCTGGAGTTCCAGGAGGGTGAGGCGGGCCAGGACGTCCTGGACGGGGAGGCGGGCGGCCTGGACGATCTCCTCCAGTTGCAGCGGCTCCGAGCCCAAGAGCGGCAGCAGCGGGTCCTCCGGCGCCGGGCGGATAAACCCCGGGGTCTCCGCTACCCGACCGGCAGGGGCGGCGGCGAACAAGGGGCCGGGCGCCTGGCGCAGGGCCGGGAGTTCGGCCAGGATATCCTCCACGTCCTGGACCAGCTTGGCCCCCTCCTGGATGAGGCGGTGCGGTCCCACGCTGGTGGGCGAGTCGATGGGGCCGGGGACCGCAAAGACCTCCCGTCCCTGGTCCAGGGCATAGCGCACCGTGATGGTGGTGCCGCTTTTCACCCCGGCTTCGATCACCACCACTCCCAGGGCCAGGCCGCTGATGATCCGGTTGCGGATGGGAAAATTTCGGGCCTCAGGCGGCGTACTAAGGGGAAACTCGCTGACCAGGGCGCCATGCTCCGGGATATCCTGGTAAAGCTGGCGGTTTTCCGGCGGGTAGACCACGTCCAGACCGCAGCCCAGCACCGCCAGGGTGCGGCCGCTCATCTCCATGGCCCCCTGGTGGGCCGCGGTGTCGATGCCCCGGGCCAGGCCGCTCACCACCGTCACGCCCCGGGCGGCCAGGGCCCCGGCCAGGCGGCGGCCCGCCTTGAGCCCGTAATAGGAAGCGCCCCGGGTCCCCACGATGGCCACCGCCAGGCTGTCTGCCGGGGTCAGGGTCCCCTTGATGTACAGAAGCGGCGGCGGATAGGGGATCTGCTTAAGACCGGCGGGGAAGCGGGGATCGTCCTGGGTGACCATATAGGCCCCCTGGGCCGTGAGCTGCGCCAGCCGCTCTTCCAGTTTATCCCAATCCCGGAAACCGACAATGGCCTGGGCCATGGCGGGAGTGATGTCCTTGACGGCCGCCAGGTCCTGAAGCGAGGCTTTAAAGATCGCGGCGGGACCGCCGAAGCGTTGGAGCAGGCGCTGCCCCAACACTATCCCCACCCCGGGGATGCTCCGGAGGCCCAGCCAGGGGAGTTTGTCGGTCATGGCGCTTTTACCAAAATTCCTTTGCTTTGAAATGGCCGTCTCGTTCCGGTTCTATGCGATTTAGGAGTGAAGCACAAGGAAAAAGCCGATGTCCAGGCGAAACCTTTGACCGGACTGCGCCGCGCCACCTCCAGACCCCGGTGCCGCAGCTTGATTTCGATAATCAGAGCATATCAGCGATTTTTTAGAAAATCTAATCTGTTCTGGTTTTGGCCAGATTGTTGGGGCTTTTGGCTTTTTTTAAGGTTTTCCTGAAACACGACACTATTGCTTAGTTGCATAAATAACCGCTCGATAAAACAAGCATTGCAGCCATAACTGGTATTTAGAGTCCCACTTTTCTAAAGGGGGATTTAGGGGCAATACGGTTCACTTAAGGTTTGGCTATTTCGATGGGTTGCTGGGGCGAGGATGCCCCCCCTCACCCCAGCCCTCTCCCCCCGCCGGGGGGAGAGGGAGAATT
>VGSJ01000035.1 GCA_016875015.1 Deltaproteobacteria bacterium | reverse complement strand
TAAAAGACCGGGCTTTCCGGCCAGTGCCGTGCTCGGTTTCCAGCTTGCCCAAAACATGTCTCGGAATAAGTTTAAGCATCTGATGAAAGATTGTGTTACAATGGGCCATAGTCCGAAATCTCCTTTCCGTTTAATGGGTTATGGCTAACACATTTTAACAGATTCACAGGAGATTTCGGGCTTTTTTTAATCCGTTAACCGGACAGAAATGATACACAATCTAAATCACCTGTACCTAATGCTAAGGAAGAAAGACGCGTAGGTAATGGTTCAGCTGTAACTGCTACTACATGAGGTAAAGGGCCTTTTCTATTCCTTATTAAATTTAATGCTTCGGTTCTCGTATTTTGTGCCCGATCACTACGAATGGTCCATTTGCAAGATATACTAGCATGCAAAATTGAATTAACAATATTATGATTTGATTCGCGAAGCGGCGTTAATTTAGAAATATTATCTTCTGTGCTAATTATTCTGTCAATAGAATTAATCTCTATCTCTGAAACAGGACTTCTACTAATTACGATATCAGGGGTAATAATATAATTACCTCCAAGAGCAGATTTTAATGGCATATTTTCCTTAATCATTTCTTCCAAAGCTGCTAAATGGCTATATTGATCAAAGGATGATATTTTGCTTTCAGTTTCATAATGCCATGCTCCTGGACGAAGATGGTGTAAGAGATTGAAAGCATTTTTCAAAAAATCTTTTGTAATTTTTTGAAATAGAGTTCCTGCACTTTCTGATAATTTTGATTGGTCTTCATGACATCCCAATTTACGAAATAATCCCCAAGCTATTTTTCTGCTATTTGGATTTTGTTTATCGGCAATATTAGGATAAGTATCATTTCTTTCTTTATCAAATCTTGTTCTTAATACTTCCTTACAAATTCGATTATGATAATCTTGGCGAAGCTCTTTTATCCCCATGAAATTCTCCTAACGTTAAGATTAAATGAATAATTATGGTTTATAAAAGCCAATAACATATTCTTCATGCATTCGCTGTTGGATTTGAGAGTTAACATTTATTTTTATTCCTGCCGGCAGCATACGTCTATTACGGTCTAACTTTCGAATGCCTATCTTAGGAACTTCAAAGCCTACCATTCGTCCAATTTCTGCCAAACAATTATGAGTTTCCGTATCAATCCCTCTCATCGTGGAATTTCCTACAACTACAATGGCTGCTTTGCCGGGTTTCAACACTCTAAACATTTGGCGAAGAGAACGTGACATTTCAGAGTAATACCGGTGTAGTACATGGCTTTTCTTTTTATCTAATCTACCGATAGTTGCCACAACTTCCTTAACGTTCTCTGGTATTTCTTCAAAATAAACATTTATAGTGTCATCACCCCCAATATATTCTTTGCGTTTCTTACTTAAATTCCCGACTGGATAACCCATCCAAACTAAAGAAAACTTATGCGCTCTCATGTAATCGATTGCATTTGAAGCATAAGGGGGAGATGTTACAATCAAATCGACGGAATCATTTCTTAAAGGTAATATTTGAGAATTGCCAGCTATTATAAAAGGTTTAATATTTTCTGCTGCAACTTGCACCATACTTTCTAAGTTTTGTTTAAATCGTTTATCGAATTCTTCTAAGGCTGATCTCAGGATTTTTGTTAAAACTTTCAAACGATGGGGGGATATATCCTCTAAGTTCTCATTTAAAATAAATTTCTCTGTTTTTGTAATAACCATTTTTGCGCGGTGGGGGCGGGTATGAGCCAAATCAAGTGCCAATGACACTCCTCCAGACTTGGTTATAATAATGGCAGAGAAAACCACTTCAAAAAAAGCTCTTATTTTAGGATCACTTAATTTCTCAATTTGCGTTATAATTGACAAGAGTTCTATTTGCGTCTCATATGAAAACCAATAATTAATAAATTGTTTAGTTAAAGGATCCCATTTTTCTACAAATAGTTTGTTTAATTGATTGCGTTTATTATTAGCCAAATCCCTTGCGTTATCGATGATCTTATTGCCAATAGTATATAATTCATTTCTATTAAACGGAGTCACCTTTACTATAGATATTAGTAAAGCTAAGTAATCAATATCTATGCCTATAGCACGCCGTCCCGTTAGAAATGCTTCGACGATTGTAGTCCCAGAGCCCATCATAGGGTCAAGGACTACGTCAAAAGGATTTGTTAATCCTTCTATAAATTTTCTTGGCAGCTGTGGAGGGAATTTCGCAGGGAAAGAATGAAAGTTATGTGAGGAATATCCGCTATTTTTATTATGGAAATCTAGGTCATTCGATAGGAGGCTCACTAATTTATCACGATAAATTTCATTTTTTTGAGTTGGATCAATATATGGGAAATCGAGAAGGGGAGCGTCCATAGATTTATTGGTCCTTGAAAACCATTAAGGGTTCCTTCCTTCATCGGGAAAAAACCCATTGACGTTGAGAGGTTTTTAGAGTATACAACAAATTAAGAAAAAGGTGGATAAGATGGTTTGCTTTAAAAACAACTGGTGCTGGTGGCGCGTGATGGCGGGCTCGTGAGGTGCGTCCAGCAACAGGTTTGATATTTTGGGGCCCCTCACGAGAGGGGCCTTGGTTTTTTCAGGCGGAAAAAGCCGTGGCCCCAAGGAGCCCCGGCTTTTTTTAACCGCCGATGAACGCCGATGAACGCCGAGGCACGCCGATAAAAATTCGGATTTATCTGTGTTTATCGGCGTTCATCTGCGGTAATAATTACATATATTAACGAAACGGAGCAGGCATGATTTATCCGGATGTTGAGACGTTTGCCGACATGGCCCGGCAGGGCAACCTGATCCCGGTCTATCGCGAGATCATAGGGGATTTGGAGACCCCGGTGTCGGCCTATAAGAAGTTGCGGGGCGAGGGGTGTTCCTTTCTGTTGGAGAGCGTCGAAGGCGGCGAAAAGTGGGGCCGCTTCAGTTTTCTCGGCCTCAACCCGTCCCTGATGTTCCAGGTGGAGGGCGGCAAGACGGTCATCCACCGCCATGGCCGTCAGGAGACCCTGGACCCCGCCCTGGACCCCTTTGAGCACCTGCGCCGCCTTCTGGCCGGGGTCATCCCGGTGGCCACCCCGGGGCTGCCCCGGTTCTGGGGCGGGCTGGTGGGGTATTTAGGCTACGACATGGTGCGCTATATTGAGAGGCTGCCGAATCTTACCCCTCCCATCACCATGCCCGAGGCCCGTTTGATGCTGGCGGACAATGTATTAATCTTCGACAACCTGCGCCAGACCATCCAGATCCTGACCCTGGTGCACCTTAACCCGGCCGTGCCCCTTCAGGACCAATACGACCGGGCGGTGGCGGGCATCGACCGGCTCGCCGGGCGCCTGCGCCAACCGGTGCCCCTGGGCGAGGCCCCGCCGCCTACGCCGCCGCCGCCCCTGGCCTCCAACCTCTCGCAAGAGCGCTTCGAAGCCATGGTGCGCCGGGCCAAGGAGTACATCGTGGCGGGTGATGTCATCCAGGTGGTGCTGTCCCAGTGTTTTGTGACGCCCTTGCGCCACGACCCCTTTGACCTCTACCGGGCCCTGCGCTGCATCAATCCGTCGCCGTACATGTTCTACCTGGACCAGGGCGACATGAAGCTGGCGGGGGCCTCGCCGGAAATCCTGGTGCGCCTGGAGGACGGGCAGGTCAGCTACCGGCCCATCGCCGGTACCCGCCCCCGGGGCGCCACGCCCTCAGAAGACCAGGCTCTGGAAGCGGAGCTGTTGGCCGACCCCAAGGAGCGGGCCGAGCACCTGATGCTGGTGGACCTGGGGCGCAACGACGTGGGCCGGGTGGCCAAGATCGGCAGCGTCAGGGTGCCGGAACTCTTCAGCATCGAACGCTACTCCCACGTCATGCACATCGTGTCCCAGGTGGAAGGGGAACTGGCGCCGGAACATGACGGCATTGACCTGCTCAAGTCCACCTTTCCCGCCGGCACCGTTGCCGGGGCCCCCAAGGTGCGGGCCATGGAGATCATCGAGGAGCTGGAGCCTACCCGCCGGGGCCCCTACGCCGGGGCGGTGGGTTACCTCAGCTTCAGCGGCAACCTGGATTTTTGCATCACCATCCGAAGCTTCACCATCCACCAGGGCCAGGTCTACCTCCAGGTGGGAGCCGGCATCGTGGCGGATTCAGACCCGGCCACCGAGTTCCAGGAGACGGTGAACAAGGGGATGGCCCTGATGCGGGCCCTGGACCGGGCGGAGGAAGGGTTGATGTGAGTCAGCAGTTAGTAGTCAGCAGTTAGGTTTTCTACTCACCGCTTACTGAGGCGAATATGTTAGTTATGATAGATAATTACGATTCCTTCACCTACAATCTGGTGCAGTATTTCGGCCAGTTGGGGGAGGAAGTGCGGGTCTTTCGCAACGATCAGATCGACCTGGCGGGCCTGGAGGCGAGCCGGCCCAGCCGCCTGGTGATTTCCCCAGGTCCCTGTTCCCCCAATGAGGCGGGGATATCGCTGGCGGCCATCCGCCATTTTGCCGGCCGGATCCCCATCCTGGGGGTCTGCCTGGGCCATCAGGCCGTCGGCGCGGCGTTTGGGGGAAACGTGATCCGGGCCCCCCGCCTGATGCACGGCAAGACCTCCCTCATCTACCACGACGGCAAGGACCTGTTCTGCGGCATTCCTTCGCCCTTTGACGCGACCCGCTACCACTCCCTCATTGTGGAGCGGGAGAGCCTGCCGGAGACCCTCAAAGTGGCGGCGCAAACCGCGGTGGGGGAGATCATGGGGTTGCGCCACCGCGACCTGGCGGTGTATGGGGTCCAGTTCCACCCCGAGTCGATCCTCACCACCGAAGGCCTCAACCTGCTGCGCAATTTTCTGAAGCGCAGCCGCGGGTGAGGGAGGGTATGAGTGGATGAGGGGATAATGAATTTGGGGGAACCTTACTTTTTATCAAAAGTAAGGTTCCCCCAAACCCCCTCCTGCAAAAACAGAAAGGGAGTGGGATAAATCGCGGCTGTTAGTGGCGGCTATCACGAAGGTGAGTAGAATAATGGAGCGAGAGGCAGGTTCGGGAAAAGAACTGGGTCAGGCCCCGGAAGCCGGTACGGTTCCCCCGGGCGACGAGCACCCCGACAAGCCCCACCCGGAATATGAAATCAACATCTACCGGGACTGGTGCAAAGGGTGCGGCATCTGCGCCGCTTTCTGCCCCCGGCAGTGTTTAAGCGTCGATGCCGAAGGTAACCCGGTGGTGGAGAAAGCCGAACGGTGCACGGGCTGCCGTTGGTGCGAACTGCACTGCCCGGATTTTGCCATCTGCGTCCTGGAAGTGGCGGCCAAAGAAGCGAAATCAGAGGAAGCTGACTGACCTTCGGAATACTACTGCGAAAAAGAGAGGGTCTTCAAGTCCCCCTTTCTTAAAGGGGGATTATTAGGGAGTTATTAATCCCCCCTTGCCCCCCTTTAGGAAAGGGGGGAAAAACTTTGTACCAGATGCAGTATCAATTATGAAACGTCGCGACAGAGAGCAGATTATGAATGCTGAGGTCACCGGGAAACCAAAACTGCTCCAGGGCAACGAGGCGGTGGTGGAAGGGGCGCTGGCGGCCGGGTGCCGGTTTTTTGCCGGCTACCCCATCACCCCGGCCACGGAGATCAGCGAAGTCATGTCCTACCGGCTGCCCGCGGTGGGCGGTGCCTTCATTCAGATGGAGGATGAGATCGCCTCCCTGGGGGCGGTGATCGGGGCGTCGCTTGCCGGCGTCAAGGCCATGACCGCCACCAGCGGCCCGGGGTTTTCCCTGATGCAGGAAAACCTGGGGTTCGCCTGCGTGGCGGAGGTCCCCTGCGTCATCGTCAATGTCATGCGGGGCGGCCCTTCCACCGGCCTGCCCACCCGCGTCAGCCAGGGAGACGTGATGCAGGCCCGGTGGGGCGCCCACGGCGACCACCCCATCATCGTCCTGGCCGCGGCCACCACCCGGGACTGTTTCGACCTGACGGTTACCGCCTTCAACCTGTCGGAAAAATACCGCACCCCGGTGATCCTGTTGACCGATGAAGTGGTGGCCCACACCCGGGAAAAGCTGGCGCTGCCGGCCCCTGAGACCGTGGAGGTGGTGGATCGTCTGCGCCCCACGGCGCCGCCGGAATGGTACGTCCCCTACGCTGATACCGCCAGCGGGGTGCCGCCCATGGGGATCTTCGGCGACGGTTACCGCTACCACGTCACCGGCCTCATCCACGACGTCCACGGCTTCCCAACCGAGCGGCCCGATGAGATCGTGCCGTTCATGAACCGGCTCTTCCGCAAGATCACCCAGCACTTCGATGATATCCTCATGGTCGAAGCGGAGATGACCGCAGACGCCGAAATCCTGGTGGTGGCCTACGGGTCGGTGGCCCGGTCGGCCCGGCGGGCCGTGAAGGAGGCCAGAGAGCAGGGCATCAAGGCCGGGCTGCTGCAGCTCGTCACCCTGTGGCCCTTTCCCCGGCGCCTGCTTATGCCCTTGCTGCGCCAGGTCCGGGCGGTCCTGGTGCCGGAGCTCAATATGGGCCAGATGTCCCGGGAGGTTAAACGAGTCAACCAGGGTATGACCCGGGTGGAGACCTTGAACCGCATCGACGGCCACCTGATCACGCCGGGAGAGATACTGGAGCGGTTGTTGATATTTTAAGGGGGTTAAAACATCATGGAAGGTACAATATACTTTATTTTAGGCGTTCTTGCAACTTTAGTGGTTGGTGTTATATTCTATTTTATTTCCGCTCGATATTTAACTAGAGAATCTTCAAACTTACGAAGAATGGTCAACATATTAGGGATAGCGCTTGAGAGCAATGGATATGCGAAGTTCAATTGGGATGAAAATGGAAACATGAAAGGTGTCGTTCGTTTCATTAGTAGTTCTATTAATGCAAAATCATCTCTTACCGCCACAATAACAGTTGATCAAAAATCGGCTCAGCATAGGTAAGAGTGAGCATAGTAGTGTAGGGTGAGTTCCACGCACCAATAAACAAGTGGCACAGGCCTCCGGCCTGTGATCACCGGCTGGAAGCCGGTGCCACTATATATTACTCATAAAGCAATGTAGGGCGGGCATCGCCCGCCGCAAATGATGGATTTTTATTGGCGGGCAGTGCCCGCCCTACACACAAAGCTGAAAGCTGACCGCTGAAAGCTGAGAGCTCAAAATGTCCGAAGTCACCAAACTCATCCACAAGTACCTGCGCCACGAAAAGAAGTTCCCCCACGTCTGGTGTCCAGGGTGCGGCAACGGCATCGTTCTCGGGGCGCTGATCCGGGCCATCGACCGCACCGGGTTTTCAAAAGACGATATTGTCATGGTGTCGGGGATCGGCTGCGCCGGCCGGATGAGCGTGTACGTGGATTTCAACACCCTCCACACCACCCACGGCCGGGCCCTGACCTTCGCCACCGGCGTCAAACTGGCCAACCCCAAGCTCCAGGTGATCGTGGTCATGGGCGACGGCGACGCCACCGCCATCGGCGGCAACCATTTCATCCACGCGGCCCGGCGCAACCTGAATCTCACGGCTATTATCATCAACAACAATATCTACGGCATGACCGGCGGCCAGTATTCCCCCACCACGCCTTACGGGGCGAAGTCCGCCACCTCGATGTACGGCCACGTGGAACACGGCTTTTCCATCAGCGAGATGGCCGTGACCGCCGGGGCCGCCATGGTGGGGCGGGGCACGGTGTACCACGCCACCCTGCTGGACCAGCTCATGGAGGCGGCCATCAAGAAACGGGGCTTCGCGGTGGTGGAAGTCATCAGCCACTGCCACACCCAGTTCGGGGCCAAAAATAAGCTGGGGGACGCGGTGGAAATGCTGCGCCAACAGAAAAAACTGGCCGTGCGGGTAGACAAGGCCAAGACCATGAGCCCTGAGGAACTGGCGGGCAAGATCACCATCGGCGTCCTGGTGGACCGGGACCTGCCCGTCTATACTGAGGAGTACCAGAAGATCCGGGACGCGGCCCGGGCCGCGATGATGGAGAAATAGTTCAAGGTTCAAGGTTCAAAGTTGAAAACCTCAAGCCACAAACCTTGAACCTTGAACTTTGAACCATAAACAGGTAAGCAAGCATGTCAAGTCGCTACGAAATACGCCTGGCCGGGTCCGGGGGGCAGGGGTTGATCCTGGCGGGGATCATATTGGCGGAGGCCGCGGGGATTTACGACGGCAAGTTTGTCTGCCAGACCCAGAGTTACGGCCCCGAGGCCCGGGGCGGGGCGTCCAAAGCGGAAGTGGTTATCAGCAATGCTGCGATCGATTATCCCAAAGCCATCCGGCCCGACGTGCTCCTGGCCCTGAACCAGAAGTCGTTGGACGTGTTTCTCTCTGACCTGAAGCCCGGAGGCCTGCTCCTGGTGGACGCCGACCTGGTAAGCGAGTATCCCGCCAGCCGAGCCCTGGCCCTGCCGTTCACCCGGATCGCCCGGGAATTGGGGCGCGCCATGGCGGCCAACATCGTGGCCCTGGGGGCTTTGGCCCAACTCACCGGGGCGGTGTCTCTCCGGAGCCTGGAGGCGGCGGTGCTGGCCCGGGTGCCCAAGGGCACCGAAGATTTGAACCGCCGGGCCTTGGCCGCGGGGGTCGCCGCGGCTAAGGCGGGTGGTGCGGCGAGCGTCCCGGAGGAGACCGGCGAAAATTAGCTGCCTTAAACACGAGGCCCGGGGGTGGCGCAGTTTAACTACGCACAGATAATTACCATGAATAAAGGATAAAGCGTATGCTCAAAGAAGCCATACTCAAGGTGGTCAGCCGGCAGGACCTGACGGAGGCCGAGATGACCCGGGCCATGGAGGCCATTATGAATGGGGAGGCCACTGAGGCCCAGATCGGCGCCTTGATCACGGCCCTGAGGATGAAGGGGGAAACCGTGGCCGAGATCACCGCCGCGGCCAAGGTGATGCGGGCCAAGGCTACCCGCATCCCCATCAGTGACGGGCTCATCGACCTGGACCGGGACGAAATCAACGTGGACTGGGAGACCGTGGTGGACACCTGCGGCACCGGGGGCGACGCCACGAGCACCTTCAACGTCTCCACCACCACCGCGTTCGTGGTGGCCGGGGCGGGGTTGAAAGTCGCCAAGCATGGCAACCGGGCGGTTTCCTCCCGCTGCGGCTCCGCCGACGTCATCGAGGCCCTGGGGATCAACCTGGCGCTGACCCCGGACCAGGTGGCCTGGTGCATCCTGGAGGTGGGCATCGGCTTCCTCTTCGCCCCCCAATTGCACGGGGCTATGCGCTACGCCATCGGCCCCCGACGGGAGATCGGCATCCGCACCATCTTCAACGTCCTGGGGCCCCTGACCAACCCGGCTAACGCCAACGTCCAGGTGCTGGGGGTCTATGACGCCAGGCTCACCGAACCTCTGGCGCAGGTGCTCGGCAACCTGGGAGGGAAGAGCGCCTTCGTGGTTTATGGCGAGGGGTCGTTTGACGAAATCAGCATCGTCGGCCCCACCCGGGTGAGCCAGCTTCAGGACGGGGCGGTCACGACCTACGATATCGCGCCGGAGGATTTCGGCCTGAAGCGGGCGGCGCTTTCGGACATCAAGGGCGGGGACGTCTTCGAGAATGCCCGCATTGTCAAAAAAGTCCTGGCAGGGGAGGGGGGCCCCCGGGAAGACATGGTGGCCCTGAACGCCGCCGCAGCCTTCATCGCCGCGGGCCTGGTACCTGATTTTCCCCGGGGCATCGATCTGGCCCGGGAGACCATCCGCTCCGGCAAGGCCCTGGCCAAACTGGAGGCCCTGATCGAAAAGAGCAAGTCTTTTGGGAGTGAGCAGTTGTAGGGCGCGTCTTACGCGCCAGCTACGAAACAGTTCGCATCTTATAAACAGGATTAATGGTGCGTAAGACGCTACAAGAGCTGTTTGGGAACGAGTAGAACGAAGTGATTCCATGAACTTTTTAGCAGAAATCGTCGCCCGGAAACTGGAGGATTCCCTCCGGTTGTTCGAGCCGGGGGTGGCCGAGGCCTTCCAGGCCGAGATCGCCCGGCGGCCGGACCCTAAGAGCCTCAAGGCCGCCCTGGATGGCGCCGCGGGCCCGGCGGTCATCGCCGAGGTCAAGCGGGCCTCCCCCAGCAAGGGGGACCTGGGCCTGGGCTGGGACCCCGTGGAGTTGGCGCAAATCTACCAGGAGAACGGCGCGGCGGCGATTTCGGTCCTGACGGAACCCCATTATTTCAAAGGCGACCCGGAGTTCATCCGCCGGATGCGCCCGGTGATCCGCCTCCCCATCCTGCGCAAGGATTTTATACTGGAACCTATTCAGGTTTACGAGACTGCTGCCTTGGGGGCCGACGCCTTGCTGCTTATCGTCAGCCTGCTGAAATTAGGACAGCTCCGGGCCCTGCTGCTCCTGACCCGTTCCCTGGGGCTGGCGGCCCTGGTGGAGGTCCACACCGCCGCGGAAATGGAGACGGCGCTGACCGCCGGGGCCCGAGTGATCGGCATCAATTCCCGGAATCTCCACACCTTCGAGATGTTTCCGAACCGGGCCCTGGAACTGGCCCCCCTGGCGCCCGAAGGGGTGACCCTGGTGGCCGCGTCGGGGATCAAGACCCGGGCCGACCTGGAGCCCCTTTTGCGGGCCGGCATCCACGCCTTTCTTATCGGCGAGCGCCTGGTGACTCGGGCGGACCCGGGGGCCGCGTTAAGGGAATTCTTGGGACGGTGAGCAGTAAGCAGTGAGCGGGAGGGGGCGGCCGATGGTCGCCGGGATTTAAGGCATGGTAAGAATAAAAATCTGCGGTATTACGAACTTGGAAGACGCGCTCCTGGCCGCCGAATTGGGGGCTGACGCCCTGGGGTTTATCTTTTACCCCAAAAGCCCCAGGAAGGTGGCCCCGGAAACCGCCCGGGAGATCATCGCCCGGCTGCCCCCCTTCGTGGCGAGCGTCGGGGTTTTCGTGGATGAAGAGGCGGCGGTGGTGCAGGAGTTGGCGGCCAGCCTGGGCCTGGACTGGGTGCAACTCCACGGCCAGGAGTCCCCGGACTACTGTCTAAGCCTGGGGCGGCGGGTGATCAAAGGCTTTCGCATCAAGGACGGAACCTCCCTTAAAGATCTGGCCCTTTACCGGGGCGCAGTTCAGGCCTTTCTCCTGGACACTTATAAACCGGGGCAGGTGGGCGGCACCGGGGAAAGTTTTGACTGGCATCTGGCTCTGGAAGCCAAACCATACGGCCGGATCATCCTGGCCGGGGGCCTTAACGCGGAGAACGTGGCCCAGGCCATCGCCACCGCCTTACCCGCAGCCGTGGACGCGGCCAGCGGCACCGAAGCAGCCCCGGGCAAAAAAGACCCGGACAAGCTGCGGGCGTTTTTTAAGGCGGTGAGTTATAGCTATTAGCTATTAGCAGTTAGCAATTAGCAATTAGCCGTTAGCAAAGGCTTGCTTGGGCAATTGCCGTGTTGCGTCGCATCTGCAATAAATTCCACTGCTAACTTAAATTATAGTTAGCAAAAAAAAGCTAACAGCTAACAGCTAATTGCTAACAGCTAACAGCTAACAGCTAACTGCTAACTGCTCATAAAAGGAGGTTGCCTTGTTACCGGATCGGCATGGCAGGTACGGGCGGTATGGGGGCCGGTTTGTGCCGGAGACCCTGATGCCGGCCCTGTTGGAGTTAGAGGAGGCGTATCGCCGGATCAGCCGCACCCTGGAGTTTCGCCAGGAGTTGTCCTGGTACCTGAAGGATTACGTGGGTCGCCCCACGCCGCTCTACTTCGCACGACATCTGACTGCGGAGTTGGGGGGGCCGCAGGTCTATATCAAGCGGGAGGACCTGGCCCACACCGGGGCGCACAAGATCAACAACACCCTGGGGCAGGGTTTGCTGGCCCGGCGCATGGGCAAAACCCGGCTCATCGCCGAGACCGGGGCGGGCCAACACGGGGTGGCCACCGCCACGGTGGCGGCTCTTTTGGGGTTGTCGTGCGACATCTACATGGGCGCCGAAGACATCCGGCGCCAGCGCCTCAACGTTATCCGCATGCGGCTGTTGGGGGCGAAGGTAGTGCCGGTGGACTCCGGCAGCCGCACCCTGAAGGATGCCATGAATGACGCCATCCGGGATTGGGTCACCAACGTCCGCCACACCCACTATGTCCTGGGTTCCGTGGGCGGCCCCCACCCCTATCCCATGATCGTGCGGGATTTTCAGGCGGTGATCGGCCGGGAGGCCCGGGCCCAGTTGCGGCGCCGCACCGGCAAGGTGCCCCAGTGCCTGGTGGCCTGCGTCGGGGGCGGCAGCAACGCCATGGGGCTGTTCCATGCCTTCCGTGACGACCCGGTGCGGTTCGTGGGGGTGGAGGCCGCGGGCCATGGGGTCCACACCCACCACCATTCCGCCACCCTGGTGGCCGGAACCGTGGGAGTGCTCCACGGCGCTTTCAGCTATCTCTTACAAGACCCCTGGGGCAACATCCAGGAGGCCCACTCCCTGGCGCCGGGGCTGGATTACCCCGGGGTCGGCCCGGAGCACGCCTGGTTCAAGGACCAGGGCCGGGCCGAATACGTCGCGGTGACGGACACTGAGGCCCTGGAGGGGTTCAGCCTGCTCTCCCGGACCGAGGGTATTCTCCCCGCCCTGGAGTCCGCCCATGCCATCGCCTATCTTAAGCGGCTGGCGCCCGGGTACACCGCCGCTGACATCGTGATCGTCAACCTCTCCGGCCGGGGTGACAAGGACGTGGACGCAGTGGCCGAAGCTATGGAGGTGTCCGGTGACGCGCATTGACAGGGTGTTCAAACAGCTCAAGGCCAAAGGCGAAAAGGCCCTCATCCCTTTTATCACTGCGGGTGACCCGGATCTTGGCGCCACCCGGGCCCTGGCCCTGGAGATGGCTGCCCGGGGCGCGGATATCCTGGAATTGGGCGTGCCTTTTTCCGATCCCCTGGCCGACGGCCCCACCATTCAGGCCGCGAGCCTCCGGGCCATGCAGGGGGGCGTCCACCTGGAGGACGTCTTAAACCTGGCGGGGGAATTGCGCGCCCAGACCCAGATTCCGTTGATCCTCATGGGCTACTACAATCCCATGTTGCAGTACGGGCTGGAGCGCACCGCCGCCAAGGCCGCGGCCAACGGCGTGGACGGCTTTATCATTCCGGACCTGCCCCCGGAGGAAGCCGGCCCCTGGCGGGCGGCGGCGGCCAAGGCGAACCTCGCCACCATTTTCCTGGCCGCGCCCACCAGCGGCGCCGAGCGCATCAGGACCCTGGGGCGCCTTACCAAGGGGTTTCTCTACTACGTTTCGGTGACCGGGATCACCGGGGCCCGCACGGAATTGCCCCCGGACCTGGCCGCGTCTCTGAGGGAGGTGCGCTCCCTGATAAAATGCCCCCTGGCCGTGGGCTTCGGCATCTCCACCCCGGAGCAGGTGGCCGGATTGGCCCCTTACGTGGACGGGGTGGTGGTGGGCAGCGCCATCGTCCAGCGGGTGGCCAGACTGC
This sequence comes from Deltaproteobacteria bacterium, assembly GCA_016875015.1. Classification (GTDB taxonomy): domain Bacteria; phylum Desulfobacterota; class Desulfobaccia; order Desulfobaccales; family 0-14-0-80-60-11; genus 0-14-0-80-60-11. The sequence continues at coordinate 14,106 of VGSJ01000035.1, read as the reverse complement.
GAGGCCAGGAACTGATCAAAGCGGTGGGCGATTTCATTGCCGCGCTCAAAGCGCCGTTGCGGACGCAGTAATACCAATGAGCGATCAAGAGACTATTTTTTTGTCATTCTGAGCGCAGCGAAGAATCTCTCTTTTGAAGTCACCGAGATTCTTCACTACGCTGCGCTTCGTTCAGAATGACATAAATATTCATAGTTTTTTGACTGCAACTTTATTTGAAAATAGCTCGGTGGGGCGGGCCTCTGTGCCCGCCAGCGAGAGGCGGCCGGGGATGGCCGCCCCACTAACCCCGGTCATTTTTCATCTTTCGTTGTATCCGTGAGGAAATGACCGTTCGTAAAAAAAAATCTTGAGGGGAGAACTGGGGCAGCCCTGATGAAAAAATCCCACGCACTCCCCGCCAACGACCCTGCCTCCCGTAGGGACCCATGTGTCCGCCCTAAATTGAGGGCGCACACGCGGGTGCGCCCCTGCATAATAATGCTGTATGGGGGGTGGGACAGAGGCCATCAGCCTTGCCGGTTGGGAAAAATTATGACGCAGGCAATTCAAATCCGGGAGGCCGGGCCAGAAGAACTGGACGAGGTTGAAAGCCTGGTGAAAGCTGCCTACCGGGAATTTCAGCCCCTCATGCCGGAAGCCGCCTGGAACCGGTGGATGGAAAACATCAGTGAGACGATCCATTCCCCCGATGGCGTGATGCTGGTGGCTCACCGCCAGGGCCGCATCGCGGGGGCCGTCAAGTTTTACCCCGATGCCCGCCAGGCTCACCAGGGGCAGTGGCCGGCCGGGACCGCGTCCATCAGGCTGCTGGCCGTTTCTCCCGCCAGCCGGGGCCGGGGATATGGCCGACTGCTGACCCAGGCCTGCCTGAAGCGCGCCCGGGAGCTCTCCATCCCCGCCATTTTCCTCTACACCGGGACCTTTATGACCGCAGCCCGTCAGCTCTACGAAAAACTGGGTTTTAAGCGCGCCCCGGAATTTGACCGGGACCCCGGCCCCATCGCCTACCGGCTGGACCTTTGATGCCCTCCCGGCCGGATCGCCGGTCTTGGTTACAAATATCCCGACACCAGCAGGTCGCCGCCGACCCGCCGGACGCGGAGGTTTTTGGTGATATGGGCCTCCCCCAGGTGCATGATCCCATGGCCTCCCACCATCCCCGGGGCAAGCTGGCCTCCCAGGATTTTGGGCGCATAGAAGAAATTGAACTGGTTGACTAACCGCTGGTCAAAAAAAGCCCCGAGGGTCTCGGCCCCGCCTTCCACCAGGAGGCTCTGAACCTGGCGGGTCCCCAACTCCTTTAGCAGGGCCGGCAGCGAAACCCGTCCGGCATCGGCGGGCAGCACCAGGACCAGGGCGCCCCGCGCCTTCAGGGCGCGGATCGTCTCCGGCGGGGCCTGGCTGGTTGTGGCCACCCAGGTGGGGGCCTCAGAGTCCAGGTTAAGCAGCCGGGCCGTCAAGGGCAGGCGCAGCCGGCTGTCCAGGACGATGCGGATGGGGTCTCGTCCGGCGCCCCGGCCCCGGGGCCGCCGGGTGGTGAGTTGGGGGTCGTCGGCCAGCACCGTGCCGATCCCCACGACGATGGCGTCCACCCGGTGCCGCAGGCGGCGCCCCAAGGCCCGGGCGGCCTCGCCCGTGAGCCACTGGCTCTCGCCCCCCGCGGTGGCGATCTTGCCGTCCAGGGAGCAGGCCGCCTTGGCCATGACCCAGGGCCGGCCGGTTTTTACATATAGAAACCAGGCTTCGTTCAAGCGCCGGGCCTCGGCCGCCAGCAGCCCCACGTTCACGTCCAGCCCCCGGGCGGCCAGGAACTCGGCCCCACCGCCGGTGACTTGGGGGTTGGGGTCCAGGGTGGCGATGATTACCCGGCGCACCCCGGCCCCGAGGATGGCCTGGGTGCAGGGGGGTGTACGGCCCTGGTGGTTGCAGGGCTCTAACGTCACGTACAGGTCCGCGCCCCGGGCCGCCTGCCCGGCGGCGCGCAACGCCTCCACTTCGGCATGGGGCGCCCCGGCCCGGCGGTGATAGCCCCGGCCCACCACCTGCCCTTCTTTGACCACCACCGCGCCCACCATGGGGTTGGGGCTTACCCAGCCCGCCCCCCGGACGGCCAGGTTCAGGGCCAGCTTCATGTAAGTGGCGTCAATATCGTGCATCGCGATTTATTGGGGGAGGGGGCCAGGGGCCAGGGGCTTTTTCATAAGTGGTCCTTACCCCCTCCCCTAATACCGTGTTCGCTGTGTAGGGGCGGGTTTGAAACCAGCCCCTACAGGGGTCAGGAGGGGAATCGCAGGACATGAGTAGCCAGTTGCCAGGAGTCAGTCAATTATTTTTCTGGCCACTGACAACTGACCACTGTTTTTCCCCGGTCCGCCCCGCAACTCATCCCTTTTCCTTCTCCTTCTCTTCTTTCCGCGTCGCCAGGAGGTGGCGAATCTCTTCCATGAAGTCGGTGGCGTCCGTGAAGTGGCGGTACACCGAAGCAAAGCGCACATAGGCCACTTCGTCCCACTGGCGCAGTTCGGCCATCACCCGTTCGCCGATCCAGGTGGAGGCGATTTCACGCTGGCCGCTCTCCAGCATCTCCCGTGCCAGGCCGTCCAGGAAATTTTCAATCGCGTCCACGGACACGGGCCGCTTTTCGCAGGCCTTGGTGATGCCTTCGTAGAGCTTGGAACGCTGAAACGGTTCCCGGCGTCCGTCTTTTTTGACCACCAGCGGCATGGTTTCCTCCACCTGTTCGTAGGTGGTGAAGCGCCACTGGCAGTTGAGGCACTCCCGCCGCCGCCGGATGGCGTTGGCCTCCCGGCTAGTGCGGGAATCTATGACCTTGTTGTTGGTGCTGTGGCAGTAGGGACAGCGCATGGCATATCTTCTTATAAAAATGAGGCTCAGTAAAGGGCAAATTTACGTTGCCAGGGGAATGAGGCAGTATTGGCCGGAGGGGATCAGGCGGGAAAGCCCACAGGCTGAAAGCCTGTGCCGCCGAAGAAGGTCAGTCGGGGAATCGCTGGTTTTTAGGCAGGCTCAGCTTAGAAGGAACCCCGGGCGGCGCTGGACGGCCCCGGTTGGTCCATCAGCCATTCCTCGGCAAAGAGCAGGGGATAACTCCGGCAGAGCTCTTTTACCTGGCCTTCCAATTTCTGGAGGCGGGCCGCATCCGTGGTCGCAGACAGCGCCTGGTGAATGAGTCCGGCGATGATCTCCATCTCCGGCTCCTTCATGCCCCGGGTGGTCAAAGCCGGGGTGCCGATGCGGATGCCGCTGGTGATGCGGGGAGACCGCTGGTCGAAGGGGATAGAGTTCTTGTTAACGGTGATGCCGGCTTGATCCAGGGCCTCTTCCGCCTCCCGGCCGGTGAGCCCGGTGGGAGTCAGGTCCAGCAGGATGAGATGGGTATCGGTGCCGCCAGCCACCAGACGGTACCCTTGCTTGATAAATTCCCGGGCCAGGGTTCGGGCGTTGGCCAAGGTTTGCTCCTGGTAGCGCCGGAAAGAAGGCGCCTGGGCTTCCTTGAAGGCCACCGCCTTGGCGGCGATGATGTGCATGAGGGGACCGCCCTGGATCCCCGGAAAGATCTGGCTGTCCAAGGCCTTGCCGTATTGGGGTTGGGCCAGGATGAGGCCGCCCCGGGGGCCGCGCAGAGTCTTGTGGGTGGTGGAGGTGACAAAATCCGCCGCCGGCAAGGGATTGGGGTGAATCCCGGCGGCGATCAGCCCGGCGATATGGGCCATATCCACCATGAGATACGCCCCGACCTCCCGGGCAATTTCGGTGAAACGGCCAAAATTCAGGGTCCGGGGATAGGCGCTGGCTCCGGCGACGATCAGCTTGGGGCGGTGTTGGCGGGCTAACTCCGCCACCACGTCAAAGTCGACTTCTTCGGTGTGGCGATCCACGCCGTAGGCTACGGCGTGGTACAGGCGACCGGAAAAATTCACCGGGGCGCCGTGGCTCAAATGGCCGCCATGGGCCAGGTCCATGCCCAAAATGGTATCACCTGGCTTAAGGAAGGAAAAATAGACGGCCATATTGGCCTGGGTGCCGGAATGGGGCTGCACATTGGCGTAGGTTGCCCCGAAGAGATCCTTGACCCGGCTCAGGGCCAGGTTTTCCGCGGTATCGACATATTCGCACCCGCCATAAAAGCGCCGGCCTGGATACCCCTCGGCGTATTTATGGGTCAAAATAGAACCCTGAGCTTCCAGCACCGCGCCACTGACGAAATTTTCGGAGGCAATCATCTCCAGCTTGTTCAGCTGTCGTTGGCGCTCACGCTCAATGACGGCAAAAATTTCAGGGTCAGTGCGGGCCAGGTCTTCCATCCAGTCAAAACTCCTGCCGGTCAGGCCTCTTGGGCCAATTGTTCAAGTAGATCCAAACGCTCCTGGTGGCGGCCGCCATCAAACGGCGTGCCGAGCCAGACCCGGACAATCTCCTTCCCCAGGTCCGGGCCGATGACGCGGCCCCCCATAACCAGCAGGTTGGCGTCATTGTGGCGCCGGCTCATCATGGCGCTGAAAATATCATGACACAGGGCGGCCCGGATGCCGGGGAATCGGTTGGCCATGATACTCATGCCGAGGCCGGTGCCACATATTAATATACCCCGCACGTGGGGCCGCGCCAACACCGCTTCCACCACTTTTTTGCCATACAGCGGATAATGCACCGATTCATCCGGGCTGGCGCAGCCAAGGTCCACATAGGGCGCCTTGAGCTCGCGCAATAATTTGAGAATTTCCCGTTTCAGGCCATGGCCGGCGTGGTCGCAGGCAATGGCGATGGTTTCCGGCTCAGCCGGCCCGGGCGGAGATGAAACCGATGACATCCTGAACGGTCCTTAGTTTTTCCGCGTCCTCATCAGCGATTTCCATGCCAAATTCTTCTTCCATGGCCATGATCAATTCCACCAGGTCCAGGGAATCGGCCCCCAGGTCATCGACAAACACAGCTTCGGGCGTGGCCTCAGAGCGGTCCACCCCCAATTTGTCCACGATTATGTCGATCACCTTTTCGTCAATTGCTCCCATTGTCCAAAACCCTCCTCTTTTCTTAAACCATCAGCATTCCGCCGTTGACATGAATCACCTGACCGGTGATGTAGGCTGCGGCATCAGAAGCCAGGAAAGCCACCGCCTGGGCCACCTCTTCCGAGGCGCCAAAACGGCCCAAAGGGATCTGGGCCAGCATCAGGTTCCGGGTAGCTTCCGGTAAGGCCTCGGTCATTTCAGTCTGGATAAACCCCGGAGCCACGGCGTTGACCGTGATATTCCGGGAGGCCAGTTCCCGGGCCACCGTCTTGGTGAGCCCGATCAGGCCGGCCTTGGAGGCCACATAGTTGGCCTGGCCGGCGTTCCCCATGACGCCCACCACCGAACTGATGTTGATGATGCGCCCGCCCCGCTGCTTGACCATGGGCCGGCTCACGGCCCGGATACAATTGAAGGCCCCCTTGAGATTGACTCCCAGGACCGCATCCCATTCCGTTTCCTTCATGCGGACGATGAGGTTGTCCCGGGTGATGCCGGCATTATTCACCAGGATATCGAGGCGCCCGCTCTCTTTGAGGATGTGATCCAGGCCCTGGTTGACCGCCGCGGCATCGGCCACATCGAATTCCACCAGCCGGGCCGCGCCGCCTTTGGCCTCCACCTCTTGTTGGGTCCTTACGGCTTCTTCGCCTAAGACCACGTCGTTGAGATAGATGGTCAGGCCCGGTTGGGCCAGGGCCAGGGCAATGGCCCGGCCTATGCCCCGGGCGCCGCCGGTCACCAATGCTATCCGCAAGGTATCATGCATAATTTCATCTGGCTGACTTCCCGGTTGACTGCCGGAGCGGGCCCGGGGCAAACCTCAAGCTCCACCTGGGGACGCCTAGGTCTGCTGGCTTAATTACATAGAACGAATTCGCCGAAAATGAAAGGGGTTTCTTATACTTTTTTTCACGTGTAGCCCCTTGAACATGCGGTTTGAAGAATTTTCGCAAAAACGCCAAAGCAAGGCATGTTTACCACCGCCTGGCCTTAGCTGATAGCTGAAAGCTATTTCAGCCCCGATCCTTCTTGATCTCCTGGATCAGGGCCGGAACGATCTCGAACAGGTCCCCCACCAGACCCACATCGGCTACCTGAAATATGGGAGCCTGCGGGTCTTTGTTGATGGCCACGATGACATCGGAGGATTGCATCCCCACCAGGTGCTGGGTGGCGCCGGAAATACCGCAGGCGATGTAGAGCTTGGGGGAGACCGTCTTGCCGGTCTGGCCGATCTGTTGGGCGTAGGGAATCCAGCCGGCGTCCACTGCGCCCCGGGTGGCGCCCACCGCGCCCTTCAGCAAGTCAGCCAGCTCTTCCAGAAGCTTGACGTGCTTGGCCTCCTTTAGGCCCCGGCCCCCGGCCACGATGACCTCCGCGGCATTGAGGGGGATGCGCTCCTTGATTTCCGCCACGGTGCCGGCAAAGCGGCTGCGCGGCGCTTTCCCCAGCGCGGCCAGGTCCACCCGGATTAATTCCCCGGTGGGGGCGGCCGTAGGCGCGGCGGGCTTGAAGACCCCGGGCCGGGCCGTGGCCATCTGGGGGTACGTCCGGGGGGTGATGATGGTGGCCATGATGTTGCCGCCGAACGCCGGGCGGGTCTGGAGCAAGAGGCGTTTTTCCGGGTCGATGGCAAACGCGGTGCAGTCCGCGGTGAGGCCGGTTTGAAGCGCCGCGGCCACCTGGGGGATAAAAGCCCGCCCCAGGTAGGTGGCTCCCGCCAGGATGATTTCGGGCTGAAATTTTCGGGCCAGCTCGCTTACGGCCGCGGCATAGGTCTCTTCCAGGAAATCTGCCAGAAGCGGGTGCTCAGCCAGGTAGATCTTGTGAGCCCCGGCGGTGAGGAGGGCCTCGCCCAGGTGCTCCACCCCGTCCCCCAACAGGACCGCCGCCACCTTGACGCCCAGAACTTCGGCCAGGCGGCGGGCTTCCCCCAGGAGTTCAATGGTCACCGGGGCCAACTCACCGCGGCGTTGCTCCGCAAAAACCCAGACGCCGTCGGGCGGCGTTTCGGGCCGGGGCGCCAGACCCTCGGTCTCGGGCACGGCCAGGGCCTCCACTTCGCAGACCTGGACGCAGGCGCCGCAAAGATTGCAGCCGTCGCCGATAACCAGGCTTTCGCCCTCCAGCTTCAGGACCCCAAAGGGGCAGACCTCCACACACTGGCCGCAGGCGGTGCATTTGTCAGAGTAAAAAATCAGGCTCATATTTTAGCAGTCAGCAGTCAGCTATTAGTAAGGAATCGCAACCTTGATGAACTTGAAAAAAGTGGCAAACATGTAGGGCGGGCACTGCCCGCCATAATTCCTTGGGAAAACGGCTCTTAACGGTTATCCGTGGCCAACACCCTGGTCTTCTTCTTCAGATATCTTATCGTCAGATAGAGAATTCCACTGAAAATAAAGAGGTTCACCCAGATGGCATCTATCATCAATTTCCCATAGTTGAACAGACCGGCAAGCAATTCCAGGACCGTAAAGGTGACCATGATGGCGAAAAAGGTGCCGTATTCCCGGTTAATTGCCGATTTCCAGGAAAAAGGCAGGGACGGCGGCCGCCAATTCTTGAACTTCGGGATGATGGCGGGGGTCGCATCGGCCCACTGCCTAAAGGCGTCGCCGAACTTTTCCCGCAAAAAAGCCTCTTCGCGAAAGATGATGCGTTCATAGAAGATCGTAAAAAACAGGATGATAATCGTGCTGAACCACAGGGACTTCATGAACAGCGACAGCCCGAACCAGATAATAAAATTGCCCAAATAAACGGGGTTCCGGACCACGGCATACATGCCCGTGGTGTTCAGGGTATCCGCCACCTGCCCCCGGGTATTGCGGCCCGAGGTCCCCCGGGGGACAAACCCCACGGTAAAGAAGCGGACCACCTGGCCCAGGAGCGCCACCGCCAGGCAGCCGGCATCCCAGGCCAGATCCAGGCCGTGGCTGGCAAACGGATACCGGAAATGAGCCAGGGCCAGGATAAATAACACGGCCATGAACAACGGCAGATAACTCCTCCACCTGAAGAAGTATTCCCCGGTTTTCTCGAATTCTTCCTGTAAGGCCATGGATGAGGAGCTTTCAGCAGTCAGCTATCAGCTATCAGCAAAAAACCAGTTTTTCAAGGGTGCGTCTTACGCACCATTCCGCCGGCCTTTAACAGGGCCGGTGTCGTCCCGGTAGGGGCGGGTTTAAAACCCGCCCCTACAATTGCGCCTGGCTTTGCTCCTTAAGCCGCCGCCACAGGCGCGCCGCCAGTTCCTCGGGGGCGCCGGTCCAGATTTCCGGGGTGCCCCGGGCGGGCGGGGGGAAGACCTTCACCACCTGGGTGAAAGAGCCGCTCAAACCCACTTCCCTGGCGGAAAGATTCAGGTCAGCCAGCCCCCACACCGGGATGGCTTCTTTCTTGGCCTTCAGTTTGGCCTTGAAAGACGGCACCCGGGGGTCGTTGATCTCCTTGACCACGGTGACCAGGGCGGGAAGACTCGTCTCCACCGCATCATAGCCGTGGTCCAGGAGGCGCTCCACCGTGAGATTGCCGTCCTCGCTCCAGGTGAGTTTCCGGGCCCAGGCCACGTAGGGCATAGTGAGGATGGTGGCCAGCATGGGGCCTACCTGGGCGGTGTCGCCGTCAATGGCCTGCTTGCCGCAGAAGATCAGGTCGGCGCCGCCCAATTTCTTGATGGCCCGGGCCAGGGTGAGCGCCGTGGCCCAGGTGTCGGCTCCGGCAAAGGCTTGGTCAGACAGGAGCACCGCGGCATCGGCCCCGAAGCCCAAAGCCTCTCGTAAGGCCGCTTCGGCCTGGGGCGGCCCCATGGTCAGCAGCGTCACCGTGCCCCCGTGCGCGTCCTTGACCCGTAACCCCTCTTCCAGGGCGTAGAGGTCAAAGGGGTTGATGATGGCCGCGATGCCCTCCCGCTTCAGGGTGTGGGTCACCGGGTCCAGGCGGACTTCCTGGGTTTCGGGCACTTGTTTGATGCAGACCACGATGCGCAACATAGTGTTAAGGGATCAGGTCCAGCCCGCAAGACGCGGCAACTATGACTCTCCTCAATTAGGTGTCAATCCTTAATGCCGACGACTCCGATACAGAGATACGGATACCCGGTAAGGTCGGTTACCAGCCGGTCAAAAGCCTGAAAAATTCGCAGGGGCAAGACCAGTCCCCAGGTTAGGCTATGGGGGAGATGTTTGTCCAGCCAACAGGTCAAATATATCAATTGCTGCGAGATGAAGCCGGTAATGAAGGTTTCCTCGATAACCGTCAATCCATTTCTGGCAAATATCTCTTTAATTTCCTGGTGAGTGTAACCCTCTCTGACATGGCCCCCATCCTCACAGGAGGATAAAGTTTCCCCATGGGGCGCATTACTGCGCTTGAAAGGGGTGGTAAGGAAAATTTTCCCCTTTGCTTTTAGAAGGGTCTGCAGGTCTTTAATTAGTTGCTCGTCATTCAAGATATGTTCAATTGTTTCAAAGCAAATGATTTGATCGAAGGCGCCCAACTGGTCGCGATATTTGCCCAATTCCCTCAGATCAGCGGTGATGAAGCTGATATTGTTGATTCCCAAAATCCGGGCGCGGTTGGCGCCTTTCTGATTACTGCCTTCGTCAAAAGAAATCCCGACCGTCGCGTTGCCCAGCCGGGCGGCATAAAGGGCATAGGCCCCGGACCCGCACCCGGCATCGAGAGTGCGCCCGGAGCCATGATTTATCCGATCTCTGAGAAACTGCCACCGGTCAAATAAAGCCGGGTCCCCAAAAAGCACCCCCATCTTCCAGCCGAAGAGCCTGACCAATATATCGCTCATCATGGTGTCAAGACCCAGCACGGTATTTCGAGGGGAAGGAGGCAGTCATATTAGGCCCGCACCCTTCAGCCTGGGGCTATTTCTTTTTGGAATATTCCTTATTCAGCGCCAGGCCGATGATATTGCGCATGATCTGGTTGGTGCCTTCGAAGATCTGGAGGATCTTGGCGTCCCGCATCATCTTTTCCACCGGGTATTCCCGCATGTAGCCGTGGCCGCCCATGACCTGGACCGCGTCCACGGTCACCTGCATGGCCATGTCTGTGGCGAAGAGTTTGGCCATGGCGCCTTGTTTGGAGTAATCCTTGGGCTTACTGTCGATATGCCGGGCCACGGCGTACACCAGGGCCCGGGCCGCCTCGATCTGGGTGGCCATGTTAGCGAGAAGGTGCTGCACCGCCTGGAAGGAAAAGATGGGGGCCCCGAACTGGTGCCGCTCCTTGGCGAAGGCCGCGGCTTCATCCATTGCGCTCTGGGCCAGCCCCACCGCCAGAGCGCCCGCGCCGGGGCGGGCCAGGTCCAGGGTCTTCATGGTGATGATGAACCCCAGGCCGGGTTTTCCCAGGAGCCGGTCCGCGGGAATGCGGCAGTCTTCCAGGATCACCTCCCGGGTGACGGAGGCCCGGATGCCCATCTTCTTTTCTTTTTTGCCGAAGGAGATGCCCGGGTCATTCTTTTCCACCATCAGGGCCGAGGCCCCCCGGACTCCTTTGGACCGGTCGGTGAGGGCGATGACGGTGTAGAACTCGGCTTCCCCGGCGTTGGTGATCCACTGCTTGGCGCCATTCAGGACGTAAAAATCGCCGTCTTTCACCGCGGTGGCCTGGATCGCCCCGGCGTCGCTGCCCGCCTGGGGTTCGGTCAGGGCAAAGGCGGCCAGGGCCTCGCCCCGGGCCAGGGGCGGCAGATACCGGTGTTTCTGGGCGTCGGTGCCGTACAGCAGCAGGGGATAGGCCCCCAGGAAGCTGGCGGCATAGGTGGTGGCCACCCCCACGCAGCCCTCGGCCAGGGCCTCCAGGACCAGGCAGTTCTCCAGGCACCCGAGTTCCAGGCCGCCATACGCCTCGGGGATGACGGTGCCGCAGAGATCCGCCTGGGCCAGGTCGGCCAGGACGTCCCAGGGAAAGATCTCTTCCTCGTCCAGTTGCGCCCGGATGGGTTTAATGCGCTCGTGGGCGATCTGGCGGGCCAGATCCTGGAGCATCTGCTGCTCTTCGGTGAGCAGGTAATCCATGGCCCCTTACTCCGCCGCCTTCGGGATCACCAGCCGGCCCTTGTAAAACCCGCAATGCGGACAGGCATGGTGGGGCAAACGCCGCTCATTGCACTTGGGACAGGTGGACAGCGACGGCGGGGTCAGGGCATCATGGGCGCGTCGCATGTTCTTTTTCGAGATGGATTTCTTTCTTTTGGGTAAAGGCACGGGGGCTCTCCTTAAGTTTTCAACTTTGCCAGTTGGGCAAAGGGGGAATTAACGTCGTCGGTCTTACAAACGCAGGTCGCAAAATTGAGGTTGGCCCCGCATTGGGGGCACAGGCCATTGCAGGTCTCATTACAGAGAGGTTTTAAGGGCATCATGAGAATGATCTGCTCCCTCAAAAGGCTCTCCAGGTCCACTATCTCCCCGGTATAATAGTCCAGGTCCAGGTCTGTTAAGCTCAATTCCCCATCTTCGGCGGGCGCAGTTGGGGGGCGGGGCGCCAGGAGGAGGTCAAAATCAATCGCCGCCGGGGCGGCAAAGGACTCCAGGCAGCGGCTGCAGGCCAGTTCCATTTGGCCGGAGAGACTCCCCCGGACCAGGAGGTCGTGGCCGTGTTTCGAGAGGTGCACGAGGCCGGTTATCCGGGCGTCGGCAAATTCCAGGCCCGGATCTTCTTCATGCCAGCGGCCGAACCACTCCGGGCCCAGGTCGATGGCGACCGGGAGGCCCGTTTCGGGAATGGTTTTAAGGTTGATTTGCAGGGTTTTTTTCGTTGTCATTACTGTATCATTAAGGCGGGGAAAAAATCTCCCCATATTCCTAAATCCAACAAAAAATTATATATAAAAGCTTGCCCAAGTGTCAAGATTTTAAAGGAAGTTCGGGAATAAGTCGCACCTTAGCCCGCGCCGTTTGCCCATAGTCGGGAAGAAGCCTCCTGGGTTGCCGGCATGAAAAAGAGGCAACTCTATTGCAATTGAGACTCAGTAATGCTAAACTGACCGAAATTTGTGCCCAGGAGATGCCTGAACCCGGCGATTCCCCATGATTATTTCCCTCATCGGCCAGCCCAATTGCGGTAAGAGCACCATTTTCAACTACTTCAGCGGTTATAAGGCCGCGGTCTCCAATTTTCCCGGCACCACGGTGAAATACACCGTCAGCCAGGTGGTGTTCGAAGGCGAGGAACTCACCTGCGTGGACCTCCCCGGGGTCTATTCCCTGACCTCCACCGACCGGGCGGAACTGGAATCCCGCAACTACCTGCTGGCGGGGAAATCCGACGTCATCATCAGCGTCATCGACGCCTCCCTCCTGAGCCGCAGCCTGGAACTCACCCTGGAGTTGATGAGCCTGGAGCGCCCCCTGGTCGTGGCCCTGAACATGATGGACGAGGCCGCCCGCAAGGGGATCGTGATCGACGCCGCTAAACTCTCAAACCTGCTGGGCGTGCCGGTGGTGACCACCGTCGCCGCCGCGGGCCGGGGCTTGACCGATCTGTTGCGGGCCGCCTTGAGCGCCGGCCGGGCCGGGGTGCGCCCGGCCCAGACCCAGTTTGCCCGGGACGTGGAAGAAGAGATCGACTCTTTGGCCGACCAACTGGATTTCTCCTTTTCCCAAAAATTGGGGCTGCCCTGGCGCTTCATGCTGGTCAAGGCCTTGGAGGACGACCCCTACGTCATCGAGGAGATCGGGCGGCGGGACGCCGGGGCCGTTCACTTGGTCCGCAACAGCCAGAAGATTCTGGCCCAGTCGCACGGCCGGCCCCCGGAATCCGTAATCTCTTCCGAGCGCCATGCCCTGAGCCTCAACCTCTTCGAGCTGGTGGCGAAGGTCAAGCCGGCGGAAAAACCCGACTGGCGGGAGCGCCTGGATAGGATCGCCACCGGTAGATTTTGGGGCTACGTCCTGTTGGTCGCAGTCCTGACCGCTTTTTTCCAGGTGGTCTTCCGGTTCGGCCAGTACACCGAAAACTTCCTGTTGGGCTATTTAACCGCGGCCCAGGATCTGGCCAAGGCCTGGCTGGGGACCCAAACCCTGACCTACAGCGTGGTGGAAGGCCTGCTCATGGGCATCTTCGGGGGGGTGGCCATCGTGCTGCCGTACCTGCTGCCTTTCCTCATCGGCCTGGCCATCCTGGAGGACAGCGGCTACCTGCCCCGGGTGGCCTTCCTCATGGACAACTTCATGCACTTCCTCGGGCTCCACGGCAAGTCCATCATCCCCTTCATCCTGGGGTACGGCTGCAGCGTGCCCGCGGTGATGGCCACCCGCATCCTGGAGAGCCCCCGGGACCGGCTGGTGGTCTCCATGCTGGCGGTGCTGGTGCCGTGTTCGGCTCGCTCGGTGATCATCTTCGCGTTGGTGGCCTATGCCCTGGGACCGTACTGGGCCCTGGGGGTCTATTTCTTCAACCTGGTGGTCATCGCCCTGTTGGGGAAGGTCTCCACCTGGATCCTGCCCGAGGTCTCCCCGGGGCTTATCATGGAGATCCCCGAGTACCGCTTCCCCACGTTCAAGAATGTGTCCCGCAAGTCCTGGCACACCCTGAAGGAATTCATCGTGGTGGCCTGGCCCATCCTCATCGTGGGCAGCCTGATCCTGAGCCTCCTCCAGTTTTATCATCTGGATGTCTATATCGATGACCTCTGCCGCCCCTTCACCGCGGTCCTGGGCTTGCCGGCCTCCGTGGGCGTCACCCTGATCTTCGGGATCATGCGCAAAGAACTGGCCCTGGTCATGCTCGCCGAGGCCCTGGGCACCCCCCAGATCACCACGGTTTTGACGTTGACCCAACTCCTTACCTTCACCATCTTTGTGCTGTTTTATGTGCCCTGCGCCTCCACCATCGCCGCCATGAGCCGGGAGCTGGGCTGGAAGGGCGCGGCCACGGCCGCGGGCCTGTCGCTCATCCTGGCCCTGATCCTGGGCCTGCTGACCAGAGGCTTCGGCGCGCTGGTTTTTTAACGGAAGTTCCAGCTAAGAAAGGATAAAAAAGTAGGTTATCATATGGAAAACACAAACTAAATAGGATTAGCTGGGTCAATTATTACTGGGTA
>VGSJ01000034.1 GCA_016875015.1 Deltaproteobacteria bacterium | reverse complement strand
TACCCCCTCTCCCCCAAGGGGGGAGAGGGTTGGGGTGAGGGGGAAGTAATCTTCTCGGAGCAAAAAGTGCGTTAGCGAATTTATGAATTGTTGGACGTGAATTGTTGGACGACGTATAACGAGCAGCCTCCTTTGCAAAAACCAAAATGGACACTGCTGGACACTGCCACAATTAATCGTTTTTAGAAAATGGATCTACGTTTCAATAAATGAAAACCAAACGGGAAGTCTTCCGAGAATCCTCAGTCAAGGAAAAGTTTGGTACTCAAATACCGTTCCCCGGTGCTGGGGAGGATGGCCACGATCTGCTTGCCACGATTATCGGGGCGGCGGGCCAGGCTGAGCGCCGCGAACACCGCGGCCCCGGAGGAGATGCCGCAGAGGATGCCCTCCAGTTTGGCAACCTCTCTCGCAGTTTTTAGGGCGTCTTCGTCGGCTACGGTGATAACTTCGTCAATGATTTCCCGGTTCAACACCTGGGGGATAAACCCCGCCCCAATGCCCTGAATCAGATGGGGGCCCGGGAGGCCGCCGGAAAGCACCGGGGAGGCCGCAGGCTCCACGGCCACGGCCCGAAAAGAAGGTTTCCGGGCCTTGATTACTTCCGCCACCCCGGTGATGGTGCCCCCGGTGCCCACCCCGGCCACCAGGATATCCACGGCGCCGTGGGTATCTAGCCAAATCTCTTCGGCCGTGGTCCGGCGGTGAATGGCGGGGTTGGCCGGGTTACTGAACTGGTCGGGCATATAGGCGCCTGGGGTCTCAGCCAGGATTTCCCTGGCTCGGTTAATTGCTCCGGTCATGCCCTGTCTTCCTGGGGTCAAAATCACCTCCGCTCCCAGGTGTTTCAGGAGCTTTCGTCTCTCCAGGCTCATGGTGTCGGGCATGGTGAGGAGGAGACGGTAGCCCCGGGCGGCGGCCACAAAGGCCAGGGCGATGCCGGTGTTGCCGCTGGTGGGCTCCACGATCAGGGCGCCGGGAGAAAGGAGGCCGCGCTTCTCCGCCGCCAGGATCATGGCCGCCCCGATGCGGTCCTTGACGCTGCCCAGAGGGTTCATGAACTCCAGTTTGGCCAGGATGGCGGCCTTAAGTCCCCGGGTAAGGTTATTTAAGCGCACCAGGGGCGTGACCCCCACGGCCTGAACCACCTGCGGAAACACCCCTCTCATGGTTATCTCCCCCCAGCCGTCCCCGCCCCTTGGCGGGAGAGGTCGGGTTTATAGACTAATTCCGGCTGTTTCAGGAACACCCTGGTATCCGGAGGCACCGATTCGGTGAGCCAGACGTTGCCGCCGATGACGGCCCGGGCTCCGATCACCGTTTTTCCGCCCAGGATGGTGGCCCCGGCATAGATAATCACATCGTCTTCCACTTTGGGGTGCCGTTTCTTGGTCCTCAGGGCATCCACCTCATTTTTAGGCAGGGACAGGGCGCCCAGGGTCACGCCCTGGTAGAGCCTCACCCGCTCGCCGATTTCCGTGGTCTCCCCGATGACCACCGCGGTGCCGTGGTCGATGAAGAAACTCCCGCCGATTCTGGCCCCGGGGTGGATGTCGATGCCGGTTAAGCCGTGGGCGTACTCCGTCATGATGCGGGGCAAGAGCGGCACCTGCCGCTCCCAGAGTTCATGGGCCAGCCGATAGACGGTGACGGCAAAAAGCCCCGGGTAGCTGTAGATGACCTCGTCATGGCTTTTGGCCGCGGGGTCTCCCTCATAGGCGGCGTGAACGTCCGTGGCCAGGATGGCTCGCAGGCGCGGCAACCGGCGCATAAGGCGGATGGCCTCGGACTGGCCCCGCTCCTGGCAGTGAGTGCAGGGAAGGCCGTAGCGCAGGCACTCATGCCGAAGGGAGAGGGTGATCTGCTGGGCGAGGACCTCAAAAAACCCCACCGCCTCCTGGCCCAAATAGTAACTAAGGTTGACCATATCCACCCTGGCGGCAATAAAATAGCCGGGGTAAAGGAGGCGGCAGGCCCGGTGGATAAGATCGATCACCTTCTCCCGGGAAGGGATGGGCTCCGGACTGATGTGCTCAAAGCAACCCCCGCCGCATGAATCCACGAGCTGCCTGACAATATCGGGAATCTCTTCTCGGTGGGACTGCTCCGCGGCCACTTCCAGTTTGCACTGCGCCAATTCTTGAGGATTTACGGCTGCCATGGCTCAAACCACCTTGTGATCGCCGGCGCCGGCGGTTTTAGGAAACGCCGCCCTCCGGGCCAGGGGCCCTTATGATCACATTTTTTTATTGAAATTATAATTATTAGCTTTATATATATCATTATGGTATAAAACAGAAACATTAATTTTTCACCCAACCCGGTGGGATCACCATAAGCGGCCTCATTGTGCAGCTATAATTTTTTTCAGGAAGAAAGTTATGAGCACCCTGCTTCAGCGAAAAATGTCCGCGCCCCTGGATGAAGCGGCCCTGATGGAGGAGATCTTGGCCAGGAAAGCCGCCCTGGGGCAAGAGCTGCTTATTCTCACCCATCACTACCAGCGGCAAGAAATCGTCTCCCTGGGGGACGCGCGGGGCGATTCCTTCGCCCTCTCCCGGAAGGCCGCGGATAGCGGAAAGGCTCGTTTCATCGTCTTCTGCGGGGTCCACTTCATGGCGGAAAGCGCCGCCATCCTGGCTCAGCCGCACCAGACGGTGCAGATCCCGGACCCGCAGGCCGGCTGCCTGATGGCGGACATGGTGGACCTGGATCTGGTTTCGATGGCCTGGGAAGAGCTGTCTGAAATCGTCGGTCCGGGCATGATATCGCCTATTGTCTATATGAATTCCGACGCCTCCCTCAAGGCCTTTTGCGGCCGGCACGGAGGCGCCGTCTGCACCTCGGCCAATGCTCGGATAGCCTTGCCCTGGGGGCTGGCCCAGCGGGAGAAGGTCTTTTTTTTCCCGGACCAGCACCTGGGGCGCAACACGGCCCGATTACTGGGGCTGGGGCCTGAAGACCTGATCGTTTGGGACCCGGAGCAGCCCCTGGGCGGCAACCGCCCCGACGACATCCGCCGGGCCCGGCTGATCCTCTGGGACGGCCACTGCCACGTCCACACCCGCTTCACGGTGGAGCATGTGCTCCGTAGGCGGCAAGAGTTCCCCGGGGCCAAAGTGGTGGTGCACCCGGAGTGCACCGAGGAGGTGGTGGCCCTGGCCGACGCCTGCGGCTCCACGGATTTCATCGTGGAATATGTCAGGCAGGCGGAACCCGGCGCCACCGTCGTGGTGGGCACGGAGATCAACCTGGTGGCGCGGCTGGCCCTGGAATATCCGGATCGGCAGGTGCTGGACCTCCATTATTCGCTCTGCCCCAACATGTTCAAGATCAATCCGGCCAAGCTCCTGGCAACCCTCGAAAACCTCGGGGAGGTGAACGTCGTCAACGTTCCGGAGGACATCAAATCCGAAGCGCGCCTGGCCCTGGATCGCATGTTGGCGCTGAAATTGTAGATCATGAACCAGTTGGGGAGGTGACCGATGGCCAAGACCATCCAAGAAATCAACGAAAAAATCAAAGCCGGGCGGGCCGTGGTGCTCACCGCCGAAGAAATCATCGGGGTCGTGCGGGAAAAGGGCGTGAAGCAGGCGGCGGCCATGGTGGACGTGGTCACTACCGGCACCTTTGCACCCATGTGTTCATCGGGGGCCTACTTCAACGTGGGGCACGCCACCCCCCGCATGAAGATAGGCGGCGGCCGGGTAGCGCTGAACGAAGTCGCGGCTTACGCCGGCTTCGCGGCGGTGGATATCCTGATCGGCGCTACCGCGCTCCCCGACGACGACCCCCGCAACAAGGTCTTCCCGGGGAAATTCCCTTACGGCGGCGGCCATGTCATCGAAGACCTGGTGGGGGGGAAAGACGTGCGCCTGACCGCCTCAACCTATGGCACCGACTGCTATCCCCGGAAAGCCCTGGACACCTGGATCCGCCTGGCCGATCTGAACGAAGCGGTGCTCT
Source organism: Deltaproteobacteria bacterium (assembly GCA_016875015.1). Taxonomy (GTDB): domain Bacteria; phylum Desulfobacterota; class Desulfobaccia; order Desulfobaccales; family 0-14-0-80-60-11; genus 0-14-0-80-60-11. The sequence goes on along the minus strand of VGSJ01000034.1, from coordinate 24,195 downwards.
TTAATATGCGCAATGCTTATCAGAACTACAACGTGGCGGTGAATCTCTCGGACCGGGTCCTCTACACTTACATGGGGGTGCTGCAGCCGAGGATGCGGAACGCCAACTACTGCACCGCCGGGCAGCTCAGCCCGCTGCTCAATGATCCCCTCTACCGCACCATCGGGGTGGGCACGCGCATCTTCCTGGGAGGGGGCGAGGGCCTGGTGGTGAGCCAGGGCACCCAGCACAATCCCGGGGTGCTCCGGACTGACGGAGGCGTGCCCAGACGGGGGGCCGGAACCCTCGCCGTCACCGGGGATTTGAAACACATGAGCCCCCAATGGCTCCGGGGCGCCTCCTTCACCGGCTACGGCGTGACCTTGACGGTGGGGTTGGGCATTCCCATCCCCATCCTGGATGAGGAAATTATGGCGTTCGCGGCGGTCTCCGACGCGGACATCATCGCACCCGTGGTGGACTACAGCGAAGCGTATCCCAACGGCAAACCGGAGGTCCTGGCGGAAGTGTCGGTGGCCCAGTTGAAAAGCGGGGAGATCTCCGTGAACGGTAAAAAGGTGGTAACCGCCGGGCTCTCTTCCTACGCCAGGGCCCGGGAAGTCGCCCGGATTTTGAAAGAAAGGATTGAGAAAGGGAGCTTCTTGTTGGCCGAACCCCTGGCGCCCCTGCCGGGTCCGGATTCCGGTTACGCCTTCAAGCCCCTGAAAGAACGGCCCTATGTGCCGTCGAACCGAGACGCGGTTAGCTGAGAGGAGGAGGTTATCATGCCGAAAAAGAAAGTAGTCTTAAACTTTCCGCCCCACCTCATCGATCAGCCCATCACCTACCGTCTGATTATGGACTATGGCCTGGTGGTCAACATCTTGAGGGCTCGCATCACCCCCCAGGAATGGGGCAGTATGGTATTGGAGTTGGGGGACGGCAACGGCCGGTTGGATGAGGCCCTGGCCTTTCTCACGGAACTGGGGGTGGGGGTGGAACCTCTCTCCAAAGAAGTGCGCTGGCACGAAGAGCGCTGCATTCACTGCACCGCCTGCACCGGCCCCTGTCCCACCCAGGCGCTGGCGGTGGCCGACCCCCACACCATGACCGTTTCCTTCGACGAAGAGCGCTGCATTGCCTGTGAGCTCTGCCTGCCGGTGTGTCCCTACCAGGCCGTAGAGATACTTTTTTAACTATTCCTAATGGTTAGCTGAGCCAGAATTTTTTATTATGTTCTCTTGACTTTATTGTATAGCTGTTTATTATATATTACAGATGACGATGGCGTCCAGGAGGACATTCCAGTGTGGTGCGCTAAGTGCAGGCAGGAATTCGTGGCCGGCATTGACGAGGGGTTTTTATGATGGATCGACCTCAACTATCGGTTTCACCAGGAATCCAAACCGGCATGGATACGGGCAGGCAAGACCGCTCTCTGGCCGACGCAGTGATGGCCCGGAGCGGCACGAATTTTAAGGCCTGCTACCAATGCCGGGCCTGCGCCGCGGGATGCCCCTTCGTCAAGGCCATGGATTATCCTCCCAATGCGGTGCTCCGCCTCCTACAATACGGCATGACCCAGGAGGCGCTCACCTGCAAGACCATCTGGGTCTGCGTGGGGTGCCACACCTGCTCGAGCCAGTGCCCCATGAATATCGACCTGGCGGCGGTGATGGATACGCTGCGCCTCATGGCAGTGGAGGAGGGGGTGGCCATCGCCAGCCCCCATATTCTGGACTTTCACGAAGAGGTCCTGCGGTCGCTGGAGCGCTACGGCCGGGCTCATAAACTCGGCATTATGCTGCGTCACAAGATGAGCACCAAGAGTTGGTTCAAAGACCTGGACGTGGGCTTGAAGATGCTGGCCAAGCGCAAGCTGGACCTGTGGCCTTCCAAGGTTAAGGATATCAAGGAGATCGCCGGCCTCTTTCAATGCTACTGGCGGGAGGCGTCATGAGTCAGTCACCGCAGATGGATTTTTCCTATTTCCCGGGCTGTTCCCTGGCCACCACGGCGGCGGAGAGCAACCAGTCCATGATCCAGAGCGCCCGCATCCTGGGCCTCAATCTCATTGAACTTGAGGATTGGAACTGCTGCGGCTCTTCTTCGGCCAGCACCTTGTGCAAAAATCTGGCCCTGGCCATGGCGGCCCGGAACCTCTCCCTGGCCCCGGCCGGCAGGCCCCTGGTGGCCATGTGTCCCCGCTGCCTCCACTATCTCCGGGGCGCTCAGCACTGTCTGAGAGATGATGGCGAGACCCGCCGGAATCTGGAAGAGCAGTTCGGCCGGCCCATCAATCTTGACGTGGAAATCATCCACTTCATGGAAATCTTGGTGCGCTGCGGTCTGGACCGCCTGGGGGAAAAAGCCCGGCGCAGCCTGAAGGGGTTGAAGTTCGTGCCCTACTACGGCTGCACCTTGTTTCGCCCGCCGCGTCTCGCCCGGCAGAAGTATTTTCAAGGAGAAATGGAGAACATCCTGACGGCGTTGGGGGCCGAACCCGTCACCACGGCTCTCTCGCACCGTTGCTGCGGTTCTTTCCTGTCGGCCACCGACCCGGAGGTCGTAACGCCTCTGGTGAACGAGATCATCGATAGCGCGGTAGCCTCGAGAGCCAATTGCCTGGTGACCGCCTGCGCCATGTGTCAGCTCAACCTGGAAATTCGCGGTACTACGAAAACCAGGCTGCCGATCTTCCACTTTTCCGAAATCCTGGCCCTGGCTTTGGGCGCGGAGGATTACGAGACCTGGTTCGTCCGCCATCTGGTGGACCCCCGGCCGGTGCTGCAGAACCTGGCTTTGGTTGCATAAAAGACACGGTCTGGATAAAAAAACTTAAGCAAGCCACCGGAACCATTAAGATTTTCTGGGCGACACCATGACTTCACGGCGCTTTCTCCTGAGATACGCCAGCCTGGCCGGGCACGAAGTAGGGGGTGACCATGAGCACCTCGCTCTGGGCCTCTTCAATGATTCCCTTACGCTTCCGGGCCATTTTAACCGGTCGACGGGGGTCATCCGGGTCGATGCACTTCAACAGATGGTCAGAGAGGACTTCCGCCTGCCCCCAGACTATGGGGACCTTGCCGGCGTCGATCCGCTTTAGTCGGATGAACCTTAATTATGGAGCGTCACACTACCCATCACATGAGGTCCCGGCCGATGGCGAAGGCCTGGCCCAAAAATTTCCCGATGCCGTGATAGGTGCGGATCTCCGGGCCGAAGACGATGGGCCGGACCTTCTCGATGTCTGGAAAGCCTTTCTCCGAGAGGACGTCCTCATCGGCCTTGACGTCCAGGATCTCCCCGATGAACAGGGTGTGGAGGCCTATTTCCAGGGTGTGGATCAACCTGCACTCCAGGACCAGGGGAAACTCCTCGACATAGGGGGCGTCCACCAGGGTGCTGGCCACCGGGGTGAGGCGGGTGGCGGCGAACTTGTTCACCTCTTTGCCCGTGGCCATGCCCAGGTAGTCGGCCTCCCGGACGTGGGCCTCGGAGGGCACGCTGACGGTGAAGGCCTGGTGCTGGACGATATTGCCATACGAGTAGGTGGCCTTGCGCAGCGATACCCCGATGGCCGGGGGCTTGGAGCAGCAAATGGAGGCCCAGGCCGCGGTCATGGCGTTGGGCTTGCCGTTTTGGTCATAGGTCCCCACCACCCACACCGGGGTGGGAAAAGCCATAGTCCTGGGGCCGATGGATTTTTTCATGGCGATTCTCCTCTGCCTGGATGTTAAGTCTTGTGGGAGAAAAAGCAATACCGGAGGTCATCAAAGACCGGGGCCCGCTTCCTCACACAAAAAAGAGCCTGGAGAACGAGAAGTTCTCCAGGCTCAGAAGGTGCTCCGGCGTGGTGGTGCAGTTCAGGCCGCCGGCTTATTCCTCTTCTTCCAGTTCGACCCCGTCCCGCTCAAATTGGGCGTCGCGTTCGGCGTGGGCCGCTTCGATCTCCGCTTCGCTCCAGGGTTCGAAGTCCAGGGCCATTGACACCAGTTCCCAAGTGTACAGGGTCTCTTTGTAGTTGCCCATGTCAAAGCCTTCCCTGCCCTTCTTGAACTCGTCGCCCAACCCCTTCATAACCTGGTCCCGGCAGTTGTGGCACGGGGCGATGACGATCTCGGCGCCGGTGTCCCTGATCTGGTCGACCTTCATTTTGCCGTAGGTCAGGCGCTCTTCGTCATAGGGCATGGCCCAGGCGCCGCCGCCGGCCCCGCAGCACAGGTTGTTCATGTAATCTTCACACATTTCCCGATAGAGGCTTTCGTCGATACACTGCTTGGCGACCCAGCGGGACAGCTCGCCGTAGTTGTCCCCGAAGGAAATCTGGGATTTGCGCACGTAGTTGCAGGGATCGTGCACCGTGTAGGTATGTTGAACTTTGGACTTATCCAGCTTGATCCTGCCACTGTCAATGTATTCTTTCAGCAGGTCAAAGATGCTGACCACTTTAAATTCGTTGAAGACTTCCGGAAACCAATTTTTGAACCCGAACCGGGTTGCAAAGTAGGCATGCCCTCATTCGGGGTACAAGATGGTTTTCGCCTTAACCTTTCGGGCGTTCTCAATGACCCGGGCGACCTGGACCTTCATGGAGGCGTCGTCACCGGAGAACAGGCCCCAGTTAACCCCTTCCCAGTTTTCCGAGGAGACGGTCCAGTTTTCCTTGGCGGCGTAGAAGATCTTCCACCAGAATTTCATGTCGTCCGGCTCGCCGAAGGGTTCTTTGGAGTTGATGGTGACGATGACGTTGGCCCCTTCCTTGTCCACCGGCACGTAGAAGCCAGGGCAGGGCTGCTCTTCGTCGTTTTCCATCTCCACGCCCAGTTCGGCCAGCAGGAACAGGAAGTCGTCCTTGGGGATTCCGAGGTTGTTGCCCCGCTCGAGATTCATCATGGTGCCCTTGTGGATGGGGCCGGGGACCTTGTCCCTCTCCCGGGCGGAGCGGCAGGCCCGGAAGGTCCGCATCAGGGTAATTCCCATGGGGCACTGGTACTGGCAGCGGCCGCACAGGGTGCACACCCAGGGCCACTTGGAATCGATGACTTCCTGCTCCATGCCGAAGACAATGGCCCGGATAGCCTTCCGGGGGTCCCAGCCGGGGACCAGCCCGGTGGCCGGACAGCCTCCGGCGCAGGTGCCACAGGTATAGCAGCGGTCCGCCAACTCGGGCGCAATGTTCCCGATTTTACGGTGCTTCCTGTCCACTTTGATTTCTTTCACGGCCTCTTCTGCCATGTTCCCTCCGAGTAAATTGTGGTTAGTACAATCCCAACTGGCGTCAGGCCCGGGCGAACTCCGCCCCGCTACTGATCGCCAGGTTAAGGACTTCCCTTAATAATATGAGGCGGTTTTTACCTTAGCCCCTGTTGGTTATATATAAAATTTTCACCAAAAGATAAAGAAGTTTTGCTCCCTGCTCTTTGATTTTAGAGGCAGGGGCGCTCATGTCAAGCAGAAAATACTATTTTTCACAAAAACCCTCCGAGACCCGTCAGCGAGGGGAACTGAGCGGTTCCTCCAGGAGCGTTGCCGGCCTCCCCCACCGTCGCGGTTTTTATCCGCCGCGCCTAATTTTTGTGATATTTTTATAAAAGCCGGTCGCAGTGGGGATGGATCAAGGTTGGCGAAGGAGGGTGAAAAGCTTACGATGTCCAATGAATTTGCCCCGCGCCTGGCATTATTACAGCAACTGGCGGACCGTCTGGAACAACGGCGGGCCGACTTCATAGCCGCGGAAGCCGAAGATATCGGCGCCCCCTGCGCCGCGGTCGCCATGGAAGTGGACATGGCGGTGGAACATCTCCGCACCATGGCGCTGGAGGCGCCTTTGGTTGTGGGCAAAGCCCCCTATGGCATAGTGGCCGCCATCCTGCCCTATGATGCCCCGCCGGTTATGGTGGCCCGGGTGGGCGGCGCCGCCATCCTCGGGGGCAATCAGTTTCGGTTCAGCTGCTCCTCGCAAACGCCCCGCACCGCGCGCCTCTTTCAGGAGGTGGTGGCGGGCTTGCCGGGCTTCACCACGGTGGTGGGTGTGGACAACCGGGAGTTCGGCCGGAGCTGCGTCGATGACCCCCAGGTGCGGGTCTTCTTCATCTCCGGCGGGGGCGAAGTGGGGGCCATCTACGCCCGGCAAGCCCATTGCTTCGACAAGCTGTTTTTTGCCGGGCCCAGCGGCCTGCCGCCGGTGATCCTGTTTAAAGACGCCGATCTGGCGAAGGCCGCGCGGTTCGTGGTGGGGCGGGCCTTCATCAACGGCGGCCAGTACTGCACCACCCTGAAGCGGGCCTACATCCACCGGGAGATTTATGACCGGGTGAAGGAGCTGATTCTGTCGCACCTGGGGGAGGTGCAGGTGGGGGACCCCCTGGACCCCAAGACCAGGATCGGCCCCATCAAGGTGGAGCGCACCCGGAAGATCCTGGACCGGGCCCTGGCGGCTATACAAGACCCGCACTTCCTGGTGCCGCCCCGCCGGGACGGGGAGTGGCGGGGGCCGTTTCTGCTGGAGACCACCGAGCCCCCGGACCTGGAGCTGTTCGGCCCCTTTCTGGCCCTGGCGCCGGTTAAGAGCGACGAGGCCGCGGTAGCTCAGGTGCTGGGCAGCCGCTACCCCTTCCTGGTAGCCTGGTTCGGCACCCCGCCCCCAGGCGCTCAAGATGCCCTGACCAAAAAATTCGGCATGACCTACGACAACCCGGAGTTCGTCTTCACCCCCCTGCGCCTGCCCTTCGGCGGCAAAGGCGAAAGCGGCTGGATCATCGAAAATCGGGAGGGGAAACTGATTAAACGGGATGGGGCGTTTATTTATAGCGCCGAATTGGTGCGGTGAGTGGGCAGTCAGGTAGGGTGGCCCAAGACGTATTTCAAAGCGGTGGCGCAGCCCGAGGAGTTGCGGCGCCGGGTGGATCCGGCGCCTGCGAGCCTAAACCCTGGGCCAGAGACTCTGGGGCAACCCGCCGGCGGCGGTCGCGTCGAAGAGCCGCTCCCGGTACAACGGGCAGACGTGATATCGAGAGTTACTGCAACGCTGCTGCCGGGAATCCCACTCCCACCAGAGGCATTTCTCGCAAACCCCCCGGATATCCTGGTTGAGGCAAATTCGTCCCACATCCCCGAAATTGACCATCACTCCATCTCCCCCTGGGGTTCTCTTTCTGGAAGCAAGTTGAAGTTGCTCCGCTAATTCGGCAACCTTTAACTCTAAATAAACTAAAGTCGCATTAAATGCAAATTTTTTCTTTCTTACCCCGAGGGGATTGCCCAGGCAGGCGCGGGGCGATGGACACCATGACCAGCAGAGGCTTGAGGGACACCTGGGACACACAGGCCGCGGTCATGCCGTTGATTTTCTCGCGCCCCCGGGTGGTGACCACATAAACCCCGTGGACCAGGGCCGCAAAGGCTACCTCTTGGATGGTCAGCCTCCTCTGGGTTCAGGGGGGGCGGGGGCCGGGGCTTCAGACCCCGGCGCGGCCGGTACAAGACGGTCATCGGCCGCGGCCCAGTCGGCGCAGAGCCAAAACTTCCCCACCCCCTGGTTCAGGCGGGTGCACAACCCTTTATAGCGGTGGACCCAGTAATGACAGGTAGAACAGACCTTCAACGGACGGATTTCCCGATTTACAGCCATGGTTTTTCGTAAACCTTTCTTTGGGTTTCTGGGGTTGAGCGCCAGGTTTCCACCCGCCGGCGGCGGAGCCCCTGAGGGGGGGTAAGGGAAAACTCCCGCGCGGGGACATGTTACTGTGCCTCGGTTTAGAGGTCAAGGCGGAAATGGTCGTAGCCTTTGCCGGAGATATCCACCTCGCCGTCCGAGGTTAACAGGACGACCCGGTCCCCGGCGACGATGCGGCCCAAGGAGCAAGGCGCGGCCAGCCCGGCCCGGGAGAAGGATTCGGGCAGGCGCCCGGCCACCTCCGGCGGGCAGGTGAACAGGAGGAGATAATCTTCCCCGCCGGTGAGGGCCAGGTCCAGGGGGTCCCGGCCCAGATGCGGGGCCGCGGCCGTAACCCGGGGAGAGACGGGGACCCCGGCGGCAGGGAGGCGGGCCCCCACCCCGCTGGCCTGGCAAATATGGTACAGGTCGGTGGCGATGCCGTCGGAGGTGTCGATAAGGGCCGTGGCCAGCCCCTCTTTAGCCAGGAGGCGGCCGGCCCGGAGTAGGGGCCGGGGCCGGAGCTGGGCCTCAGTTAACGCCTCGTGCAGGTCCGGGGGCAGTTCCAGACCCCGGCGCAGGATCTCCAGGCCGGCCGCGGCTTCCCCCAAAGGCCCGGTGACAAAGATCAGGTCCCCGATCTTAGCCCCGGCGCGCCGCAGCATCTGGGCGGCGGGCACCCGCCCCGTCAGGGTCACGGTGACGATGAGGCCCCCGGGGGAGGCGACGGTGTCGCCGCCGATCACAGCTACGCCGTACTCCCGGGCGGCCTGGGCCAGGCCGGCGGCAAATTCCAGGGCCTGACCGCGGTCCCGGGCCGGGGGCCAGCCCAGGGACAGCAGGGCCGGCCCCGGGGCTCCGCCCATGGCGGCGATGTCGCTCAGGTTCACCGTCAGGGATTTCCAGCCTAACTGAGACAGGGAGGTGTAGGCCAGATCGAAGTGGACGCCTTCCACCAGGGTATCTATGGTCCAAAGGAGACAATCAGGGCTGTTTCCGGCCAGGGCGGCGCAGTCGTCGCCGATCCCCAGAATGACCCCGGGCGGGGCGGGGCCGAACTCCCGGCTCAGGGCATTGATAAGGTCCCATTCATTCAGAGGGGTATCCTTAGACGGCATCTCTTTCCTGCTGGCATGAAAAGTTCAAGGTTCAAAGTCAGGAACAAGGGCAGGCATGAACTTTTCATAATTTACGGGTGGGCCAAAGGCCCATGAGTGACTGTCCTGAAAAGTTCTTTAAATCGGCGGCACAGGCTTTCCAGCCTGTGCCACAGTTACAGGTTGGTCTTGCACAGCCTGGAAAGGCTGTGCCACCAGCTAATACCAGCTTTTCATGCTTCACGGGGGGGCCGATAGGCTCAGGCGCGACTGCCTCGGTCCCGGCGCCTTCAAACGAAGCGCGCCCCAAACCGGCGACTTATGCGTGCCGTTAATCCCGGCTCCGCAGTTTGGCCAGCAGCCGGAGCATCTCGAGATAGAGCCAGATCAGGGTGACCATGAGGCCGAAGGCCCCATACCACTCCATGAATTTAGGGGCGCCCAGGGCGGCTCCCTGCTCGATAAAATCAAAGTCCAGGACCAGGTTCAAGGCCGCAATGATGACCACAAGCAGGCTGAAGCCGATGCCAACCCAGCCGGTTGCATACATGAGCGGCATCCGGATGCCGAAAAAGCCCAGGATCATGGTGAGGAGATAAAACAGGGCGATGCCGCCGGTGGCCGCCACCACTCCCAGTTTGAAGTTTTCGGTGGCCCGGATCATCCCGGATTTATAAGCCAGCAGCAGGGCCAGGCAGGTGCCCAAAGTCAAGCCCGCGGCCTGGATGACGATGCCGGGGAATTGGGACTCGAATATGGCGGAGAGGCCGCCGATGACCAACCCTTCCAGGAGGGCATACAGGGGGGCGGTGACGGGCGCCCAGGTCTGCTTGAAGATGGTGACCATGGCCACGATGAACCCGGCGATGGCGCCCACCGCCACCCAGGGCATAACTACCTGGGGGTTCATGGCCTGGTAATACTTGCTCCAAATCCACGAGGCGGTCACCAGGACGCACAGCAGCAGCAAGATCGCCTTATTGGCGGTGCCCTGGATGGTCATGGCCTCGTCGGCCCGGGCGACACGCCCCACCGCAGTGAAGGTATTGTCACCGAGGGCTGGGTTGCCGGTCCTCATAGCTTTCTCCCTAATATCATTATTGAAGACCTTTAGTTTATCAGGATTTCAGGTTTCGGGAAACAAAAAGGCTGTCGGTAGCTGGTGATGCGGGGGTGCGGCCGATTGCCGGGCCGGATAAACTTTCTTGTACCGCTTCAGGCTCGCCCCCAGCCAGGGACGATGGGGTCGCCGTGGCACACCACCGCTGGCGGTGGACCGGCAGGCCATGAACGTCTCAGACGATAGCCTTGGGCTCGTCCCCGATGGCGTCGTAGTCGGTGACGCCCATGGGTTTGACAAAATAGGTCTGGCAGACGTAATCCAGTTCCTGGGAAGAGAGTTGGGGCCTCTGCTCCAGGAACCGGGCCCGATCAATCAGGTTCTCAACGAGGTCCCGGGGGTGGCAGGCGCAGAAGGGCCGGGAAGAAATGACATAATAACGGGCCATCAAGTCCCGGATGGCTTCCGCATTAAAGTCGACCTGGTATTCGGCGCAGACGCGGCGGAAGATCTCCAGATACTGTTCCGGGGAGACATACCCGACAAAAATCTTGTGGCGGATACGTCTGAGGAAGGCCTCATCCGCCAGGCTGTAGGGGTTCAGGTTGGTGGAAAAAATGATGAGCTGGTCGAAAGGCACGGCGAACTGTTGGCCGGTGTGGAGGCTGCAGAAGTCTTGCCGGGATTCCAGGGGATAAATCCAGCGGTTGAGCAATTGCCGGGGGGTAATCTTCTGGCGCCCGAAATCGTCGATGATGAACACGCCGTTATTGGCCCGCATCTGGTGGGGCGCCTCGTAAAACTTCAGATGAGGATTAAACCTCAGTTCCAGGGCATCTTCGGTCATCTCCCCCCCGGCGATGACGATGGGCCGCCGGCACAGCACCCAGCGCCGGTCGTGAGCCGGGGTCTCCGGAGTGGGGGGGATTGGCTGGTGATTGAGTTCATCGTACAGGCGGATAATCTGGCCGAAGACCAACAGGGCATACGGGATATAGACCGCATCCTGATAGGCATGGCCGATGCAATTGGCGATCACCGTTTTGCCGTTGCCCGACGGACCGAAAAGGAAAATTGACCGGCCGCTGTTGATGGCCGGACCGAGTTTAGTGAGGAGATGCTCCGGCACGACATAATCGGCAAACACTTCCTTGAGGCGGGCCTTTTCTATCTTGACCTGATTGATGGATTGGGCCTCCACCCAATCCCAGTAATCCTCCAGGGGCACCGGGGCCGGCCCCACATACCGGTTTGACTCCAGGCACTGTTCGGCATAGATTTTCCCGGCATCGGTCAAGGAATAGCGCAGCTCAAGAGCTATTTGGCTCGTTTGGCTCAGGGCATCCCGGGCTTTGACCTGGACATACCCCTGGCCCTTTAGATACGCGAAAAGCTCGTCCACCAGGCGCCGAGATATTTTTAAATCGTGGGCCATCTCCTGGGAGGAGATGGAATCCCGGAAGAAGGAATGCTTGAGCAGGAGTTGGATCAGCAGGCTCTTGGGCACGCCCAATTCCTCAAAAGTCTCCGGCAGGGGGGGATAGGCGTGAATGAACGGGGCCAATACCTCAGGTTCCACCAGGTGAAGATCCAGGAGATGTTGGGCCAGGAAACCGCGGGATTTTTTCTGCCGGAACAGGGCCGGAGCCAACTGTTCGGGCTCCAGGACTCCGGCTTTAACTATACGCTGCGCCAGGTTCATGCCAGGCTTACCTATGCTTTTTTCGCCCCAGCAGACGGTTTCAGCCTAACTTGAACCAGAATCACCGGCAGTTGCCGGGATCAGGCCCAGGAAAGGCGAGGCCGCGTCGGGCGAAGCGGGAATGGGTTGCACCTCAGGTCAAAACAGCTCAACCCCTTGTCCAATCTAGCCGCCGGGAAACTTCGCCACCGCATTGTCAAAGAGTCCCTTGACGGCGGCGCCAAAAGTCAGGACACTGGCGGCGATGGCCACGGCGATGAACGCCATCAACAAGGCATACTCCACCGCCGGAGCGCCGGCCTCATCGAAGGTAAACTGCATAATCAGGTCCATAATGGTCTCCTGCCCGCAGGACGTTGGCCGACTGGATTTTTGCGGGTTAGGTTTTACGTTGGGCTCAGTGGCCATAGATAGTCTCAAACTTGCTTCAGCCCCCTGGGTTTCCGGATCATGATCCGGAGGGGTGGGTAATGATCGTGTCCAGCGGCAAGACCTCTTCCTCCGAAGCCTCCTGGGCCCCACTCCAGCCCATTCGGGGCAGCCTGGATTGCTTCACAAGCTTCAAGGCGATCTGGCTCAGCCCCGCCATGGCTTTGCTCTTCTTCCGATACAGGGGGAAAGGCGTCATTTGACTGATGGCCGCCTCGACCCCGGGATCAAATAGGACTTCCCCCATAATGTCAGGCTGGATATTCAGGAAATCCCGGCACACCGAGCGGATAATTTCCGGGGCCTTCAGGTCGGCATTGCTCTTGACCATATTGACCACCAGAAAGAGATGAAAATCCCATAAAACCTGGGTCAACCGGGCATGTTTCTCCGGCTGGGCATCCTTAAAATGGTTCAGCAGGTCCTGAATCGTGCTGAAGTTATTCCCAGTTTCGGCCTCGCCGCCCTGGTACAAAATCTGGAGGACTTCATCATCCTTGGCGAAATCCCGGGATAACTTGCGGTACAGGGCGCTCTTGATGAACCCGTAGGCATTCTGGAGGGAGGTGGTCTGGGAGGTGAACAGGACGATTTTCCCCCCGGAAAAGTTGAAAAAATCCAGCGTGTTGAATGAGGTGCCGGCCCCCTGGTCAAATAGTACATACTGGGCCGGCAGCTCCTCGATCTGATGCAACAACCGGATTTTTTGCGCGAAGGTGGGGTTGGCCGCCCCCATCAGATCGTCGGCCCCGCAGATGAGGCCGATATCCTCAACCGCGGTTTCAATGACGGTATCTTCCAACCGGGTCACTTTCTTGGTCAGGAAATGCTCCAGGGTGACATGAGGGTAACGGACCCCCATCAAGGTATGCAGATTGGCGCCGCCCAGGTCGCCGTCGATGAGGATAACCTTCTTCCCCAGGCGGGCCAGGGCGACCCCCAGTCCTAACGTGACCAGGCTCTTACCGATACCCCCTTTGCCGCCGCCAATACTCCACAGCTTGAGCCTGTTTAAGTTCGTCGGCATAACCTATTCTCCATAAACCTCAAAGAGTTTTGTCAATCTGGTCACCGGCAACCCGCTTTTGCCAAACCGGCCAGATAATCTTCCCGGCAATCCCCAGGCTGCCCAGTAGCCAGAGGACCCAGCCGTATATTTTGTAAGCGGGGGGGCCGGTAAGCTGGAGCGCCAATCCTCCCGTCAACAATACCAGCCCGGCGATATAGCCGTAGCGCACCAGGCGCGATTGCCCCGGTGTTTCCCGGACTTGGTCATATCTGTCCCAGAGCTCCTTGATATCCTTAGAGGTGTGGGTAAGGAGATTGCTCAACCGTCTGAGAGCCTCGCCGGGAGGCTTAACCATGTGCAATCCCAGAGACAAGGGGGGCTGACCTTTGCCGCCGAACTTGGTCCAGGCTATTTTGGCCTTGATATTGAAAACTTCCCGGCCCCCAAAGTTTTTCACCCGGAGGACGCAATCTTCCCCGTGGTAACGATCCCAGTCGGCTATGCCCCAGGGATTAGTCACCGCCAGGGTAACCCCTCCCATGGAAAGGTTCTGGATAAGCACGGGTATGAGGCGAGGAGTTGCTTCCTTCTGGCCGGCAACCTCTAACATGAGGGCAGGATCCCCAGTGGTTTTTACCTCCGGTTTTAAGTGGCCCGAAGTCATGCCTTCCTCCTTTATGGTTTTACCGCCGGCCCCTGAACGCTGCAGGAAAGGGGACTGACCCATTCGATTTGGCCCGCCAGTCCCGCAACCAGCGGCCGATGCGTTCCCCGATCACACTTTATGCTGCATCCGTAAATACTCCCGGGCCATAATGCCGGCCTGGTCCAACTTTTCACGAAAGGGCAGGGCGGCATTTTCGGGGTTGATGCTGACATAGTTCTTGAGACAGAAAATCACCATCTGGACTTTGTGCCGGTCACCGGCCAGGTCCGGGTTCTGATTCAGGAAATCACCGGCTGCGGTCTGGATTTTCTGGATTTGCTGTTTTTTGCTGCTAGGTTGGCCAACTATGGCATCCCAATTGAATTCTACGGTGGTTCCCGCCGGCTTTTGCCCCGGCTCCGGGGAGCTGGGGGCGGAGCCGGCGAAATACTGCTCCCACTGGGACACCAGGCTGTCAATTTCCCCGGCCTGGTGGTGCACCCCCGTCAGCATCGCTTCGTAGCGGCAGCTCTCCATGATGACCTTTTCCCCCAGTCCGGCCAGCAACTGAAAGAACTGCCCCGAAACCGATTGATCGAATTGCGGGGTGGATGCAGTCTCCCTCTCCTGGCCTTTCGGGTCGGTCGATCCAGAACCGGAAAGCATATCCAAGACCTCCTGGGCGCCCTGGGAGGCAATCTCCAGGTGGCTGGCTGGTTTATCCGGCCAGGCGCCCCCGTCTATCCTGGCCGGCAGTCCCGGAACCGAGGCGCCGCCTTCCTGCCGGTCCCTGGCCCTGGCGACCAATTCTTGGAAATAGTCCCGTTTTTCCGGGTTTTGGCGGGCCTCCCCGTGGGGGGCGTGCCACAACAGGCCGAACAGCAACGCCGGATCTTTGAACCCCAGCCCCAGGGCAGTGCCGATAATCCCCTGATAGTACTTATCCTGAGAGGTGGGGGGCACCAGCAGGGCTTTCAACATGCAACCGTGAGGCGCGATCATCCGGTAAATTTCCTCCCAGGACTGCACCTCGGGTTTCACCATGGCCGCGGGGATAAACTCTTTGAGAAATTGCCAGACTGCCGGTTTGGGCGGCAGGGGCGGCGCTTCCCAGGGCGGCCGGAGCCAGCGCCAGGGTTCCCGGGCCAGGGGCTCCAGGGACGGCGGCGCCAGCACCAAGCCCCCCTCGCCATAAATCAGCACCTGCGGCGCCAGAAAGAAAGAAGGCGGAGTTTGCGCCTCCAGCGGCAGGGTATAGTAGTGCTGCTCCCGGCACCCGCCCATTTCGGCGACGCAGTCGGCCCGCCATTCTCCACACTGGTCCAAAGAGAGGGCGCCTTCTCCTCGGTTCACTTCCAGCACCAGCAGATTGGAGGCCTTACCCGTGCGTATGCCGATATTGATCTGGCCCTGGTCCGCACCCATCTCGGAGAGCTGCTGGGACCACAGATCCGCGGGCTGACTGAGGTCAAATTCCAGCGGGGCGCCTTCCGGCGACTTCATCCCTACCAGGACCCAGCCCAACTGCTGGTAATGCGGCGCGTAGGTTACCAGGAGATCCTTGAGGTCCAGGTTCTCTTTCAGGTTGAAGATTCGGCCGATTTCTTCCTGGCCGACCCTGACGGAAAAATCTTTGGAGGCCAAAATTGAGTCCTTGCTCTGATGAGATTGAATTAAGCGTCGAACTATCGGAACCCGACTGGTTTTTTTGAGAACCAGACAGAAAGACCAGCCCCACCGAACCGACTCGATTCAGATTCAATGACCGCCAAGCCCGACCCTGGAGCCCGCCAGACCTGATGATTTGAGGATATTTTTAATAGAAAGAGGGCTCTTCAACAATCGGGGCAACCCTGATTATGGGGTTCTGTTTCCCCTAATTTCCAAGTAAGGATTAGGCCTGAGTCGGGGGGGAGAGGCTGAAAAGCCGGTGGGAGAAGTTAGGGCGCGGGTAAGCCCGGGGGGAGGTTCTCCGCGCGCCGCGCTCAACCCCGTTGCGCCTTCCCGGTCGGCTCCGCCGTATCGGCTGCGCCCCGACCGCCGGCCAGGCGCCGGGGTGATTGCAATCTTCTCAAATATCAAGTATAAAAGTAACAGTTGTTGTTTTTCAGACCGCGCCCACTCTTGTAATTCATAGTTGTAATAGAACAACGTCGAAGATAGCGACAAGGGAAACAACCCGGGGGGAGTGTTATCGATGGCCATCACTGATTCGGCGCCTGCACCAAACTTTATTCACCACATTATTGATGAAGATTTGAAAATCCATAAGAATGACGGCCGGGTGATCACGCGCTTTCCTCCGGAGCCCAACGGCTACCTCCACATCGGCCACGCCAAGTCCATCTGCCTCAACTTCGGCCTGGCCGCCGATTACCACGGCGTCTGCAACCTCCGGTTCGATGACACCAACCCCAGCAAAGAAGAAATGGAGTATGTGGAGTCCATCATGGCCGACGTCAGGTGGCTGGGGTTCGACTGGGAGGACCGGCTGTTCTTCGCCTCGGACTATTTCGAGCCGTTGTACGACTATGCCCTGCACCTGATCAAGACGGGCAAGGCCTATGTGTGCGACTTGAGCCCGGAGCAGGTCCGGGAGTACCGGGGCACCCTGACGGCGCCTGGCGCCGACAGCCCCTTTCGCCAGCGGTCCGTTCCGGAGAACCTGGACCTGTTTAAGCGGATGCGGGCCGGCGAGTTTGCCGACGGGTCCCGGACCCTCCGGGCCAAGATCGACATGGCCTCCCCCAACCTGAATATGCGGGACCCGGTCTTGTACCGCATCAAGCCTGAAAGCCATCACCGCACCGGCGACGCCTGGTGCATCTATCCCATGTACGATTACGCCCATCCCCTCTCCGATGCCCTGGAGGGGATCACCCACTCCATCTGCACCATGGAGTACGAGGACCACCGGGTGCTGTACGACTGGGCCCTGGACCACTGCCCCGTCCCGTGCCACCCGCAGCAGATCGAGTTCGCCCGCCTCAACCTCAGCTACACCGTCATGAGCAAGCGCAAGCTCCTGCAACTGGTGAACGAGGGCCACGTGGCCGGCTGGGACGACCCCCGCATGCCCACCCTGGCGGGGATGCGGCGCCGGGGCTACACCCCGGAGGCCATCCGCGCCTTTTGCGAGCGCATCGGCGTGGGGAAACGGGAGAACCTGGTGGACCTGGCCCTGCTGGAATTCTGCGTCCGGGAGGACTTGAACTACCGGGCGCCCCGGGTGATGGGGGTGCTGAGACCCCTTAAGGTGGTCCTGCTCAATTACCCGGAGGACCGGGTGGAGGAGATCGAGGCCGTCAACAACCCCGAGGATTTGACCCAGGGCGCCCGGAAGGCGCCGTTCTCCCGGGTGTTGTATATCGAGCGGGAGGACTTCATGGAGGACCCGCCCAAGAAATTCTACCGGCTGGCCCCCGGGCGGGAGGTGCGGCTGCGCTATGCCTACTTCATCAGGTGCGAAGCGGTGGTCAAGGACCCCTTAACCGGCGAGGTGGTGGAACTGCGCTGCACCTATGACCCCGCCACCCGGGGGGGGCACGCCCCGGACGGCCGCCGGGTCAAGGCCACCCTCCACTGGGTGTCGGCGGCCCAGGCGGTGTCCGCCGAGGTGCGCCTCTATGACCGCCTCTTCACCCAAGCCGTGCCCGGGGAGGAGCACGGCGGCGATTTCCAGGCCGATCTCAACCCCGCCTCGCTTCAGGTCCTGACCTCCTGCCGCCTGGAGCCGAGCCTGGCCGGCGCCCTGCCCGGGAGCTTCTACCAGTTCGAGCGCCAGGGCTACTTCTGCGTGGATCAAAAGGACAGCGCCCCCGGGGCCCCGGTCTTCAACCGGACGGTGACCCTGAAAGACCCCTGGGCCAGGCTCCAGCAGGCGCAGAAAAAATAGGGGATTGCGGCAAAACTGGCTTTTAGGTCATTTTCTCCTGGTTTCCAAGCTCCTTCCTCGAAAAGTTCTTTAAATTGGTAGCACAGGCTTTCCAGCCTGTGCCAAGGAAGCACCAGCCAATACCAGCTTTTCATGATTTACGGGTGAGTCAAAGGTTCGTGAATGACTTTTTCGAAAAGATACAAGGGTCCGCCCTACGCACCATTAGCTTATGGCAACGGCGGGCACGGAGGCCCGTCCCATTGAGCTATTTTCATATAAAGTTGCGATCAAATTAGTCTATTGTAGGGGCGGGCCTGCGTGTCCACCCTCTCGTGGGCGGACATATATAGCGGTTGCCAATAGTTTTTTCCGTTATGGCACATGCTCCAAGAGCCTAAATCCCCCCTACCCTCCTTTTTCAAAGGGGGGTTTCAAAGTCCCCCTTTGGCAAAGGGGGATTTAGGGGGATTTGGATTTTCACGGTAAAGTTTTTATGAAGTGGCAGCGAGGCTTTTTATGTTATAGTCAAGTCACTTGGCCTGGGAGACGGGTCTTGACCCAGCGACCCCACCCGGCGAAGCCGGCGCAACCCGGCGCGGTCAGTTGTGGTTGAGGAGCCAAAGAGATGACAAGGACGTTGCTCGACCAGCCTTTGGATACTCTGGAGCGGCGTTTTCAGGCTCTTCAGAAGCGGGCCGCCGGCTTGCCCGAGGCCTCCCGGCAGGAGTTGGAAACCGCTCTCCAGGAACTCTCCCAGGCCATCGCGGCGCTGCGGGCGGACCGGGAGGCCGGGGGCAGCCCGCCGGCAGCCAGCCCGAGCCCCTGCGAGGCCATGCTGAGCCACGTCTTCCGCGCCATTCCCGACCTGCTCACCATCCATGACCGGGACTTCAACGTCATCCTGAGCAACTGGCACGGGTACGAGTCGGTACCGGAGGCGGAACGGCAAGGACAGCCCAAGTGCTACCGGGTTTACCATCACCGGGACCGCCCCTGCGACAACTGTCATGCCCTGGAGGTCTTGGCCACGGGCCAACCCGTCAGGTTGGAAAAGGTCAATCCTGCGGACGGCCGGGTCCGGCAAATTTCAGCCTACCCCATCCGGGACGAATCCGGCCGGGTGGTCCTGGTGATGGAGCACGTGCGGGACATCTCCGAGCGCCACCTGGCGGCGGAAGCGCTGCGGCAGAGCGAGGAGCTATTCCGCTCCCTAGTGGAGAACATTGCCCTCGGCATCACTTTGATCAGTTCTGACTATCGTATAATTACGACGAACCCTGCTCAGGGAAATCTGTTCCACAAGCATCCACGCGAGTTTATTGGCAAGGAATGTTTCCGGGAATTTGAAAAGCGACAGGCGGTTTGCCCCCATTGTCCCGGAGCGCTAGCCTTGGCCACTGGCCAGAAGGCGGAGATTGAAACCACAGGCGTTCGGGACGACGGAAGCTCTTTGGTTGTTCGCATCCATGCTTTCCCGAGTTTTGGCCCGGATGGCGAGATAAACGGATTTATCGAAGTGGTGGAAGATATCACCCAAAGCAAGCAGGCGGAAGAGGCCCTGCGGGAGAGCGAGCAAAGGTTCCGGCTCATGGCCGAGACCATCCAGGATGTCTTCTGGATGGCCACCCCGGAGATCGGCCAAACGCTATACGTGAGTCCAGCTTTTGAACAGGTCTGGGGTCGGCCCAGCGGGGAATTGTATCACGACCCCAAAGTCTTCATTGACTCGATCCATCCGGAGGACCGGGAACGGGTGAGGTCCGAGGTTTATGCGGGGCATCGGCAAGGCATTCCCTGGAGCCACGAATACCGCATTATCAAGCCCGACGGGGCGGTGCGCTGGATTCGGGACCGGGGCTATCCGGTCCGGGACGACCAGGGCCGGGTCATCATGTTTACCGGGGTGGCCGCGGACATCACCGAGGGCAAGGCCCTGGAACAGCAGCTCCTCCAAGCCCAGAAGATGGAGGCGGTGGGCCGGCTGGCCGGCGGGGTGGCCCACGATTTCAACAATCTCCTGATGGCCATCACGGGGTACGGTGAACTCATGCGGGCCAAGGTCCACAAAGACGACCCGCTTTACGGCCACCTGGAAAACATTCTGGAGGCCGGCGACCGGGCCGCGGCCCTGACCCAGCAGTTGCTGGCCTTCAGCCGCCAGAAGGTTGTTCACCCCCAGGCGGTCGATCTCAACCGGGTGGTCCTGGACCTGGAACCGATGCTGCGGCGGCTCATCGGCGAAGACCTCAATCTGGAAGTCGTCACTGACCGGAGCCCGGGCGCCGTGAAGGCGGACCCCGGCCAGGTGGACCAGATCATCATGAACCTGGTGGTGAACGCCCGGGATGCCATGCCCCAAGGCGGCCGGCTAACCCTGAAGACCGCGCCGGTGGAATTGAAGAAGAGTCGCCACACCAGGTTCGGGCCGGCGCCGCCGGGAGCTTACGTGATGCTGGTGGTGGAAGACACCGGCGTCGGCATGGATGAGGCCACCCAGGCCCATATCTTCGAGCCTTTCTTTACCACCAAGGAACCGGGCAAGGGCACCGGCCTGGGGCTGTCCACCGTGTATGGGATCGTCAGGCAAAGCGGCGGTTACCTCGACCTGGCCAGCGAACCCGGGGTCGGCAGCGCCTTCACCGTCTATCTGCCCCGCCTCGATGCCGTGGTTCCGCCGCCCAAGGCGAAGATCCCCATCACCGCGAGCTTCCGGGGGGATGAAACGGTGCTGCTGGTGGAAGACGAGGACGTGCTCCGGGGCTTGCTGGCCAAGTTCTTGCGGCTCTACGGCTACTCGGTGCTGGAGGCCCGCCACGGCGGCGAGGCCCTGTTGGCCTGTGAACGGCACCAGGGGCCGATCCACGTGATGGTGACCGACGTGGTGATGCCCCAGATGAGCGGCCGGGAACTGGCCGACCGCCTCACCCCCCTGCGCCCGGAAATGAAAGTGCTCTACATGTCGGGCTACACCGAAGACGCCCTGGTCCAACACGGCGTGGCGGATCTATCGGTGACTTTTCTCCAGAAGCCTTTTAGGCCCATCGAATTGGCGCGCCGGGTGCATGCCGTCCTCCATCCTCCGGTGAGTCAGTAGCGGTTTCCTCGGCTGGTCAAGGTTTTTTTATTGACATTCGGGGCCGATGACTTCTCAATTGAAAGAGCGGCTCAGAAAATCTGGCCTCGAACCGGGGCTGAGGGTTCGGAGCAGTCGTGCATGGGTCTTCACCTCGCCCATCAAGCGTAAAAAATCCGGTAGGGCGGGCGTCCCGCCCGCCCCCGTTGGTGGCACAGGTTTTCACCCTGTGCGCCCGCACCGGCAAGATGCCGGCGCCACCAAGAATTTTTCGAAACAGACCTGAAAGAGATGGGCAGCCATGGTAGACAAGCGGGTATTCAGCAAGGTTTTGGTGGCCAACCGCGGCGAGATCGCGGTGCGGATCATGCGGTCGGCCCAGGAATTGGGCCTCAAGGTGGTGGCCATCTACGAGGAGACCGACAAGGACGCCTTCCATATCATGCGGGCCGATGAAGCGGTCTGCATCGGGTCCGGCCCCCGGGAGGACTACCTCAATATCGACAAGATCATTCTCGCCGCCCAACAGACCGGGGCCCAGGCCATTCATCCCGGCTACGGTTTTCTGGCGGAAAACCCCGATTTCCCCGAAGCCTGCACCAATGCGGGCCTGGTGTTCATCGGGCCGCCCCCGGAGGTCATCCGGAACCTGGGAAGCAAGATTATCGCCCGGAAAATCGCCCAGGCCACCGGGGTTCGCGTCATTCCGGCCACCGGGGTGCTGGCCCCGGGAGCCCCGGGAGAAGATGCGGCCTTGGAGTTCGCCGCGACCCACGGCTACCCCGTCATGATCAAGGCGGTATCGGGCGGCGGCGGCCGGGGGATTCGCCAGGTGGGGGACCGGGACAGTTTGCTGACCGGGCTCCAGCGCTCGCGTTCCGAGGCCCTCATGTCCTTCGGGGACGACAACATCTACCTGGAAAAATGCGTGCACCGGCCCCGGCACGTGGAAGTCCAGATCCTGGCCGATTCCTATGGCAACGTGGTGCACCTGGGGACCAGGAACTGCTCAATTCAACGCCGCCACCAGAAACTCGTGGAGATCGCCCCTGCCGGCCTGGCCCCGGCTTTGACCGCCGAGATCTGCGACGCCGCGGTGCGGGTGGTCCGGGCCGCCAAGTATCTCAGCGCCGGCACCGTGGAATTTCTGGTGCAGCACGACGGGACGTATTACTTCCTCGAAGTCAATACCCGCCTGCAGGTGGAGCATACCGTCACCGAGGTGGTGACCGGCATCGACATCGTCCGGGAGCAGCTTTTAATCGCCATGGGCGAACCCATCAGCTTTTCTCAGGAGCAGGTGGTTGAGCGCGGCTTCGCCATCGAGTTCAGGGTCAATGCCGAAGACCCCCAAAACGATTTTCTGGCGAGCCCCGGGGTGATCCAGGTCTACCGGTCGTCCGCCGGGCACGGCGTCCGGCTGGACGGGGCCGTCTACCAGGGGTACAAAATCACCCCGTATTACGACTCCATGATCGTCAAACTCACCGTGTACGGCTTCACCTGGCGGGAGGCGGTGGACCGGATGGACCGGGCCCTCAACGGGTTTCTCATCATCGGGGTGAAGACCACCATTCCGTATTTCCAGCAAATTGTCAAAGAGCCGGATTTTATCGGGATGAAGCTGGACACCGCCTACATCGATGACCACCCCCAACTCATGGATTACCGGGAGCAGGAGCGGGAGGTGGAGAAACTGGCCCGCCTCATCGCCGAAATCAATGCCCATGAAAAGAATCCCTATACGCAGTGAAGCGCCGGACCAGGCCCGGGCCGGGAGTGATCCACCCGGGCGGCGCGTTTTATTTTTAGAGAGGAACGAACCATGCAGGGACGGATTATCCGGGGAATGAGCCCCACCGAGATTCTCAGTACGCTGCGGGAGTCCGAGGGGTACTACCTGTGCAACAACGAGCGGGATGTGTCGCAATCGGACTTCAAAAACCGGCTCATGCCCATGACCACGGTGCGGGTGGCGCCGTACCGGGAGGCCGCCGGGTTCTTTTCGGTGGAGGTGAGCGGCGGCGCTTCCGTTCACGTGGACCTGATGCGCAAACAGGTGAACCCCTTCGAACGGCTGCGGATCACCCGGAAGGCCATGCCCCGGACCCTGCTCCAGACCGTGTGCCGGGGCTCCAGCCTGTTCGGCTACCGCCATTATCCCGAAAACGTGATCCGGTTGACGGTGCGGGAGTTTGCCCGATACGTGGATGTCTGGCGGGTCTACGATTTTCTCAATTACGTGCCCAACCTGATCCCGGTGATGGAAGAGGTGCAGAAGGCGGCGCGGCTCCTCATGCCCAGCATCTGCTTCTCCACCGGGCCGGAGCACACCGACCGGTATTATGTGGACAAGGTCAAGGAGATCCTTACGGTCACGGGTCCCGACGTCATCATCTCCATCAAGAATTACGCCGGCCTGGGGACCCCCAAGCGCATCACCCAGCTGGTGGAGTCCATCTGTGCGGCTTTCCCAAACCTGGTGCTCCACTATCACGGCTGCAACACCGACGGCAACGACATCGGGCGCATGAGCGCCGCGGTCCTGGCGGGGGCGAAGATCGTGGACGTGGCGGACCACGGCTATGGGGCGATCTACGGCCAGGCCCCGGCCCTCACCTTAATCCAGGCCCTGGACGACTACGGCAAAAAGGCCGTGGGGGTGGACATCCCCTCGCTCATCAAGTCCTCGGATCTCCTGCGCCGGGAACGGAAGATTTATGAGCCTTTCGAGAGCCCCTTCCGGGGGCACGACCCCACCGTGGCGGCCTACAAGCTCACCGGCGGCGCGGTGGGCAGCGTCTTTGAGCAGGCCGACAAGGGGGGGTTTCTGGAGCGCCTGCCGGAAATCCTCACGGAAATGGCCCGGGTGCAGACGGAGCTGGGGAACTGGTGGTCGGTGACCCCGGGGTCCCAAATCATCTGGACCACCGCGGTCAATAACATCCTCTACGGGCGCTACGAAAGGCCGTCTCTGGACCTCAAGAACCTCCTGCTGGGACGCTACGGGCCCCTGCCGTTTTTTAGGCCCGACACCTGGATCTGCGAGAAGGTGCTGGAATTTCAGCGCTACGACAGTAAAAAGTGGCCGCAGATCCTGGCGGCCGAGGGGGGGATCCAGAAGTCCGGGGACGCCGACCTCACGACGGCGCGCCGCCGGCTGGAAGGCGAGCTGGACCGGCCGGCCACCGACGAAGATCTGGCGCTCTACCTCCAGTTCCCCTTCGATGCCCTGTCATTTTTCAAGTTTGAGGCCCGGTGCGGCAAGGCCTGGCTGCTGCCGCCGGAGGTCTGGTTCAGACGCGGCGGCTTCAAAGACGGGGAGAGCATCACCTTCGCAGACGAATTCGGGGTGCCCCACCGCGTCGAGGTGATCTCCACCCGCCGGGAAGGCGCCAACGTCATCACCAGCCTGATGGTGGACCACAGTTTTCAAACCTTCAGCGTCCAGGTGGAAGGCCCCGATAAAGCTGCGGCCGCCGGCTGAGGCCCCGGAGTCGCCCCCGGCCCCCCGGCCGGCTGGGAGCGGGGGAACGTCAGCCTTAACTCATCTTCGACAGTTGTAAAAAAATAGTTTTGGATTATCAGTAAGTTAAGCCATGGCAAAAAAGGGTTGGCACTACATGCTATTGGAGTCCGGCGTCTGGTCTTCAACTGACCGGT
>VGSJ01000033.1 GCA_016875015.1 Deltaproteobacteria bacterium | reverse complement strand
GGGAGAGGGAATAAAGAAGGATATCCGGTAATTCTCCCTCTCCCCCCGGCGGGGGGAGAGGGCTGGGGTGAGGGGGGGCATCCTCGCCCCAGCAACCCATCGAAATAGCCAAACCTTAAGTGAACCGTATTGGACTTAAAACACCCGGCCTTCAAGATAGGGCTTGTTTTATGCCATACAATTTATGGATCGAAACACTAGACCGTCCTGAAAGCATCGGCAAAAATTGCACGGCGCATAAATTTCGGTCGGGGGGCTAAAAAGAACCCGAGGGCCATGACGGCAGGATGCTGAGGCAAAAACGCCGGGGGGAAGCCGGAAAAACCGTTAAAAGTCCGAGCCCATGGCGTAACCCTTCTGGAGGGCATACTTAACCAGGTCGGCCGTTTTCTTGACGTTCAACTTCCTCATGATGTTGGCGCGGTGGTGTTGCACCGTCCGGCTGCTGATAAAGAGAAGTTCGCCGATCTCCTTGCTGGATTTTCCTTCGGCGATGAGCTTGATGATTTCCCGTTCCCGGATGGTCAGGGGATCCTCCGGCGCGGTCAGGGGCTCGCCCCCGGCCCGGAATTTGTCCACGAAAATATCGGCCACCTGCGCGGACAACAGGGAGGAGATAACGGTGCCCCCGCGGCGCAACGTCTCGATGGCCGAAATCAACTCCCCGTCCGCATCTTCCTTGAGCAGATAGCCCTCGGCGCCGGCCTTCAAGGCGTGGTACAGGTATTCCCGCTCCTTGTGCATGGTCAGGATCAAGACCTTGACCCCCGTGTCAATGTATTTTATCTCCCGGGTGGCTTCCAGGCCCCGGAGGTTAGGCATGGAGATATCCATAATCACCAGGTCGGGCTTACTCTCCCTTAAGAGCCGCAGGAGTTCGAAGCCGTCACCGGCTTCTCCCACCACTTCCACGTTGGGCATCCCTTGAATAAGACTCCTGACGCCCCGGCGAAACATCACATGGTCATCAGCCAACATAATTTTGAAGGGGCCCGCCATGTCACTCCTCCATCATCAACCTGCGGCCGGCCAGGGAGACGGCCGGTTCTGCCCAGAGGTCAGGCCAAAGCTGGCGGTGGCCGGATGGCTCCCCGCCAGCCGGGCCCCACCGCCGCGCCGTTCCGGTTCTCGGCCTGACGCCCGGGGGGCGCCGTTCCCGAATTAATGGCCTGGGACTCTTTTTCGGCGATCAACGGGAATGACACAGGTTACTCCGGCGCCGGATCCCGGCTGGCTCCGGATTTCCAGAGTCCCGCCCAGCATCCGGGCCCGTTCAGCCAAGGCGGCCAACCCCAGCCCCCCGTCGGTGGCCCGGCGGGCCGAGACCTCGGCCGGATCGAAACCTGCCCCGTTGTCCTCTACCACCAGGGAGATCAAGCCGTCATCTTCTCTGACCGCGATGGAGACCTCGGTGGCCCCGGCATGCTTGGAGATGTTGGTCAGGCATTCCTGAAAAATCCGGTAAATCATAATCTGCGCGTCAGCCGGGAACAGATGATCCAAATCCTCCACCTCCAAGGAGAGGCTGACCGTATAATGCTTGCTAAACCCATTGATCAAATATTTTAACGCCGACTGCAGGCCCAGGTCTTCTAAGATCGCGGGGCTCAGATCCAGGGAGAGGCGGCGGATATCGTCAATCACCCCATCGAGATAGTCCAGCAATGCCAGGCAGTCCGCCTTTAAGTCCTGCTGATCGTCCCTCAGGCCCCGTTCAATGGCCCGGATTTGGAGTTTGAGCACCGCCAGGCTCTGCCCCAGTTCGTCGTGCAGCTCCATGGAAATCCGCTTCCGTTCCCGTTCCTGGGCACTCAGGAGTTGCGCGGTAAGACAGCGCAGCCTTTGCTCCGATTCCCGCAGGTCCTCTTCGGCGCGGCGGCGCTCGGTGATGTCGAAAAACACCCCGCTGATGTATTCCACCTGGCCGTCCGGGCCGCAGATGATCTGGCCCCGGTCCTGGATCCAGATGACCTCTCCGTCTTTCTTCCTTATCCGGTATTCCCGGATGTATGCCCCTGATTGTTTCAGTCCTATCAGAAACGCGGCCTTAAACTCTTGATGGTCTTCAGGCAGCAAGACGTCGGTCCACTTCATGGTTCGGGCATCGAATACCCTCTTCGGGTAGCCGGTGAGCTCCGCCACTTTCTCATCGATAAAATCCACCGCACAATCCACATAGCCTTTATACACCACGGCCGGGAGGTTGTTGACCAGGAGGCGGTATTTTCCCTCGCTTTCTCTCAAAGCGGCCTCGGCCTGGCGGCGCTCCCGGCGCTCCTCGGCCTCCCGGAGGGCCCGCCGGACTGCGGGGCCCAGGCGGGATAAGCGGTCCTTGAGCACATAA
Source organism: Deltaproteobacteria bacterium (assembly GCA_016875015.1). Classification (GTDB taxonomy): domain Bacteria; phylum Desulfobacterota; class Desulfobaccia; order Desulfobaccales; family 0-14-0-80-60-11; genus 0-14-0-80-60-11. The sequence goes on along the minus strand of VGSJ01000033.1, from coordinate 26,395 downwards.
TCCGTGGCCCCCCGCTTCAGCGCGTCGATGGCCGCCTCTTCACCCATGGCCCCGGAGACAAAGATGAAGGGCGTCTCCGGGCAGACGGCCTGGGCCAGGACCATGGCCTCCAGGCCATCGAAACCCGGGAGATGAAAGTCCGACAGGATGATATCCGGCCAATTTTCCGCCAGCGCCGCGACAAAATGTTCCCGGTCGGCGACGCGCCGGTAAGAGTGGGCGATCTCGGCTTGCCGCAGCTCATAGGCCATCAGCTCCGCATCGCTGGACAAATCCTCCAGAATCAAAATGCGCAGGGCCTGCTCCATGAATCTCTCCTACAGCTATCTACCGGGGCGCCGCCGCCTTGGGAACCCGACCTTGACCGGTCAATTCGGCGCCTTGTTCAACAACAGCCAGTAGAGGCCCAAATCTTCCACTGCCTGGAAAAACTTGTCAAAATCCACCGGCTTGACCATGTAGCTGTTCACTCCCAGATTGTAGCCCCTGACGATATCCGACTCTTCCTGGGACGAAGTCAGGATTACCACCGGAATCGTCCTGGTCCGTTCATCAGCTCTAATTTTTTCCAATACTTCCAGGCCATTGATCCGGGGCAGCTTCAAATCCAGGAGAATGACCTTGGGTCGCAACGCCAGGTTCCGGCCAGCATAAACCCCGGCGCCGAAGAGAAAGTCCAGGGCTTCCACCCCGTCCGGAAAGGTGAGGAGCTTGTTGGCCAGCCCCTTATTTTTCAAAGCTCTGAGGGTCAATTCGGCGTCGTAGGGGTTATCTTCCACCAACAAAATTTCCACTTCACTGAAATCTTCCAAGGGTATTTCCTCCGCTGCACCGGGGTAAGGCATCCCTCTCATGCTCCTGCTGGCCCGATGGGCCGGCAAGGCCGCCAGGATTTACCGGCCCCCGCCACGCCACCGGGGAAACTTGCGTCTGACCCTCCGAGGCCACTCACCCCACCTGCGTGAGTTATTTTCTCTATACCACATTTTTTATTAATCGTGCAGTTTTCCACGTCAGTCCGGGCAATGGTTCAGGGGGCTGAACCCGCAGCCGGCGCCAACAGGCTGGGCAATCCTCTTCTCAGGATGGTCCTTCCTCTCTAAAAATCGGTTATACTCTTTTAATCTCTCCGCAATCAGTCGCACCATCTTGGGGTCCCCGGCCTGAAGGTAACGCGGCGCATGGCGATTGTAAAGACTCTGGCCCGAAAAAAGCTGAAGGTGACCGGCGTGGTGCAAGGCGTCGGCTTCCGGCCCTTTGTCTATCGGCTGGCCCGGCTGCACCACCTGGCCGGCTGGGTATGCAACACTTCCCGCTGCGTGGAAATCGAGATCGAAGGCCCGCCCGCCTCCCTGGCCGGTTTTATCGTTCAGCTCCAGCAGGAGGCCCCGGCCCTGGCCCGCATCGACGCGGTGACGAGCCGCAATACCCCGCCCGAGGGCGTCGCCGGGTTTGCCATTCGGGAGAGCCGGCATCTGGCCGCCACCGAGGCCCTGATCCCCCCGGACGTGGCCGCCTGTGGCGACTGCCTGGCCGACGTCGCCGACCCCGGCAACCGGCGCTATCAGTATCCCTTCACCAACTGCACCAACTGCGGCCCCCGATTCACCATCATCCGGGAGGTGCCCTATGACCGTCCCCACACCACCATGGCCGTCTTTGACCTGTGCCCCCACTGCCGGGCGGAATATGAGAACCCGGAGGACCGGCGCTTTCATGCCGAACCCACCGCCTGCCCGGTCTGCGGCCCCCGGGTCTGGCTGGAAGAGGGCGGCCGCCGCCTGGACCGGGAAGCCATCCCGGCTGCCGCAAGTTTGCTGAAGCATGGCAAGATCGTGGCCGTCAAAGGCCTCGGTGGCTTTCACCTGGCCGCCGACGCCCGCCATGACGGGGCCGTCCACGCCCTGAGGGAGCGCAAAGGCCGGGTGGCCAAACCCTTTGCCCTCATGGTCCGGGATCTGGCCGAGGCCGAGCGTCTGTGCCGCCTGGGCGACCTGGAACGGTCGCGGCTCCTCTCCCGGGAACGGCCCATCGTCGTCGCCCGGCGGCGGCGAAACGCCGGCGTCTCGGCCCACGTGGCCCCGGGCCACCGGTTCCTGGGGCTTATGCTCCCCTACACGCCCCTGCACTCTTTGCTCATGGAGCACGCCCCGGCCGCCCTGGTGATGACCAGCGGCAACCTCAGCGAAGAGCCCCTGGTGCACGAAAACGATGCGGCCCGGCGCAAATTATCGGGCCTGGCCGACGCCTTCCTGATGCATGACCGGGACATCCAGGCGCCCTGCGACGACTCCGTGGTCCGCCCCGTCGATGCCTCTGCCGTCATCCCCCTGCGGCGGGCCCGGGGTTTTGTGCCGGCGCCCATCTATCTGCCCCTAAAATCGGCGCCCGTCCTGGGGGTCGGGGCCGAACAGAAGAACACCTTCTGCGTGGCCGCCCACGGCGTCGCCCTGCTCAGCCAGCATATCGGCGACCTGGATTCCGTGGAGACTTTTGATTATTACCGGCGCGCCATCACCCATTTTAAGGCCCTGTGCCGCCAGGACCCGGTCATCGTCGCCCACGACCTTCATCCTCTCTATCTCAGCACCCGCTATGCCCAGGGTCTGGCCGGGGTGCGCCTGATCGGGGTGCAGCACCATCACGCCCACATCGCCGCCTGCCTGGCGGAAAACCGCCGCACCGACCGCGTGATCGGGATCGCCCTGGACGGCACGGGCTACGGCCCCGACGGCACCGTCTGGGGCGGGGAACTCCTGGTGGCGGACCTGGCCGGCTTTACCCGGGCCGGCCACTTCGCCCCTGTGCGCCTCCCGGGCGGGGAAGCCGCGGTCAAGGACCCGGGCCGCATGGCGGCCGCCTATCTCTCCGCCCTTTACGGGGATGACTTTCCCACCCAGGCCCGGCGGCTGGGCTTGCACTACGCCAAGCTTTCAGAGCGCATCCTGCGCCGCCAGTTGGCCGAGGGGCTGAATTCGCCCCTCACCACCAGCGCCGGACGACTCTTCGACGCGGTGGCCGCGGCCCTAAACGTGTGCCGCCTCCGGACTTACGAAGGGCAGCCGGCCATGGAACTGGAAATGGTCGCCGACGAGACCGAAGACGGCTTCTATCCCGCGGCCGTAACCAATGCGCCGAGCGTCCTGGTCCTGGATACCCTGGCCATCTTCCGGGCCGTGGTGCGCGACCGCCAGGCCGGCGTGGCCGTCGCCGTCATCGCCGCCCGCTTCCACAACTCCCTGGCAAGGGTCCTGGCCGACGCCGGCGCCCTGATCCGGGAGCGGACCGGGCTGAACCTGGTGGCCCTGTCCGGCGGCGTGATGCAGAACGCCCTGCTGTTCACCCGGCTGCAACGCACCCTGGCGGCGCGGAGCTTCGAGGTGCTCAGCCATACCCTGACGCCGCCCAACGACGGCTCCATCTCCCTGGGCCAGGTGGCCGTGGCCGCCGCGCGGATGGAAAGAGAGGGGGAAAAGGGTAAAAGGCGAAAAGGGTTAATTCCTGTTTGATTCTCTCTTTACTTTTCCCTTTTCGCCTTTTCCCCTTTTACCCCTGGCTTTTAAACGTCTTAACTTCCTAAAATCAGTAAAATTTGTTAAACAGGATATTATCATGTGTCTGGCCATTCCCATGCGTCTCATTGAAATCAACGGGGTCACCGCCGTGGCCGAAGTGGATGGGGTGACCCGGGCGGTGCGCCTCGATCTGCTCCCCGAGGCGGCCCTGGGGGATTACGTGCTCATTCACGCCGGACTGGCCATCGCCCGGGTAGATGCTGAGCATGCCCAGGAAACCCTCTCCCTGCTCCGGAGTCTGGCTGATGAAGTTTATTGACGAGTTCCGGGACCAGGCGCTGGTTAAGGACCTGGCCCGGCGCCTGGGGGCCCTGGCAGAAGGACCCGCCACTATCATGGAGGTCTGCGGCACCCATACCATGGCCGCGGCCCGGTTCGCCCTCAAAACCATCCTGCCCCCAAGCGTGGAGCTCATTTCCGGTCCCGGCTGTCCGGTGTGCGTCACCGCCCAGTCAGACCTGGACGCCTTCCTGGCCCTGGGGACCGAACCCCAGGTGGTCCTGGTCTCCTTCGGCGACATGCTCCGGGTCCCCGGCACGCACACCTCCCTGGAAGGCCTGCGGGCCCAGGGGGCCGCAGTGCGGGTGGTTTACTCTCCTCTGGATGCGGTGGAGTTGGCCCGGCAGACCCCGGATAAACACCTGGGGTTTTTCGGGGTGGGCTTCGAAACCACCATGCCCGCCACCGCCCTGGCCATCCAGACCGCGGCGGCATACGGCCTGGACAATTTCTCGGTCTGGTGCGTCCACAAGACCATGCCCGCCGCGCTCAAGGCGCTGTTGGCCGGCGGCGAAGCGCGGGTTTCCGGGCTGCTCTGCCCCGGCCACGTTACCACCATCATCGGGACTGCGGCCTACGACTTCATTCCCGCCGAGTTTGGCCTCCCATGTGCGGTCACGGGATTTGAACCCGTGGACATGCTGTTGGGGATAGAATCGATCCTGCGCCAAATAAAGGAAGGTAAGGCCTGCGTGGACAACGTCTACACCCGGGCGGTGAGCGTTCCCGCCAACCCCCGGGCCCGGGAACTGCTGGCGGCGGTATTCGCGCCCGACGACGCCTCATGGCGGGGCCTGGGCGTCATTCCCGGGAGCGGCGTCAAGATTCGGGATTCATACGCCCGTTTCGATGCCCGGGCCCGGTTCCCCCAGGTCTGGGAGCGTCTCACCCCGCCGCCGCCGTCGCCCTGCCGCTGCGGCGAGATCCTGCGAGGCGTCATGCGCCCGGTGGAGTGCCCTCTGTTCGCCAAAGGCTGCACCCCGGCCCAACCCCTGGGCCCCTGCATGGTATCCACCGAAGGCGCCTGCGCCGCGGCTTATAGGTATGAAAGGTAGGGGGGGTCTGTTTTCCGTTTTCTGTTTGGACTTCCATATGAAGGTGAATGGTCCACCTATAATTTGGGTTAGTCAACTATCCGGGAGTTCTGAGAGCCATGGAAATTCGACCCACTTTTTTCCCCGATACGCTTGACGCTTTCCTGTTAGGCTCAGGCATCCATCTTTCTGCTCTTGCCAATCGCTTTCCTTTTACAGAAAACGGAAAACGGAAAACAGAAAACAGGGTTACAGAAAACCGATGAAACGTATTCTGCTCAGCCACGGCGCGGGCGGCCGGGAGATGACGGCGCTCATCGACGAGGTCTTTCTGGCCCGGTACGGCGACCCGAACCGGGTGGGCGACGACAGCGCCACTGTCCTGCTGGGTTCCCACCGGCTCGCCTTCACCACCGACTCCTTCGTGGTGGACCCCCTCTTTTTTCCCGGCGGCGACATCGGCCGCCTGGCGGTGGCGGGCACGGTGAACGATCTGCTCACCGCCGCGGCCCGGCCCCTGGTGTTGTCAGCGTCCTTCATCATGGAGGAAGGCCTGGAAATCTCCGTGTTGCAGGCCATTGCCGAGTCCATGCGCGTAACCGCGGCCGAAGCCGGGGTCGCCATCGTCACCGGGGACACCAAGGTGGTGCCCAAGGGCGCCGCCGACAAGGTCTTCATCACCACCGCCGGGGTGGGGCTGGTCCTGCTCCCCGGGGTGTCGGGCGCCGCGGCGCGCCCCAGGGATGAGATCATCCTCACAGGGTCGGTGGGCGATCACGGCACCGCGGTGCTGCTGGCCCGGGAAAAGCTCCTGGACGGCGAGGCCATCATGAGCGACGCCGCTCCCCTCACCGGGCTGGTCATGAACCTGCTGGAGGAAGGCTGCGAAATCCACGCCATGCGGGACCCCACCCGGGGCGGGATCGCCGCGGCCTTGAACGAAATCGCCCGTCAATCCCAGGTCGCCATGGAAATCATCGAGGCCCGGGTGCCGGTCGCGCCGGCGGTGGCCGCGGCCTGCGAGGCCCTGGGCCTGGACGTCTTCCAGGTGGCCAACGAAGGCAAGATGCTCATCATCGTGGCCCCGAAGGATGCGGCCAAAGCTCTGTTCATCATCCGGCGCAGCCCTTACGGCGAGGCGGCCCGGGTCATCGGCCGGGTGCTGGATGCGCCCCCCGGCCGGGTAACGGTCAAGACCGTCATCGGCACCGCCCGCCTCCTGGACCCGCCGTCGGGGGACCTGCTGCCCCGCATCTGTTAAAGCCAAGCCGGTGTAGAGGCGGTTGGCGCACCGCTTCTCCGGTGTCCATACCTTGTACTTGGATTAATCGGAGAACCGGTCCCGGAGGACGACGCCTGGATGGTCCGGCCCCTATATTGCTCTAGCGTTTCCAGTTCGCCCTCACCACCATGTTCCACATCACCTGGGCGGCAACCTCCGTCGGCCTCAGCACCCTCTTGGTGGTGATGGAGGGCCTGTGGCTGAAGACCGGGGATGTCGCCTACTATCACCATACCCGGTTCTGGGGCAGGCTGTTCCTCCTCGGCCGCGTCCCCCCACCTTGCAGGCCGCCACGCCGGCCCCGATAATCATGTAGCGTCTGGTTCATCTTGCCGCGGCGCGCGCTTTCTGGAAAGATAAATGTGCGGGCCTTTCCGGTCTTGCGGAAATTCGGCGCTTATAGTAGGTTTGGTTAAACTCGCTCTCATGGATTAATCCCTGCATTTGCTCAATCAGAGCGGTAATGACCGTTGTAGGGGCGGGTTTCAAACCCGCCCCGATAAGACTGTCCCCTGAAGAAAAATTGCGGGAATATACCTAAGACGGAGGAACCCCATGCAACCCATATCCCGGGCCTTGATGAGCGTCACCGACAAGAGCGGCCTGGTGGAATTCGCCAAATTCCTGGCGGGCTACCAGGTAGAAATCCTGTCCACCGGGGGCACCGCCAAGCTCCTGCGGGACAACGGCGTCCCCGTGGTGGAGGTCTCGGACTTCACCGGCTTCCCCGAGATGTTGGACGGCCGGGTCAAGACCCTGCACCCCAAGGTCCACGGCGGCATCCTGGGACGCCGGGACCTCATGAGCCACCAGGAGCAGATGGCCGCCCACGGCATCGTCCCCATCGACCTGGTGGTGGTCAACCTCTACCAGTTCGAACAAGCCGTGGCCAAACCGGGCTGCACCCTGGCGGACGCCATCGAGAACATCGACATCGGCGGCCCCACGATGCTCAGGGCCGCGGCCAAGAACTACGAGGCCGTGACCGTGGTGGTGGACCCGTTGGACTATCCCCGCCTCATGGCCGAAATGAAGCTGAATAAAGGCGCCACCAACCTCGGCACCCGCTTTGCCCTGGCCCGCAAGGTCTTCAAGCTGACCCACGGATACGACGGGGCCATCTACCGCTACCTGGCGGAGAAGGGCCCGGCCGCCTGAATGGGCGCACCCCTCGCCATCACCCTGAGCCGGGGCCGCAAGATCGATCTGAGCGGCCCCCAGTACTACCAGGACCTGCTCACCGGTATTGCCTTGGAAATCCTTAACGAACTGGCGGAGCTGGAAAAGCTGGATCTGGCTGCCCTGGGGGAGGACGCCCTCGACCAGGTGGTGAGCATCACCCAGATCCGCCTGCTCAACGAGCTCTATTACGGTCTGGGGCAGTTGCGGGCGGCGGGGATGGAGCCCGATGTGAAGCGGGCCATCCAGGACCTGCGGGATATCTGGAACCGCTACATCGACAGCACCAACCGGCCGGCCGCCCTGAAATTCCAGGCGGACCCGGCCGACGCCCAGGTGCAGTAGAAGAGCAGTTGTCAGTGGGCAGTGGGCAGTAAAAAAACCAGCGCCCGCTTGAATAAATATCGCTGGCTTGCTTTGGGGGATGGCACGCTGTGCCCGGCTCGTTCTTCCTTCCAATTACTATCAATAACGATCTTTACCAAACTGACTACTGACCACTGCTTTTCAGCGCTTCGGCCTGGTGATAATGCACCCCGATATCCCGCCGCAGCGCCAGGCGGTTGCCCTTATCGTCTTCCCGGGGGATCACCCGGATCTTGCCGTTGTCGAAGGCGTTGAGCAACTTCTGGCGCAGGGGCTCCGCGGCCTGGCCTGCGGTTTGCCCGGCCTTGACGGTGGCATTGGCCAGCAGGTACGCCACCCGGGAGCCGTCGGACTTGAAGGCGCCCTCGACGTAATCCATGGCGGACGGGATAACCGTGATCTTCTTCTTGTCGAAATAGTCGAAGTCCATCTCCACCACTTCGCCCTTGGTCAGGGACCAGGGGTAGCCTTTCTGCTGCTGGGGGCCGCCGGGGCCGGTCACCAGGGCGATGCACAGGGAGAGTTGGTCGGACCGCACTTCCGGGGCGACCTCGTCCAGCCGGCCGTCCGCCATGGCCGCAACCAGCGCCCCCAGGTTGCGGAGCCGTTTCACCACGGGCTGGAACTCCGGCTCCCCCGGGCGGATATTGATCTCGCACACCCGGATGGCCGTGGGCTTGAAATTGCCGTCAAAGGAGACGAAACAGCCCGGATAGAGGACGCAGGGGCGCAGGGCGCCCTGCTCGGCCATGAGCCGGATGAGGGGCCGGGCGAGGGTGGCGTCGGCCAGCGCAAGCAAGGCGGGGGATTCCAGGGGGTGGGGCGAAATGGAGCCCATGCCGCCGGTGATGGGATTGTCCAGGCCCGGGGGCCGCTCAAACCGTTCCGGATAGTCCATGGCGGTGGGGAGTATTTGATAATGGCCCGCCTGATCCACCAGGATGGTGAAACTGATTTCCACCCCGGACATGCGGGCCTCGATGAGCAGGGGCCAGGGGGATTTTTTCCCGCAGTCCCGCGTGTAGGCATCCTTGTAGTCCTTCATCAAACCGTCGTAGACATCTTTGACATCCCAGGTGTTGAGCATGATCCGGGCGCCCTTGCCGCCGGCGCTGTAGGGATATTTTAAGACCGCGCCGCCGAATTCGTGGAGGTAGGCCAGGCAAGTCTTTAAAACTGCGGGGTAGTCCCGGGCCTCCGCCTCGGTCCAGGCCGGGGCCACGGGGACGCCTGCCTTCTCACAGAAGCGCTTGCCGGCGATCTTGTCGGCCTCATACTCCACCCCGGCGGAGGCCGCGCCGATGATGCGGTCCCCGAACCCGGCGTCGGTCACCCGGTCCACCAGGCCCTCGAACAGCAAGCCTTCCGGCATCACCAGGGCCACGTCCAGATCTCCGGCCTGAAAGGCCCGGATCAGGGCCGCAGCATAGGACGAGGCCGAGTTGTCGGGCACCGGCATAAAATCGACGGGCCACCCCATTTTTTGGGTAAAAGGCTCCATGGCCCCGGTGCCTTTGACGACGACCCCGCGATACGCCCCGGGATAAAGCTCGCTCCTGGAGCGGCTGGTCTCCAGGGCGGCCAGCAGGGTCCTGCCGTCCGTCCCCACAAAACCGATTTTCTTCTCTGTCATAGCGCGGCTCTTACCTAAAAGGAGGTAATTTATCTGCATCATATATTATCTCAGGCGGGCAAATCCATTAAAAACCGCCGCCGCCTCTCCGAGCCTTCCCGGCGGCGGCATCGGCCTGGTTCTTATGGCTTCCTGTGGTATGATGGAACAATGGTTCTCATTCCATATTGAGACCTCTGTCACGAAAAGTGCTTGGTGGCGCCGGCATCTTGCCGGTGCGGCAAACCGGCTGGAAGCCTGTGCCACCAACCTTTTCAGGCTTTACGGGTGAGCCGAAGGCTCATGAGCGCCTGCTAACCATGCAGTCAGGGAGAACATTTATGGAAGAAGCGGTCTCCATCCCGGGGCCGGGAATCACTCTGGAAGGCCGGTTATTGGCCGGCGCCGCGCCCGGCGGGGCGGTCATCACCCACCCCCACCCCCTGTTCGGGGGCGACATGGCCAACAACGTGGTACTGACCGCGGTACGCGCCCTGGCGGCCCGGGGGATGTCCGCCCTGCGTTTCAACTTCCGGGGAGTGGGGCGGAGCACCGGAACTTACGGCGGCGGCATTGATGAGGCCGACGACCTGGCCGCGGCCCTGGCTTTCCTGAAGTCTCGTACTCCCGGCCCTCACTACGTGGTGGGCTACTCCTTCGGGGCCGCGGTGGCGAGCCGGGCCCTGCTTAAGGGGCTGGCCGCCGACGGAGCCGTCTTCGTGGCGCCCCCCATCGCTTTCATGGACCTCAGCTTTCTCCCTCGGGTGCCGGGGCTCAGGCTCATCCTCGTGGGGGACCGGGACGAACTCTGTCCGCTCCCGAACTTGCAGGCGCTTATGGCGCCAGTCCAGCCGTCCCCCGGGGAGACGCCGCCGGAGATCAGGGTCATCGAGGGCGCCGACCATTTCTTCAGCGACGGCGAGGCGGAGCTGCTCCGGGTGTTGCAGGAGTTTCCGTTGTAGCGGAAAAAGTGGTGCGCCGTGCGCACCCTGCAATCCTTAATCCCCCTGGTGGGTGCGATCGGCGCCGACGGGGCCGAACAGGCCTTCCCGGTAAAGCGTGCAAGAGCCGGGTTTGTGACCCCGGGATATTGCCAAACGGGGTTTCGTTCTTAAGTTAAAAAAAGCAGAGAGGCAATTTTTGGCGTTGACCGCGGCATGGTCGGGTGTTCCGGGGATTATCCCTTATACCCAGGCGCCTTCCCGGAAAGCTAGGGTTTTTGGCGTTCCCCGGCAAGAGCTTGGGGACGGGGGTTAGCGAATGACCCCTGTATGAGATTCATCCAGGAGGAGGTGCGACATGACCGAGGCGCAAAAGCTGGAGCACCTGCAGAAACTGGCCACCCTGATACGCTACTCTATTCTTACCATGACCACCCAGGCCGGCTCCGGCCACCCCACATCGTCTTTGTCGGCCACCGAACTGATGGCCGGCCTCATGTTCGGGGGCATCTTCAGATACGACCTGGATAACCCCAGGCACCCCAACAACGACCGCCTCATTTTTTCCAAGGGGCACGCCACCCCCCTCTTTTATTCCTTGTGGGCCATGGCCGGCAAGCTGACGGCCGCCGACCTCATGACCTACCGCCACTTCGGCAGCCCCCTGGAAGGCCACCCCACCATGAGCTTCCCGTACACCGAAGCGGCCACCGGCTCTCTGGGGCAGGGCCTGGCCATCGGCTTGGGCATCGCCTTGAACGCCAAGTATCTGGACAAGTTGCCTTATACCACCTACGTGCTCCTGGGCGACAGCGAAATGGCCGAGGGCTCCCAGTGGGAGACCATGCAACTGGCGGCCCACTATAAGCTGGACAACCTGGTGGGCGTCCTGGACGTCAACCGGTTGGGCCAGCGGGGCGAAACCATGTACGGCCACGACCTCATGGCCTACGAGAACCGCATCGCCGCGTTTGGCTGGGAGACTATTTTGGTTGACGGCCACTCCTTTCCCGAGGTCCTGGCCGCGTATGAGCAGGTCATGGCGGTGACCGACCAGCCCGTCATGATTATCGCCAGGACCATCAAGGGCAAAGGGGTGTCGTTCCTGGAGGACAAGAACGGCTGGCACGGCAAGGTGTTAAGCCCGGCAGAACTGGAGCGGGCCCTGCCGGAGTTGGGCCCGGTGGATAAATCGGTCCGGGGGGTGGTGAGTCGGCCCGAAGACCTGAGGCCGGCTACGGTTGCGCCCCAGCCCGCCGCCCCACTGGCCTACGAGCCGGGCACTGCCGTGGCCACCCGCAAGGCTTACGGCAACGCCTTAAAACGGCTCTATCCCCAGTTTCCCCACCTGGTGAGTCTGGACGGCGAGGTGAGCAACTCCACCTACGCCGAGATCTTCGAGGACGCGTATCCCCGAAAATTTTTCGAAATGTACATCGCCGAGCAAAACATGGTGGGCGCGGGCCTGGGTCTGGCCACCCGGGGCAAAATTCCCTTTCTCTCCACCTTCGCGGCCTTTTTCTCCCGGGCCTTCGACCAGATCCGCATGAGCCAGTACTCCGAGGCCAACCTCAAATTCGCCGGGTCCCACGCCGGGGTCTCCATCGGCGAAGATGGGCCGTCTCAGATGGGCCTGGAGGACCTGGCCATGTTCCGGGCGATTTTGGACAGCGTGGTGCTGTACCCTGCCGACGCCGTAGCCACGGAGCGCCTGGTGGAGGCCGCCCTAACCCACCCCGGCATCGTCTATATCCGCACCACCCGCATGGGCACTCCCGTCATCTACGGCCCCGAGGAGAAATTCCCCCTCGGCGGCTGCAAGGTGCTGCGCCAGAGCGACAACGACCTGGTGACGGTCATCGGCGCCGGCGTCACCCTGTTTGAAGCCCTGGCCGCCTACGCACAATTGCAGCAAGAAGGCATCAACATTCGGGTCATCGACCTCTATAGCGTCAAGCCGGTGGACGCGGCCACTTTGCTTACGGCCGCCAAAGCCACCCAAGGCCTCATCACCGTGGAAGACCATTACCCCGCCGGCGGCATCAATGAGGCGGTCATGGCGGCCCTGGCCCCCAACCCGGTGCGCCTCTATTCCCTGACGGTGACCCAAAAACCCAAAACCGGCAAACCGGCGGAACTCCTAGCTTACGAGGACATCTCCCGGAGCGCCATCGTCAAGCTGGTGAAGCAGATAATCCAAGGATGATCAGCGTAGGGGCGGGTTTCAAACCCGCCCCTACAGGGATACCATAGCATTTATCAGCAATCAGAGGAGACTGCCATGCGCCTGGGCATCGCCGCGGATCACGGTGGCTTCGAACTGAAGGAACAGCTGAAGCAGGAACTCAAGACTCTGGGCCACGAAGTGGTGGACTTCGGCGCCTTCGAGTACGCCCCCCAGGACGATTACCCCGACCTGGTGGCGCCCCTGGCCCGGGCGGTGGCCCGAGGCGAAGTGGAGCGAGGCGTGGCCGTTTGCGGCAGCGGCGTGGGCGCCTGCGTGGCGGTGAACAAGGTGCCGGGAGCCCGGGGGGCGCTGATCACCGACCCCTACTCCGCCCACCAGGGGGTGGAGGACGACGACATGAACATCATGTGCCTGGGAGGCCGGGTGACCGGTTATGCCCTGGCCCTAGAGCTGATCCAAACCTTCTTGAAGGCCAGCTTCACAGGGGCGGAGCGCTTCAAACGGCGCTTGCACAAGCTTAAGGAACTGGAAAAACAGGATAAACCGGCATAAGAGCAAATATTGGCAGATAGAGGCCAGCGGAGATTTTTTTATGAGCAACCAGGGTTGTGACATTGGCCTGATCGGCCTGGGGACCATGGGGCGCAATTTCGTCCTGAACATGGCGGACCACGGGTTTGCCGTGGCCGTGTATAACCGCACCGCCGAGAAGACCAAGGACTTCATGGACCACGAAGTGGGCGCCCGCACCATCCAGGCCGGCTACGACCTGCAAGAGTTCGTCGGTCTCTTGCGCCGGCCCCGGGCCCTCATCCTGCTGGTGGCGGCCGGCGATCCGGTGGACGCGGTGCTCCGGGAACTGCTGCCGTGGCTCGAGCCCGGCGATCTCATCATCGACGCCGGCAACTCCCATTTCACCGATACCAACCGGCGTTTCAAAATCCTGGCCGCAAAAAATCTCAAGTTCATGGGCATGGGGATCTCCGGAGGGGAAGCCGGGGCCCGCTCTGGCCCCAGCCTGATGCCCGGCGGCTCCCGGGAGATGTACGACCGGGTGGCCCCCATCCTGGAGGCGGCCGCGGCCCACATTAACGGCGAGCCCTGCGTCACCTATCTGGGGCCGCGCTCCGCCGGCCATTACGTCAAGATGGTCCACAACGGCATCGAGTACGGCCTCATGGAACTGATCGCGGAGACCTATGATCTCCTGAAACGGGGCCTGGGCCTGACCCCGGCCGAGTTGGCCCCCATCTATGACCGCTGGAACCGGGAGGAGCTCAACTCCTTTCTCATCGAAATCACCGCCAAGATTTTTACCCGCCGGGACGACCGCACCGGCCAGTTCCTGGTGGAGATGATTTTGGACAAGGCCAAGCAAAAAGGCACCGGCAGGTGGACCTCCTGGGATGCCATGGACCTGCAGGCAGGGACGCCCACCATTGACGTGGCGGTGGTCATGCGGGATATGTCGGGCTACAAGGAGGAACGCGAGAACTCGGCCCGGTTCCTGACCGGGCCTTCCCCCATCTTTCCGGGAGACCGGGAGCGCTTCCTCGGCCAGGTGCAAAACGCCCTGTACGCCGGCATGATCGCCACCTACGCCCAGGGCCTGGCCCTGCTCCAGAAGGCCTCCACCGCGTACGACTATGGCCTGGACCTGGAGGCCGTGGCCCGCATCTGGCGGGGCGGCTGCATCATCCGGGCGGCCCTCCTGGAGGACGTCCGCACCGCCTACAAAGCCAGGGCGGATTTGCCCAACCTCATTATGGACCCCCGTCTGGGGAAGGAATTTATGAGCCGGGAGGCTGACTTGCGGGAAGTGGTGAAGACGGCCGTCACCCTCGGGCTGCCGGCCCCGGGCTTGATGGCGACCCTGAGCTACTTCGACGCCTACCGCAGCGCCGTGCTCCCAGCCAACCTGATTCAGGCCCAGCGGGACTTCTTCGGAGCGCACACCTATGAGCGCCTGGACGCCCCCGGCACCTTCCACACCCAATGGGAGGAGGACTGAGGCGGTATGTCCCCTGAGGGTTGAATCTTCTAGCGATTGCCAAAAGTTCCTTCCGTTTATCCCCGCACCCCACTGGGGGAGAGGGTCAGGGGGAGGGGCGCGACATGGCGCATATGGCCATGCGGTCAATCTTGACAGGTTTTATTTGACTCGGTTCATCAGAAATAATTTAAGGAATATCCATCGGGAGACGATGAGGAAATAAGAGGCTTTCCCTTGCAGAGGTTAGGGCAGCGACGATGAAAGGTGTTACTGAGTTCCTGCATCAGGTTCAACATGACCCGGGGTTCATAGAACAGGCCCAGGCCTGCGCTTCGGATGCGGAGCGGCTGTCATTTCTGCGGAAGGAGGGGTTCGAGTTCGCTCCGGAAGAGTTGGAGGCGGCGATGAGTTCCTTCGCTTTTCTCAACACGTTAACCCATTTCCGGGAGACCAAAGACCTTCGGAAAACTCAACGTTATGATGTTTTTCTTAAGGTTACCGAACTTAATGGTCAACCCATGAACGAGGCGGCTATTCTGGACATCAGCGCCTGGGGGGCAAAGATTGAGTCCATGGTCAGCCTTTTGCCCGATAGCCCGGTGGAACTCAGCTTTTCCCTGCCGGGAGCAGAAAAGGAGACCCAGGTCCGGCTGGTAGGTAAGGTCGTCTGGGCAGGACAGATGCCCGTCTCCAAACGCAACCAGGCAGGCCTGATATTTTATAATTCCCTCGATCAACTGAACCGAGCGGGTAACTTCCCTTTAGAAAAAGTTAAGTCGGCGATCCAGAAGCAGCGGGAGGAAATAACCCAAAATGAATTTTTAAGCGTCAAAGAGTTCGCCGGCAAGATCGGCGTCCACTGGTTCACGGTATGGCGGTGGACGGTGGAGAAGCGTATTCACTTCAAACAAGTTAAGTCAGGCTGCAAAATCCTCATCCCTACCTCGGAGTTACTCCAGTTCCAAGAGTCCTCTGGGCAATCTCAACATACAGAAGCATCCATAAGCATCCTTTAGCATCCTTTAGCATGCAACCATTTGCAACCCTTAGCATCTGTTTGTTTACAACGACCTTCGGTTAAAGGGATAATCAATA
Source organism: Deltaproteobacteria bacterium (assembly GCA_016875015.1). Lineage (GTDB taxonomy): Bacteria > Desulfobacterota > Desulfobaccia > Desulfobaccales > 0-14-0-80-60-11 > 0-14-0-80-60-11. Next base: position 10,851 of record VGSJ01000033.1, on the reverse strand, counting down.
CCAGTCAGAAAGAAAGCCAAACCCGCCGCGAGGTGGGGACGGAAAGCCACGGGTCTCTATAAGATATTACTCAGGCCATAAAATTGTTCCCATAATCAGAACCAGAGTCTACGAAAATTAATTGTGTGATCCGATGGAATGGGAACTATTAAGTGGCCTGAGTAATAAGAGATGGTCGGGTTGCCTGGGATAAGGCAGCCCGGTTTTTTATTTTGGCGCAATCTCTGGCATCACGTGGTTTAAACCCTGTTCATATTTAGCCGGAACAAACTCTCTGAGCGCTGGCGGGCACGGAGGCCCGCCCCACCAACGGATTTGTTTCATGTGAAAACGAACATGGCATAAGAGCAATGGAGTTGGTGTCCCGTTCCCTGGCCTCTGCCTCTGGGGAAATTCCTTTCAGGAAAAAAATCTCTTCCAACGTCATTCCTGCCTTGATTTTTTCCCGATACCGGGAGAAAGTTGACCTTGAGACCGTAGCCTTCGGTTTGCCTGCAAAAATTGGAGCCCCCATGCGAAAGCTTTCAGCCTCGATTTTATCGGCGGATTTCGGCCGGCTGTCGGAGCACGTCAGGTCCGCGGAGCAGGCCGGCGTCGATTGGATTCACGTGGACGTCATGGATGGTCATTTCGTCCCCAACCTCACCATCGGCCCGGCGGTGACCCAGGCCCTGCGCCGGGCCACCAGTCTGCCCCTGGATGTCCACCTGATGATCAGCAATCCCGAGCGCTACGTCGAGGCCTTTGTGGAGGCCGGGGCCGATTGGCTGGGCATCCACGTGGAAGCCACCGTTCACCTGGAGCGGCTCATCCAGCAGATCAAGGATGCCGGGGCCAAAGCCGCGGTAACCCTGAACCCCGCCACGCCCTTGAACTGCCTGGAATACGTCCTCAAAGACGTGGATATGGTCCTGTTGATGACGGTGAACCCCGGTTTTTCCGGGCAGAAATTCATCCGGGGGGTCCTCCCCAAGATCCGGCGCCTGCGCCAGATGATCGACGCACAGGAATTGGACGTCCTCATCCAGGTGGACGGCGGGGTGCAACTGGACACCTTAGGAGACCTGGTGGCCGCCGGCGCGGACGTCTTCGTCTCCGGCTCCGGCATCTTCAACGACAAGCCCGTGGCGGAAAACGTGCGGCAGCTGCGGGAGTTAATGAAATAGAGGGGCTGATAAGCAGGCTAATTTAGTGTTTACTGATCAACAAGACCTGAAGTCAAGCCGGAAAGGTGCGGATTGGGAGATGTAAGTCCCCCTTTCCTAAAGGGGGATTATCGGGAGGTTATTTGTAATCCCCCCTTCCCCCCCTTTAAAAAAGGGGGGTAAAAAAACTGCCTTGTCAATGCCGCCTTATTTATGAAACGCATTACTGGATAAACCGAATCACTAATCCATATATGTGGTAAAAGGAATCCGGAAGGAGGATTGTGATGGCAGGTACCCCCCGGCAAACCACCATCGAGGCGCTGCTTGGCAACGAAACGGCTTTTCGCACTGCACGCCGGTCCTACCAACCGCACCTGTGCCCGCGCCTGGCGGCAGGTACCGGGAGCACCCGGCCCCTCCCGGGCTTCGACCTGGACGTGATCAAGGTGGCCCGGGAACAGTTGCCCTTCGTCAGCAAAAATAAGCTGCTCAAAATCGTTCCGGATTCTCCGCCCCGCCAGACAACGCCCCGGCGTCTGGGGGTCGTGCTCTCCGGAGGTCCGGCCCCGGGCGGCCACAACGTCATCGCCGGATTGTTCCACGCGGCCAAACGGGACCATCCCGACAATACGGTGATCGGCTTTCTGGCCGGACCCAAAGGCATCATCACCGATAAGCACGTGGAAATCACCGCGGACATGGTGTCAAAACACCTGAATTCAGGCGGCTTTCACATGTTGGGCACCGGCCGGGATAAGATCGACACCCCGGAAAAAATGAAGCAGTGCCGGGGAACCTGCGGCGCCTTGCAGCTCTCGGGCCTGGTGGTGGTGGGGGGCGACGACTCCAACACCAACGCCGCATTTCTGGCGGAACATCTCCGGGGCATCGGCACCCAGGTCATCGGCATCCCCAAGACCATCGACGGGGACCTCCAGGTGCCGGGACTGCTCCAGCTACCCTTCGGGTTTCACTCCGCCTGCATGGCCTTTGCTACGGAAGTAGGCAACCTCAACTCCGACTGCAAATCAGACCTGAAGTACTGGCATTTCAACCGCCTGATGGGCCGCAGCGCCAGCCACATCGCCATGGAAGTGGCCTTCCAGACCCATCCCAACGTCATCCTCATCGGGGAAGAGATCGAAGAAAAGGAACTCACCATCCACAACGTGGTGCGCCTCATCGCCGACGTCATCGTGGACCGGGCCCAGACCGGCAAAAATTACGGCACCATCCTGATTCCCGAGGGCATCCTGGAGTTCATCCACGAAGTCAACGTCCTGATCATCAAGATCAGCTACATCATCGCCCACTATAACCGGGAGGCCACGGAAGACGAGTCGTTCCACAAACTCTCCTTTGAGGAACAGGTCCAACTCATTGACAACAGCGACATCTGGCGGGACTATGACAGCCGCGTCTTTTTAGGCTTTCCGGGGCTGCTCCAGAGGGGCCTGCTGCTGCCCCGGGACAGCCACGGCAACTTTCAGTATGCCATGGTCAACACCGAGCGCATCCTCCTGGAAATGGTGGCCACCTACCTGCGGAAGCAGAAGGCCAAGGGCATTTATAAGGGCAGTTTGCGCACCCAGAACCACTACTACGGCTATGACGGCCGGGGCACTTTCCCCACCAAGTTCGACTGCGACTACGGCTATAACCTGGGGTTTGCGGCTTACAGCCTCCTGGCCAACGGCGCCACCGGGTACATGGCGGCCATCAAAGACCTGCATTTGCCGGTGGCGGAGTGGCAGCCCATCGGCATCCCCCTGGCGCCCCTGATGCACCTGGAGGAGCGCAAGGGGCGCCTGGAACTGGTGATCGCCAAGCAGAAGGTGGACCTGGACGCGCCGGCCTTCAAGTTTTTGGAGCAGGAACGCCTGAAGTGGGCCCATGATGACCAATACCGCTTCCCCGGCCCCATTCAGTTCTACGGCCCCGCGGCGGACAACCAGCCCATAACGCTGCAATTAAACTCGCTTTAAGGGGTTTTATACCGAGTTGCAGTCAAAAAACTATGAATATTCATGTCATTCTGAACGGAGCGCCGCGGAGTGAAGAATCTCGGCGGCTTTTAAAGAGAGATTCCTCGCTGCGCTCAGAATGACAAAAAATAGTCTTTTGATTGCTCGTTGGTTTCAGGCCTCATACCAATCTGCGCTCAAAAAGTTAATTTCCCTTCGTAGAGTGCGTCTTATACCAAGTTCGCTTTCAAAAGAAACAAATCGGACAGTGGGGCGGGCCTCCGTGCCCGCCATGCCTTGACTGATTTGTTGCATCCCAATAAGAACCCGGTATTACGCACCAAGAATGGCGCGTGAGACGCGCCCTTGGATTTTAGCATCGAATTAGGCATCAGGCGGTTGCATTAAAATGCAGGGCCGCCGCCCTCGCCTGCCCCTGGACAGCCGAGGGCGGCGGTCACAAACTTCCTGGTTTCGGGGTGACACCTTCGGGGGCATAAACCATCAGCAGCCGGGGCGCCCGGTTAAGCCGGCGGCATTTTGTCCGGCCCGGACCGGCCGGCGCGGGCCAGCAGGCTTTCCCGGATTGGAAAGAGATTTTCCCCCATGGCGCATTGGGTCAGATATTTGGTCATGCGGCTGGGGTTTTGCCGGTAAATTCCCACCAACTGCCGCCAGAATTGCCGCCGGTAGTCGGCCACGATTCCCTGACGCCAAAACAACTTGAGCAGCGCCAGCAGATCTTCGCGCCGGGCATGGAACGGCAAACGGTCTTTCTGCTTGTCGGCGCCCCGGCTTTTGCTCTTCCCGGCGGCGGCGCGGGTAGGCCGCATGGCCAGATAGTACCGGTAGCTCCGGGCCAGATATTTTGCGGGCTCGTAAAGATAGTCCACCGTCCGGATGTACTCCGCCACGATCTCTGCGGCTGGCCGGGTCGGCAGAAAGTTGAAGCTCGCTTCGATCATGTCGGCGGAAATCCCGGTTTCCGTAAGCCGATTTTCCTGCTGGAGCCGGTCCCAGAGGCTCGTATTGGGGAGGGCTTGCAGCAGGTTCAGCATCACCATAGGTAGGTTATGCTGTGCCACGAACGCGCAGATCCGGTCGCCGGCCCCCTTGGTCTCCTGATCAAAGCCCATGATAAAGCTAGGCACCACCGTCAGGCCGTTCGCACCGATGTTGGTCAAGGATTGACCCAGGGGATTCTTCAGGTTTTGGTACTTGCGGTTGCCGGCCAACACCGCCTCGTCCGGAGACTCCACCCCGACGAAGACATTGCCGAAATTAGCTTCGGTCATCAGGTCCACCATGGCAGCATTGTGCCCGAGGTTGGCGGACACCTGGGTCCAGAAACAGAAAGGCTCGCCGCGGCTCTTCAACCAGGGAATAAGTTTCTTGAGGATAGCCCGGGCATGGGTCTGGTTGCCGATGAAATTGTCGTCGCAGATAAAGACTTCTCGTCTCCACCCCAGATTAAAGAGAAGTTCCAATTCCGCCAGGACCTGATCGGGGCTTTTGTAACGGGGCTTGCGGCCGTAAAGGTTGACGATATCGCAGAACTCGCAATTGAACGGACACCCCCGGGAAGTCTGGATACCCAACGTGGTGTAATCGCTTAGATTAAGCAGGTCGAAGCGGGGCACTGGCGAGAGGGCCATCTCCGGCCTGCCGCCCGGCTCGATCACGCCGTGCGTCTCACCGGCCTGCCACGCCGCCAACCAGAGGGGTATGGTAGTTTCACCCTCCCCCCGGACGAGCCAATCGGCGCCGGCCTCCATGATTTCCTGGGGCACCGAGGTCGCATAGGGGCCGCCGACCACTACGGTTTTGTGCCGCTGCTTGGCCTCTCGGATGAGGTTTAACAGTCCCTCCCGCTGGACGATCATGCCGGACAGCATCACGAGCTCGGCCCAGTCCCAGTCATCGGGGCAAAGCGGCCGCGCATTTAAGTCGGCCAGGCGCAACTCCCAGTCTCCCGGCAGGAGCGCCGCCAGGGTGAGGAGACCCAAAGGCGGCATGAGGGTTTTCCGTCCCAAAAGTTCGCACGACTGCTCCAATGACCAGAATGAAGGGGGAAATTTCGGGTTGATCAGGAGAACCCGCATCTACTACCTCCGGGAAGCTCCGCCGGCATCGCCCCCGGTTGGGGGAGTCGCCCGGTGGCGTTCCCTCTAAACGTAATAATCGCCTTCCGGGTGAGCCGGAGACCGATCCGCCTCCCCAGAAAGCTTCAAGATCCGCCCTGCGGCAAGCGTTAGGCGCCATGCCGCCACGGGTCATGGGTCCAGGGGACCCGGCTCAGGTGTCGTGCCGACCCAGGTTTACCTTGACGTACTGCTCATTGAATCGGCCGCCGTCCCAGCCGCGCCGGATCGGGGCGGCATTCAGGGGCGCGGCCTCCGGGCGGAATCCAGGTTCCCCATTTAATTATTATATTTCAGAAGGAACCCAAAGAGCAAATTTATCGGAGAAGCTGGAGCCTCTTGCAAAATTGATTCTTTGTCACCCCACACGAAGTAACTTATTTCAACCTTTTGTAAATGCCGGATCATTAGCTGCCCTCCGGACGACCATGGTGTCAATGGCGAGTTTTGCCAGAGCCTCGAAAAAAACCAGGGATCCCATCACCGGGAGCCCTGGCCTAAACCTGGTTAGCTTTCAAAGGAATTCCGATAAGTTCCCCCCTTTGGAAAAAGGGGGGGTAGGGGGGATTTAGGTTCTTGGAGCATGTGTTAAAAGGGGAAAAACTTTTGGCAATTGCTAGATATTTTCGTAAAGGCCCCTGGCCCTCCCCCTATCACTTTTTCGGGGGTGTCCCAAATCGGCCATGGACGTTTAGCCTCGGACCATAAATTATGTTATTATTCTTTCTATGGTTTACTTGGTAGGCGCCGGGCCCGGGGACCCGGGGTTGATCACGGTGAAGGGGCTGGCGTTATTGCGCCGGGCCGACGTCGTGGTCTATGACCAGCTGGCCAGCCCCGAGTTGCTCAAGGAGGCGAAGGCCTCGGCCGAACTCTTCTATGTGGGCAAGAAGGCCGGGGCCCATGCCCTGCCCCAGGGCGGCATCAACGAGCTGTTGGTGGAAAGAGCCCGGGCCGGGCTCACGGTGGTGCGCCTCAAGGGCGGCGACCCCTTTGTCTTTGGCCGGGGCGGCGAAGAAGCGGAAGAGTTGGCCGCGGCGGGCATCCCCTTTGAAGTGGTGCCCGGGGTGACCTCCGCGGTGGCGGCGCCGGCCTACGCCGGCATCCCGGTGACCCACCGGCGTTACACCACCCTGGTGACCTTCATCACCGGCCACGAAGACCCCGCCAAGGAGGCCAGCACCATTCCCTGGACCGCTCTGGGCCAAAACCCCGGCACCCTGGTTTTCCTCATGGGGGTGAAAAACCTGGCGGAAAACTGCCGGCGGCTGGTGGCCGCGGGCCGGGCCCCGGAGACCCCGGCGGCGGTGATCCAATCCGGGACCACGCTGACCCAGCGCACCGTGGTGGGGACCCTGGCCACCATGGCGCGGCTGGCTCAAGAGGCCGGCATCAAGCCCCCGGCGGTGCTGGTGGCGGGCGGGGTGGTGGAGTTGGCCGGCGTCCTGACGTGGTGGGAGAACCGGCCCCTGTGGGGCAAAACCGTGGTGGTGACCCGGTCCCGGGAGCAGGCGTCCCGCCTGGTGGAACTGCTCAGCGCGGCCGGGGCCCGGTGCCTGGAGGCACCCACCATCGAGATCGTCCCCCCCGCCGATTATGCGCCCCTGGACGCGGCCTTGCAGCACCTCGCCCGGTATGACTGGATCATCTTCACCAGCGCCAACGGGGTGCGCGCCTTCATGGACCGGCTCTTCCATATGGGACTGGATGTCCGGGTTTTGGGGCGCGCCAGGCTGGCGGTCATCGGGCCGGCTACGGCCCAGGCCTTGAGGGACTTTTACCTGGTGGCGGATGTGGTGCCGGATACGTTCCAGGCGGAGGGGCTCCTTTCCGTCCTGGAACCAAAATTGTTGGGCGGGACGCGCGTCCTGATAGCCCGGGCCGAGCAGGCCCGGGACGTGCTGCCCGAGGGCCTGGTCGAACTGGGGGTCAAACTCGACGTGGTGCCGGTGTATCGCGCCCTGCCGCCCTCGTCCGTGCCCCCGGAGGTCGCCGGGGCGCTGGCGGCGGGCCGGGTGGATATTCTCACCTTCACCAGTTCATCCACGGTCCATAACTTCGCCGGGCTGGTGGGGAAACAACGCTTTCAGGAACTCGCCGCCCGGGCCACCGTGGCCTCCATCGGCCCCATCACCACCGCCACCCTGAAGGAATACGGCATCACGCCCCGGATCGAGCCGGCCGCGTTCACCATCCCGGCCCTGGCCGCCGCGATTGTGGAATATTTTAGAAAATAAGCCAGATATGGTGCGCAGTGCGCACCATACTGACTAAAACATGACCTATACTTTTAAACCAGTACCTCACAATCCCCCGGCGCGCCGGATTGATTACGACCAGGAGCTCAACCCGGCCCAGTTCCAGGCGGTGACCACCCTGGAGGGGCCCATCCTGGTCATCGCCGGGGCCGGCAGCGGCAAGACCCGCACCCTGGTCTATCGCCTGGCCTATCTGGTGGAGCAGGGGGTGGATCCCGGGGCCATTCTGCTGTTGACCTTCACCCGCAAGGCGTCCCGGGAGATGCTCACCCGGGCGGTGCATCTGTTGGACCAGCCCCTGGGCCAGGTGGTGGGTGGCACCTTCCACGGCATCTGTTACCTCTGGCTGCGCCAGTACGGCGAGCGCCTCGGGTACCCCAAGGGCTTTACGGTTATGGACCGGGCCGACCAGGGCGATCTTCTGAACCTGCTCAAGGAGAGGTTGGGCTTTAAAAAGCTCTCCGGGCCGTTTCCCCGGAAAGAGACCATGGCCGAGATTTTAGGGGCGGTGGTCAATAAGGACCTGTCCCTGGATTTTCTGCTCACCCGGGATTACCCCCAGTTCCTGGAGCAGCGGGACCTTATGGCCAAAATGGCCGCGGCCTACCAGGACGAAAAGCGCCGCCACGCGCTTCTGGACTATGACGACCTGCTGCTGGAGGGCCGGCGCCTCCTCACCGAGCACGAGGACGTGCGCCGCCGCCTGTCCAACCGCTTTCGCTACCTGATGGTGGACGAATACCAGGACACCAACCGCCTCCAGGCCGAACTGGTGCAGCTTTTGGCCTATTCCCATAAGAACGTCATGGCGGTGGGGGACGACTCCCAGTCCATCTATTCCTTCCGGGGCGCCAACTTCCGGAACATCATGGATTTTCCCAACCTGTTCCCCGGCACCCGGGTCATCAAGCTGGAGGAGAATTACCGCAGCACCCAGCCCATCCTGGACCTGGCCAACGCCATCATCGCCGGGGCCCGGGACAAATACACCAAGTGCCTGTTCACCCGCCGGGCCGACGGCACGCGCCCCCGCCTCTTCCGGGCCGCGACGGAAAACGAACAGTCTAAGCTGGTGGTGGCCCAGGTGCAGGACCTCCTGGAGCAGGGCATTCCCTTGAGCCAGATGGCGGTGCTCATCCGGGCCGGCTATCATTCTTTCGACCTGGAAATCGAACTGGTGCGCGCCGGGATCCCCTTCATGAAGTTCGGGGGCTTCAAATTCATGGAAAGCGCCCACATCAAGGACCTCCTGGCGCACCTCCGGGTGGTGGCCAACCCCAAGGACACCATGAGCTGGAACCGGCTGCTCCTCCTGGTCCCGGGGGTCGGGCGGGCCACCTGCAACAAATTCAACTCCCAGGTGCAGGGCGGCTTTGACCTCGCGGCCGGAATCACCTGGCTGCGCCAACAACGCCGGCCCCAGGAATTAAAGGACCTGGCGGGGCTCATGGAGTCCCTGAACGGACCGGGTCAGACCCTGATGACCCGCATGAACCAGACCCTGGCCTATTACGAGCCCCTGGCCAAGGCCCGCTATGATGACTATCCTAAACGTATGAAGGACCTGGAACACCTCCTGACCATCACCGCCCGCTACAAAGAGCTTCAGACCTTCCTCAACGACCTGACCCTGGAGCCCCCCAGCAGCCTGGCGGACGTGGTCACGCCCACCCAGGACTACCTGACCCTGTCCACGGTGCACTCCGCCAAGGGCCTGGAGTGGGACGCGGTCTTTATCATCTGGGCCGCGGAAGGCCGCTTCCCGGGCTTCTACTCCCAGGAACGGGACGATGACCTGGAGGAGGAACGCCGCCTGATGTACGTGGCCGCGACGAGGGCCCGAAACTATCTGGCGGTGATTTTCCCCAGTATCGGGTATAGCAGGCAATTCGGCATGACCGTCAACTCGCCGTCCCGGTTCATCGCCGACATCCCCCGCTCCCTTCTGGAACCGTGGCGGGCCGAGGTGGAGGAGTGGTGAGGGGAGTGAGCAGATATGTAGGGCGGGCGTCCCCGCCCGCCATTAGCCCCGTAGGGTGCGTCCTACGCACCAAAAAACGGCGCGTAGGACGCGCCCTACGAAGTTAAGGAATTACCATGGAAACGCGGGAGCCGGTCTATTTAGAGACGCATCGCCGGGGGTTGCTCCAGGCGAAGATTGATGCGGCTTCTGACATCTTGAGCCGGTGCACTCTCTGTCCCCGCAACTGTCTGGCGGACCGGCATCACGGGGAATTGGGGCGGTGCCGCACCGGAGACCGTCCCGTGGTGTCGTCGTATGCGCCCCATTTCGGTGAAGAAGACCCGTTGGTGGGAAGCCAAGGGTCCGGCACCATTTTTTTTACCCACTGCAACCTGTACTGCCTCTTCTGCCAGAACTACGAGATCAGCCATGGGGGGGAGGGGGAAGAGGTCAGCGTTGAAGATTTAGCCGCCATGATGCTCTACCTCCAGAAGCGGGGCTGCCACAATATTAATTTCGTCACCCCCAGCCACCAGGTTTACCAGATACTGGCGGCCCTGCCCCTGGCCATCAAGGGCGGCCTCCACCTCCCCCTGGTTTACAACACCGGGGGCTATGATGCCCTGGGAACGTTGCGGCTCCTGGACGGGGTGGTGGATATCTACATGCCGGACTTCAAGTTTTGGGACCCCCAGGTGGCCGGGGATTTTTGTAGTGCGGAGGACTACCCCGAGATCGCCCGCCAGGCCGTCAAGGAGATGCACCGCCAGGTGGGGGACTTGTCAACGGACGCGAATGGCGTGGCCCGCCGCGGCCTGTTGGTGCGGCACCTGGTGCTGCCCGACGGTCTGGCCGGCACCCGGGGAGTCATGGAGTTTCTGGCCCGGGAGATTTCGCCCCGGACCTATGTCAACGTCATGGGACAGTACCGGCCCTGCGGCCGGGCCGGGGAGCACCCGACCTTGCGAAAATTTCTCACGGTCCTGGAGCACGAACAGGCCCAGCAACTGGCCCGGGAGGCGGGCCTCACCCGTTTGGACCGGCGGGAAAAACTCTTTCGCTGGCTGTGAGCGCATGAGCATTGTTGGGGCGGACCTATAGCGAATGCCAAAAGTATTTTCCGATAGCGGAATCATTCTAATCCCCCCTAACCCCCCTTTAGAAAAGGGGGGAACTATAAGGAATAACTATTAAAGTCCCCCCTTTGGAAAAGGGGGATTTAGGGGCAATACGGTTCACTTAAGGTTTGGCTATTTCTATGGGTTTCTGGGGCGAGGATGCCCCCCCTCACCCCAGCCCTCTCCCCCCGCCGGGGGGAGAGGGAGAATTACCGGATATCCTTCTTTATTCCCTCTCCCCCAATGGGGGAGAGGGTTA
>VGSJ01000032.1 GCA_016875015.1 Deltaproteobacteria bacterium | reverse complement strand
CCAAATGGTCTCGCCGTCCCAGGGCGCCGATGATCTGCTGCCGGACCTTGCCGCCCTCGCGGTAGGAGCGGACGATCTGCAGATATTCGTAAGCGCCGCCCCTGCCAACACTACGTTTATTCCGCACGAACATGTGTATAATATACAGATATTAAAAAGGATTGTCAAGTCTTTTTAGAGGCTTATGGATGCATGGGTTGGCACTACATTTCCGCCCTTCCCATCTATGCCACCTAACAATTTCAATGACTTATACCTATATCTGGGCTTACAACTGTCGAAAATGAGTCTGGGGAGAAACCTGCCGGTTGAAGCTGGAAAAGCTTCAGGCCTATCTTGAAAGCTTCGGCTGGCGTGCCCTGGATGAAGGGTAAGGCCGGGCAGAGCGTAGCTGCCCTATATCTACAATTATTCAATCTATTAGTAGTGTTGATAGCGATATCGTGAAATAAATTAGGTTGGAGGCTATCAGTGGTTGCGGCCCAAATAGAGGGAGGCCAACTGGGGCCAGAGCTGAGAGGTGCGGCAGCGGGCGGCCTGGACGATGGCCTGAAGGTGCGACAGGGCCGTGGCCTTATCGTCGTTGATCACCAGGTAGTCATACCAGTAGGGTTCTTGCAGTTCAGCCCGGCCATTGGCCAGGCGCCGGGCCAGTTCCTCGGGGTCCAGGCCTCCCCGGCCTTGCAGGCGCCGCTCTAGTTCCGTAAGGCTCGGGGGCAGGATGAAGATCAGGGTCCCCTGAGGAAATTCCTTTTTGAGGGCCCGGGCTCCCCGGGAATCCAGATCGAAGATCAGGTCCCCCCCTCCCCGCACCATATCCAGCACCCAGTCCCGGGAGGTGCCGTACCCATAGCCGAACTGTTCCACCCATTCCGCCAGGGCGCCCGAGTCCCTGAGCCGCCGGAACTCCTCCGGGCTGACAAAAAAATAGTCCTTGCCGTCAACCTCTCCCGGGCGCCGGGGCCGGGTGGTATAGGAAATGGAGAACCGGAGCCTTGGATCCGCGGCCATCAACGGTTTCAGCAGGGTAGTCTTCCCCGTCCCGGAAGGGGCGGTTATGACGAATATTTCCCCGGGCACCTAAGCGTCCTTATCCCCCGGGTCCGGCCGCGGAGCCGCGCCATGGCCGTTTAGACGCTGGGAAAGGGTCTCGGTGTGCACCGCCGACAGGATGATGTGATTGCTGTCGGTAATGATGATGGAGCGGGTCTTGCGGCCGTGGGTGGCGTCGATGAGGCGGTCGGCCTGGGTGGCCCGCTCCCGCAGCCGTTTCATGGGAGCGGAGCCCGGCACCACCACTGCCACTACCCGATAGGAGATCACGGTATTGCCGAACCCGATGTTGATCAAGCGCCCATCCATTTGGTTAATTTCCCCCTTCGTCCTACTCGATGTTTTGCACCTGCTCCCGGAGGCGCTCCAGGGAGCCCTTGATTTCCAGCACGGCCTGGGAGATGCCCAGGTCGCCGCTTTTGGAGCCGATGGTGTTGGCCTCCCGCAGCATTTCCTGGAGCAGGAATTCCTGCTTGCGCCCCACCGGCCCCTGGCTCACCAGGGTTTCCTGGAATTGGGCCAGATGGCTCTCCAGGCGGGCCAATTCTTCGGCCACATCCCGGCGTTCGGCCATGAGGGCCACTTCCTGGGCCAGGCGGGTTTCATCCACCGGGCTGCCCTCGGGAAAGAGCTCCGCCAGGCGAGCTGCGACCTTCTCCCGCCAGAGTTGGGGCAACCGCGGCGCCTGCTCGACAATGCGGCTGACTTCCCGGCGGATGTCCTCCAGGCGCCCGGCCAGATCGGCTGCCAGGGCCGCGCCCTCGGTGAGGCGCATCTCCTCCAGGCGGTCCAGGGCCTGGTTCACCGCCTGGGACACCGTCTCCCAGGTCGCCTCCAACTCCAGGTCCTGATGGGCCTGTTCCTTGGCAACCAGCAGGTCCGAAAAATGGAGATAATGCTCCAACCTGAGGGACTCGGGGGTGCTGCCGGCCAGCCGGAGCTTCTCCAGCACGTCCCGGACGGCGGCCACCAGGCCCATATCCAGCCGCAAGGTCACAGGTTTGTCTTCGAGGCTCTCCCAGGATAACTGCATATCCACGCGGCCCCGGGCCACCCGGCTCTTGATGAGCTTGCGGAACCGGTCCTCCATGGCCCAGAGGCGCCGGGGGAGGTTGAGGGCGAGTTCCAGGAAGCGGTGGTTGACGCTCTTGAGTTCCACCACCGTCTTCTGTAGCGGGGTTTCCACGTCCCCCCGCCCGTATGCGGTCATGCTCTTAATCATCGGTCATTGCCTTGAGTTGCCAGAGGTATTTTTGGCGCACCAGTCCCAACAGCGCCGGGAGCTCTCCCTGGGCGTAATCCGGGTAGCTCCAGGGCAGGGGCCGCCACCTCCCCTGGCCAAAGACCAGAGTTAGATCCCCGTAGATGCCTTGATCCAGGTAAATGCGGTGAGGAAAATTCTTGCCGGTGGCCAGGACCAGCCGTTCTCTGGTCACGTATCCCGGGTCCAGGTTAGCCAGCCGCCGCGCCCCCAGACTAAAGGCCTGCTCCAGCGTATTGGTAAAGACCTTCCAATCCGCCAGGCGGGCCGGATCGGCCAGGTGGAGGAAGGAAACCAGCCGGCGCCCCAGGTTGGGGCCCATTTCCGGGGCATAGTAGGCGGTGGCGTCAAACGGCCACCATGGCCCCACCAGATCCGGCGGGCCCAAATACCCGGCGAGTCTTTCCACCAGAGCCGGGGCCAGGTCTTCCCGGGCCAACAGCATACTGACCACCGGCTTTACTGGCGTGGCCGGGCCCGGCGTGCTCATGGTCTTTTCTTCTCCCGAACGCAAATCATTCTATGGCAGGCGGACCGCAAACGCAATGGAAAAATCATGTGAAATTTTACGCAATTAGCGGCCTGAATATGTATAGAAGAAACTCGGGGCGGGGAGTTAAAAAAGAGCAGGGATGGCCAGAGGTTAGGTAACTACTTGCCTTGAGAAATTTTCCGGGGTCAGGCCAGAGGGCCGGAGAAGCCAATCCGCTTTTATCAGTGACGAGGCTTGATTTCAGGTTCTTCCCGATCGATAATGATGAGGTAATATCCCGAAATCTTCCTGGGACCGGTTCCTTATGGCTCTGGTGGTCTCTGAAACCTTCGCCAGCCTGATGGGTGAATCCACCCGGGCGGGAATGCCGGCGTATTTCATCCGCCTGACGGGCTGCAACTTGCGTTGCCGCTATTGCGATACCGCCTACGCCTATGAGGGGGGGAGCGAGGTGACCGTGGCGGCGCTGGTGGCAATGGCCAGGGTCCAGGCCCACCGGCTGGTGCTGGTTACCGGCGGCGAACCCCTGCTCCAGGCCGAGACCCCGGTCCTCCTGACGGATTTGCTCGACGCCGGCTTCATCGTCTGCCTGGAGACCAACGGCTCTTTGCCCATCGACGCCGTGGATGCCCGGGGGCACCGCATCCTGGATGTGAAATGTCCGGGGAGCGGTATGGCCGAGCACAACGACTGGCGCAACCTTCCTCTCCTGACCTCCCGGGATGAGGTCAAGTTCGTGGTGGCTGACCAGCTCGATTTCACCTGGGCCCTGGAGGTCATCAAGTCTTTTCGCTTGGCCGAGCGGCTGCCAGTGCTGATTTCGCCGGTATTCGGGCAGGTCTCGCTTCAGGAGGCCGCCGCCTGGATTCTGGAGACCCGCCTGCCGGTGCGGCTGAACCCTCAGCTCCACAAATATATTTGGGGACCGGAGGTCCGGGGGGTATAATACCGCGTTCCCTTTGAAATGAAACAAACCATCCAGATAACCTATTGATATCTCTCGTAGGGGCGGGTTTCAAACCCGCCCCTACAAAACGAACACGGTATAAGGACGGTTTTCGGTTTTGGGTTTTCGGTTTTTTTGTAAGGGCATAATGCGGCGCCAGGGAAATCTCTCATCCTGGCTTTTTCCCAAGGGCCTTACTATAACGTTGTCAAAACCTGAATCTGTCGAAAGCTTCGAGCCATGAAACCGAAAACCGAAAACCGAAAACCGAAAACCGCAGTTGTCCTGGCCAGCGGCGGGCTGGACAGTTGCGTGGCCGCCGCGGTGGCCCGGCAAGATTATGACCTGGCCCTGTTCCATGCCAATTACGCCCAGCGCACTCTCTTGCGGGAGCTCACGGCCTTCCGGGCCCAGGCGGCGTTTTACCGGGCAGCCTCTACCCTGGAGGTGAATCTCAATTACCTGGGGGAGATCGGCGGCTCCAGCCTGACGGATTTCGACCGGGCCGTGCCCACCGACACGGTGGAACCGCCGGGCATCCCTTCCACCTATGTGCCCTTCCGCAACACCAACCTGTTGGCCGCGGCGGTGGCCTGGGCCGAAGTCCTGGGGGCCGAGGCCGTGTTCATCGGCGCCAACGTGCTGGACAATCCCGGCTACCCCGATTGCCGGCCAGAATATTTCGAGGCCTTCAACCGCCTCATTGAGTTGGGCACCCGGCCCGAAACCCACCTTGCCATCCGCACCCCCCTGATCCACCTGGACAAGGGGGGGATCGTCCGCCTGGGGCTCAAGCTGGGAGCGCCCTTCGAACTCACCTGGTCGTGCTACCAGGACGAGACCCGGGCCTGCGGCCGGTGCTCCTCCTGCCGCCTGCGCCTCAAGGGCTTCGCGGCCGCGGGCGTCCCCGACCCCATCCCTTATCAGCCACACCCATCTTCTCTATTGTAAAAATCTAATCCCGCTTCAGGGCTTCCTTAACCTCCAGCCCGCGCCCAACAGGCCCAACAGTCCTGACCCCAGCAGCATCACCGAGGGCGGCAGGGGCACCGCAGTCACACCATTCAGGACCACCTGGACATTGTCCATGGCCCAGGATTCGTCAACCCCGCCCTGCCAAACTGGCCCCGAGGCGAACCAACTGATGGCCAAGGAACTGCCGGTGTGGGCAATATTCTGGAAGGCCGGCTCCAGGTACATATTGTAGGCTTTGTCAGTCCAGCTGCCGTTGAACCCCAGGTGCGTACCGGAAGAGAGCAGCACCGGAGACCCAGGAAGGTAAGTCATAGAGCCGCCGGCAGTGGCGAAAACCTGGGAAAACACGGAAACCCCGTCAACCGTGACGTTAAAAGCATCAGGCCCAAACCCACTACCATACCCATCCCACGAATCAATGATACCCAGCAAAAAATTGACATTGACGCTGGTGTGGGCCGGCAGTCCGGTGAGAGTCAGGGTGGTGGATGAGGCTGGATTGCCGGTAGAAGTGTTTCTTAAAAAGTTTCCGCCGAACTGGTTGCCGGAGGGACCCAGCCCCGCGTAACCCTGGACTCCTGTGGTCGTGGTGACGCCCGCTAAGGCGGCGCTGACCCCCGGGGCCACGGTAGGAGCCGCGTCAAAATCATTGAAATAGATCTGAGTACCCGCCATCGCGCCGGCAGGCACCAGGCAGGCGAGGATAACCGCGATCAACCAGACTTTGATAAATTTCTTCAACATAAAATCATCCTCCAGCAATTTACGGTTTTGTCGATGCTTCTCTAACCATTGTTTCCTGTCCCTCTCAGCAAAAAACCGGTTTGCCCTTTCCCAGGCAACCCGGCTATCTCATAAAGACCCGTGGCTTTCCGTCCCCGCCTCACGGCGAGTTTGGCTTTTCTGATAGTTTTCCTTTAGCAAAAATAATATTCCTTGTCAAGAAATTATTGTATGTTTAATGAAAATTTTTATCTGCCAACCTGGCGATGGCAGGGCGCGATGATCTGATACGAAGTTGCAGTCAAAAAACTATGAAAATTCATGTCATTCTGAACGGAGCGCCGCGGAGTGAAGAATCTCGGCGGCTTTAAAGGAGAGATTCTTCGCGGCGCTCAGAATGACAAAAATAGCCTTTTGATTGCTCATTGGTATAAGATATCCCTGCGCCTGATCGCTGGATTCGAATTCCAACACGACGATCCGTTCGGGCCGCCAGTCGCCGGCCAGGGCCACCACCTCGCCGCCCCGCACCAGTTAGCGCCCGCCGTATTTCTCCAGCACCGCCGGGACTCCCGCCACAAATTCCCCATATACGTCTGGGTCGATGATGGCAATGTCGATGATGAGATAAACGGGCATGTTTTGGGACCCCTTATGCGGCCTTAGGTGGGGGGTGTGGGAAGAGGGCAGGGATTCTTTGGTTCTTTTGTTCTTTTGTAAGGGTCCCTGGCCCTCCCCCCACCTCGATCAATCCCCGATCAACTTCGACAACCCCACCAAATTAACGATCTCCGGCATGACCATGAGGCCGGTGAGGCGGCCCAGGGCGCCCCGGCCGCAGGGTCGCTCGCCGAAGGCAGTGACGTCGTCGGGGCGGACCATGCCGTCCCCCACCATCATGATGGGCACCGGATCGCCGGAGTGTTTCTTAAGAATACAGGGGGTGGAGTGGTCCGCGGTCACCACCAAAAGATGGGGGGTGTCCCGGAGGAGCCGAAAGGCCAGGTCGATCTTGTTGATGAAGTTCGTCTTGCCCAGGTAGTCGCCGTCCTCCCCGAAGGTGTCGGCGGCCTTGACGTGGACGAAGGCGAAGTCGTAAGGCCCGGCCAGGGCGGTGAGCCCCGCCCGGAACTTGGCCTCGATGTCGGTGTTGGGAAGCCCGGTGGCGCCGGGGACCTCAATCACATCCATGCCGGTGAAGAGGCCGACGCCCTTGTAGAGGCCGCCGCCGGCGATGGTGCAGGCCTTGAGGCCGTAGCGCGCCGGGAACGGCTCAATCTTCTTATAATAGCCGGCTCCACGCCCTAACAAATAATTGGCGGGGGGCTTCCCAGCCGCCACCCGTTCCTGGTTGAGGGGATTTTGGCTGAGGATCCGGCGGGCTTCCGCCAGGAAGTGATTCAATACGTCGGCGGTGAAAGCGGCTTCCCGGGAGTCGTCCAAGGGGTGGACTTCATGGACCTTGACCCCCACCTCGTGGGGATCGTTGTCGCTGATCCGGGAGCTCAGCCCCGGTCCCCGGAGGATAACGCCGGCCCGGTGGCCGGTGCCGGGGCGGACCTTCATAGTGACGCCCTCAAAGGTGAGGCCGTCCAGGTCCTTCACAAAGGGGCCGGTGTCGGTGATGCGCCCGGCCCGCCGGTCCACCACGGTGAGGTTGTCGTCCACCGTGCCCAGGTTGCCGCGCAGGGCCACGTCCCCCGCCTCCAGGTCCATGCCCAGCCCCGCGACCTCAATGGTGCCCCGGCCGGTGTAATAGCGCTCGATGTCGTAGCCCAGGATGGCCAGGTGGCTGGTGTCGCTGCCGGGGCGCAGCCCCACGCCCAGAGCGTTCATCAGGCCGGTGATGCCCCGGGCCGCCAGGGCGTCCAGGTTGGGGGTGTGCGCCGCCTCCAGGGGGGTGAGGCCCCCCAGTTCCCTGACGGGCCGGTCTCCGAGACCGTCCATGACGATGAGCATGGCTTTATTCATAGGATACTCCTTGGAGAAATCGTTAAGGCTCCGATGGTTGAAAGTTCGATGGCGACAAGGTTAGCGCGATTGGATCTCGCCACGTCGGCGCCGTATGAGTCTGCAATCTGCCAGGGCCGTCAGGTAATCTATCCCTGTGGCGCGAAGTTGTTAGATTATTACTCAAAATCGGCAAAAAGCATAGACCGGCATCACAAAATTATCGGCTGATAACCCCGGGAAGTGATGGTGGCATAGTGGAAGGGCGGCCCCACCTCTGCTTTGACCGCAGCCATGTTTTTCAAAAAGTCTTTGCTCAGGTGCAGGACTTCTTCCAGGTCCGCGCCCTGGTTGAGGGCCTTGAACAGGCGCATCTCCATCCCCAGGTTCCGGGGCATGACCACCACGTTGCCGATCTGAATCCGCCGCAGGGGAAGCTCGTTTTCCTCGCTTCCCAGGAGGACCATTTTAAAGTGGGGTGGGGGGCTGTCGGGAACGTAGCCGGCCAGGATAAAGTAGATGCGGCGAAAACCTTCGGCCTCCGGGCCATGGGTTTCCAGGTGGCGCCCGTAACCCTGGGAGAGGAAGGGCAGCGCAAACTCCGCCATTTCCTCCAGTTCCAGGGGGCCGGCATGGCGGGCGATCTGCCGGCGCAGGGCAAACGACAGAGAAACGCTTACCCCGGCGCCGCCGCTCAGGATGGCGGAGCGCCGGTTCAGGGCAAAGAGTTTGTTGACGTTAAAGATCTCCGGCTGCCCGGCGGCATCGAACCGGGTGGCCAGGCTGTCCGTGGCCAACACGATGCCGTGCTCGTTAAATCCTGCCAGGGCCTGGGTCATAGGGGGTCCTTGAGGAGTGATCTTGGGAGAGCGGTATAGTGGCACCGGCTTCCAGCCGGTGGGCTCATCCTCTGAAAACCATAACTTTCACCACAGGCCGGAGGCCTGTGCCTTTAAATGAAGATTCTTTGGTTGGCGCCAAGTTAGCCAAATTATAGTTTTAGCGTGGTCCTGCCGAGGTCTCACTCAGTGGCAATGGCGCCCCGTCGGGATTATAAAAAAGCCGCATTCTGGCCGGCGGCAAAGTGAACTCCAAGGAGCCCGTGAGTTTCAAGGGGATAGTATCCGGCGTCAGGTCTTTCCAGGCCCGCCGGGGTTCCCCCAACAGCTCCGCCAGGTTGGGGATGGCGACCTCCTGGGGTTCCGGGGTGGTATTGATCACCGCCAGGACCCGGCCCTGGCGGCTCTCCCGGGACTTAAGCAGCAGCGCCACCGGCTCCCCCTTGGGACTGACCCGGGTCTGGGGCCCTTCTTCCAGGAGCACCGGGCATTTCTTCTTCATGCGATTCACCCCCTTGATGAAGGGGGTCAGGTCGTAGGAGGGCGCCTCCCAGTCCTGGGGCCGAGTCTCAACCACGTTGAGGCGCTGCTTAAACCCGTACTCATAGCCCATGGGGATCATCACCCCGGTGGAAAAGTAGGCCGCGAAAAGGTAGCGCTGCCGGGCCACTTCCGGGGCGCCGCGGCTAACTGCGGCCAGCCGCTCGGTGTCGTGGCTTTCCGGGAAGCTGATGGAAGGGGCGATATGGCGAAAGTCGTTGTACTGTTCCAGGCACCAGTCTTCCTGGAAATCCCACCACTTGGAGCTATTGTAGAGGAAGTCGAACCCGGCGGAGGACAACTGAGCGCACTCCGAAAGGCGGCATCCCAGGGTCTCGGCGAAAAACTGGGCCCGGGGTTCCAGGCTCTTGGCCTCGGCGATGAGGCGAGCCCAAAAATCGCCCGGGATCTTGTAGGCCGCATCGGCTCTAAACCCCATGAAGCCCAGGCGCAGGTACTTGGCCACCACGCCGTCGAAGTAGCGCAACAGCCCCTCGGGGTCGGGAGACGGCCAGTACGAAAGCTCCGCCAGGTCGCCCCACACCGTCACCTTGGTGGCATCCGCGGGGTCGATGGCCCCGGGGTGCTTGATCCGGCCCGCCTCGTCCCGGGCGTACCACTCGGGATGCTGGTTGACCAGGGGCGAGTCGATGGCCGTGTGGTTGATCACCAGGTCCAGCATCACCTTGAGGCCCCGGCGCCCGGCCTCTTTCAGAAAGTGTACCAGGGCCGCCTCCGGGTCCTGGCCGGACTCGGGGTCAAAGAGGGGATTGAGGCCGTAGTAATCCTTGACCGCATAGAGGCTGCCGGACAGGCCGGGAGTGTGGATGGGGTTCAAAAAGACCCAGGTGAAGCCCATGGCCGCGATGCGGTCCAGGTGCTCCTCCCACCGGGGGATGGTCCCGGCCAGGGGGGGAAAGAGGTTGTAGATCAAAGCCGGTTCAGACATTAATCACCTCGTTAAATACAGTTGTCAGTTGTCAGTGATCGGTTGTCGGTCGTTCTTATGCCTAAACCGTCATCGATCATTGGACATGATTATGGTTTTTTCCGGTATAAGACTTCCCCATCTGTCACCCTGAGCCGGAGGCGAAGGGTCTCTTGATCAGCGGTAAGTACGGGATTCTTCACCGCCGGCGGCGGCTCAGAATGACAAAAGAGGGGCTTCCCTGCATACTTCATAAATTAATAACCCTGTATTTAATACTGACTACTGACTACTGACCACTATCTTTCAACGGCCCTCGGGCCTTATTCAGGCGGGCCGCCAGCCGGGCAAGCTCCGGGGCCTGCTCCATCTGCTCCAGGGTCAAGGGGAACTTGACCCGCCAGTTGGGGTGCTCTTGCCAGGTGCCCGGCAGATTTTGCTGCTCCGGCGCCCCGAAGATTTCCTCCAGGCGGACCTCCATGAGGACGGCCTTACTCTGGGCCAGATAGTCCAAGATCGCCTCCCGCAGCTCCAGCGGACAGGAATCGCCGGCCTCAGGGTCGTAAGCCGCGCCATCGCCCAGCACCCCCCGGTGCCTCAGGTCTTCCAGCAGGACGCGGCGATCCTGCTCCCGGGCGGCGGCGTCAGCCTCCGCCAGGCGGGCTTCGGGGTACAGGTGCAGCGTCCGTTTGAGGGCCAGGTCATGCCCCTGCCAGAATCCCGTCAGGGTGGGCAGGTCGTGAGTGGTCACCGTGGCCATGGCCCGGGCCGGGTACGCCTCCGGGGGCAGGAAGTGGCGATGAGCGTCCCGTTCAAAGTAAAAGACCCGGTAGGAAAAAACTCCGGACTTGCCCAGTTCCCGCCGGATGCGGGGCGGCACGGTGCCCAGGTCCTCCCCGATGATCAGGGCTCGGGCGCGCACGCTCTCCAGGGCCAGGATGGCCAGGAGTTCCCGGGCCGGGTAGGTGACATAGGCCCCCCGGCTTGCCTCCGCCCCTTGGGGGATCCATAGCAGGCGAAACAGCCCCATGACGTGGTCCATCCGCAGCATGCCGCCGGGCGGGAGGTTGGCCCGGAGGGTGTCGATGAACAACTGGTAGCCCGAGGCCCTGAGGCGTTCCGGGATCAGGGGCGGCAGCCCCCAGTTCTGCCCCTGGGGATTAAAGGCGTCGGGAGGGCAGCCGATAGCCGGGCCCCGGGCAAAGAGTTCCTGGTGGGCCCAGGTGTCGAAGCCCCCGGGGCTCGCGCCCAGGGCCAGGTCTTCGTAAAGGGTGAACGGCAGGCCCTGATTATGGGCCTCCTGGCGCACCTGGCCCAGTTGGGTGGCGGCCAGCCATTGCCCATACTGGAAAAACCGGACCTCTTGGTCGCGCTCCCGGGCGAACTCGGCCACGGCAGAACTCTCGGGGCGCTGATAAGGTTCGGGCCAGCGCCGCCAATCACCTTGCTGGAAATGGTCCGTCAGGGCGGAGAACTGGCCGAACCTGGCCAGGGACTCGCCCCCGACCGCCACAAACCTGGCGAACTCCTGCCCACGGGCCGAGCGGGGGGTATGCTCCGGGGCGCCGTGCGCCTCGCAGAACGTCTGGTACAGGAGTTTTAGGACCCGGCGCTTTAAACGAAGGACTTCCCCGTACGGCACCAGGGCGGCCGCGGCCAGGCAGGCTTTAGCGGCCTGAAATTCCGGGCTGGCCAGGAGATCCTGGGCCGGCCGGCAGGCCGGCAGCTCCGGCGCCATTTCCAGGCTCAGGTACAGAACATTGAGGAAAATCCGGCTGGTGGGGGAATAGGGACTGGGGTCGGCTGTGGCTCGCCCTTCGAGGGCATGGAGGGGATTGACCCCCACAAACGCCGCCCCCAGGGGTCCGGCCCAGCGGATGACCGCCATCAGGTCGGCAAAATCCCCCACGCCCCAGTTGCCCCGGCTCCTCAAGGCATAAAGCGGCAGGTTGAAACCCCAGGCCCGGCGGCCCTCCTCCAGCCAGGCCGGTGCATACGCCTGGGGCGGCGCCGCGATCAACCGGGTCCGGCCGGTTTCCTCCCGGCCGCCGCTCCGCACTTTCACGGTCAGATCGTAATACCCCAACTCCAGGTCGGCGGGCAGGGGCAGCGGCGCCGCGACCCGGAATCCTCCCGGGACCGCCTGGCTCCTCAACCGCCCGGCCGGGGCCAACCTGGTCTCCCATCGGCAACGCGCGCCTGTTTCGCTGACCATCTCCCCGAAGACGTCCACCGCGGCCGGGGGCGCAGGCGCGGGGGACCAGATCCGCACCGTCGCCCTGGCCGGAGCCGGCGCGGGTTTGAGGAGCTGCACCGGCTCCAGCACTGCGCCCCAGGGACCTAAACGCCGCCGGGCGATCTCCCGGTCCAGGGTCTCCGGGTCTTCCCAGGGCACGCCCATGGCGCTGAGCAGGTCCCGGTAGGTGGCCTGGGAGGCGCGGTGGCGGCGGCCAAAATTGTCCCAGTACTGCGAGGTAATGCCGCACAAACAGCCCAAAGCCGCAATTTTTTTGGGGGTGTCCTTATCGGTCATAGTCTAACCGTTGCCCAGGTATGCCTGGTTATAGCGTTTGCCATAAATTCCTTCCGCCTGGAGGTTTTGAAATCCCCCTAAATCCCCCTTTTTCAAAGGGGGACTTTACCAGCAATTCCTTGTGGTTCCCCCCCCTTTCTTAAAGGGGGGCAGGGGGGATTATAAGGCTTCCCATAACGGAAAAAAACTTTTGGCAACGGTATAATTTTAAGGATTCAGCCGCTCCCGCGCCATGGTCTTTTGAACTTTCCGGGGCTATTTTTCAGGGAAAACTTGCCGGATAGGTTTTGCCGAGCCGTCATTGCCGGGGGAGGACGCCGGTCGGCCCGGCGCTGACGCGATTAATCACCCCGTCGGCGATGGCAAAGCAGGCCACCGCGGTCTCCTGATGGCGGGGGTCCCGGCGGACCGCGGCTACGATGTCCACGAATTCCGGGTGACAGGAAAACAGGAGCACCTGCTGCTCCCGGGCGAAATCCAGGATGACCCGGGCAGTGTTCTTGCGGCGGGCCGGGTCGAACTTCACCAGCACGTCGTCCAGGATGACGGGCAAGGGTTCGGAGTGGCGGCCGAACTCCCGGGCCAGCCCCAGGCGGATGGCCAGGTAGACCTGGTCCGCCAACCCGGCGCTCCAGACAACTTCTTCTTTCCGGGCCAGCGACCTATTAGACTCCAGGTGGACCCCGTCCTCACCCACCGCGGCCAGGAGACGATAGCGGCCGTGGGTCATGGTGTGCAGAAAGCGGTCCGCCTCCCGAATCACCTGGGGCTGCCGCTCCCGTTCGTACACGCCCCGGGCTTCCTCCAGGAGATGGCGGCACACCGCCAGGCTGGCCCAGCGCCGGGTAGCGCCGGCCAACTGCTCCTTAACGGTGCGCTGCTGGAAAAGCAGATCGCTCAGCTGCTCGTCCTGTTCCATAGATTTCAACTTACCCTTGAGATCCCCGATTTCCTGATCATCTTGAGAGATGAGGCTCGAAAGCTCCCTGACGCGAGCCTGGAGGCGTTCCTTCTCCCCCTGTAGGTCCAGGGGATCGGTGCGGCTCAGTTCCTCTTCCAGGGCCGCCAGGGCCTCCTGGGCGCCGGCCATGCGGTAGAGGGCGGTCTCTTCGGTCTCCATCTGCTTGACCAACTCCCGCCACTTCTGGTGGGCCTCTCCCCGCCGCCGGAAGTCCTCGGCCTCGGCTGCCCCGGCCTGGCGGAGCAGGTCGTCCCCTTCCCGCTCCAGCTCCTGCCCCCGACTCTTCAGGATGTCCAGGGCCTGGGTGGCGGCCGCCAGTTTGTCGGTGAGCTCCCGCTGTTGCTGGCTGGTCTTTAGGGCCGCGGTTAAGGCCAGGCGGAGGGCGTCCAGATCCCCCACCCCGGGCTCCGCCGCCAGGGGGGGGCGGCCGCAGTCCGTGAGCCCCTGGCCGATTCTCCCCCGGGCCGCGGCTATATAGCCGGACATCTGCTGCACGCGACGGCTTTGGCCGTCCAGGACCCGGGCTGCGTCCCGGGCATTTTCCACCGCCTTGAGCACCGTCTCGAAGCCTTCCGGCCGCACCGCATCAGAAAAGCCCCGGTCGGTGAGCCACCCGGCCCATTCAGCCTGAAGGCGCTTAAAGTCCTCGTTGGCCGGCTCAGTTTCCGCACGGGCCTTGGCAAGACGCGCCTTGGCCTGGGCCAGATGGTCCTCGGCCTGGCGTTGGTCCTGTTCCCGGGCCTGCCAGTCCCTAAGCTGCGCGGCGGCCTGCTCCAATTCCCCGGCGATCTCCTCCAGGACCGTGACGTCGGCCGGCGGCTCCCGGTCCATGACCTGAACCGCCCGGGAAATTTCGGCCTCCGCCGCGGCGCTCTGCCCGGTGAGCTCGGTGATGGCCGCCGCGAGACCGGCCCGGTTCCCCTCCACCTGCTCCAATTCTTGCTCGATAGCGGCGCGGCGCTGCCCTTCCCCTGCGGCTTGCCGGCGGGACACCCAGACAAAAAAACCCGCCAGCGCCAGGCCGACGCCGGCAACCAGGCCGCCAGTCAGGTAATCCCGGCGCCACAGGAAAAAACCGCCCAGACCCAGCCCCAACACCACCCAGGGGAGGCCCAGCCACCCGGGCAGGGTGGCCGCGGATTTCGTCAGTTGCCCCTGAAGCGCCGCGGCCCTGGCCCCGGCCTCGTCCAGGGCGCTCATCCGGCTCCGGAGCCTCTCCGCCAGGACCTCCCGCTGGTGCAGCCAGGTTCGCATCCGCCGCACCGCCTCCTGCCGCCGCGCCAGTTCCTGATTGTCGTTAAGGGACGGGGCCGGCAGGTCTTGCAAATGTTGGGCGGCTGCTTCAGCCTGGTTTTGAGCCTCGGTGGCGGCCTCGGCCAGGGCCAACTCCTGAGCCCGGGCCGTCTCAAACCGCCGCTCCGCCGCCTGCATCTGCCGGGCGAACTCGGCCACCCGCTGGCGCACCTGCACCGAGGTATCCACCTCAGCCAGCCGGGGGACATCCCAGGCCGGCCCCAGCTCCCGCAGTTTGCGCGCAAATTCCGTCTGCGCCTGGTCCAGGTCGCTCTTAGCCGCGGGATAATCGTTCAGGGCCGCGGCCAGGTGCGCCCGCTCGCCGGCCAGGGCCTCGATGGCGTCTTGGCCGGCCAGGACCGCCTCATCCGGGGTGAGCCGGCCCAGTTGCTCCTTAAGGCGATTGATCTCCCCCTCCCGCTGCTGCCGGGTCTGGCGATGCGCGTTCATCTCTTTATGGAGACCCTCCAGGCGTTCGAGACCGTTCACCGGAAAATTCCGGGCATACTCCACGATAACGGCCTGTTCCCGGGCCCGGTTCCGGTTCGCCCAGGGAACCCGGGCCTGCTCCAGCCGCTCCACCCGCCCCAGTTCCCGGCGGCGGCGCTCGGCCTCCTGACGGTTGGCCTCCACCCGCGCCTCCAACTGTTCCCGTTGGCGTTGGCCCTCGGCATAGGCCGCGGCCTGGCCCTGGATCTCCCTGATCCTGGCCTCGATTTCCTTCAGCTTTTTGAGCAGCAGGTTGATCCGTCTCTCGCCCCGTTGGGCCAGAAGGTTGGCCAGTTCTTTGTCCAGGCCCTTCATGACCTCGGGCACCGAGGCGCTCCCCAACCCGGTCCCGGCCGCCAACAGGCGGCCGCGCACCCCTTCCTGGGACAGCACCCCCAGCCCCTGTAATTCATTAAGCCCCACGGCAAACACGTGCTTGAAGGTATCCCGGTCCAGGCCCCCCAGCAGGTGCAAGGCCGGCTCTATCTGCATCCGGGTTCCGCCGGCCTGGGTTATGGTGGCCGGGTGGCGGCCGGACCGCTCGATGGTATAGGGCCGGCCGTCGTGCATGACCACCTGGAGGCGGCCGCCGTGGTTGCCGCCGCGCCACGGGTCGTAATCATTGCGCGTGGGGGCTCGCCGGGGAAAGCCGAAGAGCAGGGTCCGCAGAAATTCCATCAAGGTGGTTTTGCCGGATTCATTGTCCCCCACGAACAGCACCAGGCCGGGAGGCAGGTCTTGTACTCCCTGATCGTGGTAAATCCCAAAACCGTCGATGTGAAAGCCGCTTAGGTACATCAGTCACTCTTCCTCGGGCAGCAACTGGTCCACCCCCAAGATCTCAGCGTCATTGAGGATCGCGAGGAGTTCAGCGTCGGCCAGTTGCATAAGTGTGGCGGCGATCACCCGGTGTTCCGGCCGCCGGCTCAGCACCTCTCGCAGTAAGGCCCCGGGGTTTTCCTGGGCGCGCAGGTTCTGGGCGGCGTTGAGAAAATCGCCGACGAAATCCTGAACCAGGCGCCGCTGGCTGAGGTCCAGGGGCGGCCGGGTCCGGTTTTGCACCGATTCCACCCAGACGAAGTCAGGGCGCTCCGGCTCCCCCTCCCGCAAAGGCTCCGCCAGATCCCGCTCCAGGTCGATCCTTCGGGCCAGCTCCCGGTGCAACTCCCCTCTGCCGGTCAGGTTGAGGCGCAGGATGGCGGCCCGGCCCTCGGCCCCGGCCCGCACCTCATCCCGCACCCGGGACAATTCGTCCAGCAGGTCATCCCAGGTCGAAAGTCCGCCGATGTCCAGGTCCTCGATAAACCAGCGCACCACGTCGGTGGGCACAAACGTGGGGGTGATGCGGCGGGCGCTATCCACCCGCACCAGGTAGCAGCCCCGGGGGCCCATCTCCCGCCGGCTGCGCCCCTGGGGGTTGCCGGGGTAAACGATGCACGGCTCCTGGTCCCGCACGATCTTCCGGGCGTGAATGTGTCCCAGGGCCCAGTAGTCCATGCCGGCGGCCGCCAGGTCCTCCACCACGCAGGGGGCGTAGTTGTCATAGTTGGGGTCGCCGCCGACGTTGCAGTGGAGCACCCCGATGGCAAAAGGCGCCTCCGGGTCCCGCCGGAAGCCGGGTGCGAGGTTGACGTTCACTTCCTTGACCGGGTAACTGATGCCGTAAATGTGGGCCAGGGTGGCGCCGTGCCGCTGAACCGTAAAGCCTTCCACGTCTTGGCCCCCGAAGCGCTCCGCCTGCGCCGGCATCAATAGGTGGGCTTCCCAGCCGGAGAGGGGGTCATGGTTGCCGTGGGCCACAAAACACCGGATGCCGGCCTCTCCCGCCTTCCGGAGCGCGTCCCGGAACCGCAGTTGGGCGCGCAGGCTGCGGTTCTCCCCGTCGTGCACGTCCCCGGCCACGATGATGAAATCCACCGCCTCAATGATGGCCAGGTCGATGATCCGGTCGAAGGCCGTAAACGTCGCTTCCCGGAGCACTGCGGCAATGGCAGGCGCGGCCGCGTGGATTCCCTCGAAGGGGCTGTCCAGGTGCAGGTCGGCGCAATGCACAAAGCTGAAGGGCATAAATGCGGTCATCGCGATCCTGTTAAAGTGTCCGGATGATCTCCCCCGGCCGGTTCTGCGGCTGATACCTGACCCCGGTTGTCCCGGACCAGGACCCCCCGGGTCTCGTCCGCGGCGGGCGTCGTTTTTGGCCAGCCAATCACTCTCATAGGCCTGGGGAAAATCCCCAGTAGTGAGATGATAGAACGTCTCTTTGGCTGCGTCAACTGCTTCGGGGGCCGGGAAAACCTCCCAGAAAGGCCGGCCCAGCACCTGGGTCGGCCCCTACAATTTGTTACATTTCACGGCGAACGTGGTGTTATAATAGATTGAGATTGGCGCGAGCAGGATCACTGTCATGATTTCACCAAGCCCTCACCTCTGGTCCCGGGTCCCGGCCTCCCGGCCCCTGCTATGAGTCTCTTTGCCCCGCCGCCGCCTCTGGCGGCCCGGATACGGCCCCGGACCCTTAATGAGTTTGTGGGCCAGGCGCACCTGGTGGGCCCCGGCCGTCTGTTGTGGCGGTCCCTCAAGGCCGGCCGGCTCTTTGCCTCCATGATCTTCTGGGGTCCCCCGGGGAGCGGCAAAACCACCCTGGCCCGGGTCATGGCCTCGGCCCTGGACGGCCACTTTGTCAGCTTGAGCGCGGTGATGTCCGGGGTGGCCGACTTGAGAAGGGTGGTGGAGGAGGCCCGGCGCCACCAGCACCAGGGGGCCAGCACCGTGGTCCTGATCGACGAAATCCACCGGTTCAACAAGGCCCAGCAGGACGCCCTCCTGCCCCACGTGGAGGATGGGCTGATCACCCTGGTGGGGGCCACCACCGAAAACCCCTACTTCGAGATCATCGGGCCGCTGCTGTCCCGGGCCAAGATTTTCATCTTCGAGCCTCTCACGCCGGAGGATCTCTTCGCCATCCTGGCCCGGGCCTTGAGCGATCCGGAACGGGGTTTGGGGGGCGTCAAGGCCGAAGTCTCCCGGGAGGCCCTGGAATACCTGGCGCAGATGGCCGGGGGGGACGCCCGCCGGGCGTTGAACGCCCTGGAGCTGGCGGTGATGAGCACCGATCCCGGCGAGGGGGGCGTCATCCGGGTGGACCTGGCCGCGGCCAGGGAGTGCATGCCCCGGCGGGACCTCATGTACGACCGGGCGGGGGAGGCCCACTACGACACTTTGAGCGCGTTCATCAAGAGCGTCAGGGGCTCCGACGTGGACGCCGCCCTCTACTGGCTGGCCCGGATGCTGGCGGCCGGGGAAGACCCCCGCCTCATCATGCGCCGGCTGCTCATTCTGGCGGCAGAAGATATCGGCCTGGCGGACCCCCGAGCCCTGGAGCAGACTGCGGCGGCGTCCCAGGCCCTCACCTGGGTGGGCCTGCCGGAAGGGCAGTACCACCTGGCCCAGGCCACCATGTATCTCGCCTTGGCCCCCAAGAGCAACTCCACCCAGGCCTATTTCCGGGCGCAGGCAGCCCTGGAAGACCAAGGCGCCACCCAGGTGCCCGCGCCCTTACAAGACGCCCACCGGGACCAAAAGGGCCTGGGGCACGGTCAGGGGTATCTCTACCCCCACGATTTTCCCGGCCACTGGGTGGACCAGGCGTATCTGCCGGCGGATTTGCGGGGGGCGGGCTTCTATGAACCGGGGACGGAAGGGGAGGAGCCGGAGTTGGCGGCCCGCTGGCAGGCTCTTACCAACCAGGGGAAAAAATCGGGGTCCCCGGGGAGCCAGTCGGATGAGGACCGATAGCCCCGGCCGCCGACGCGGACCGATGATCTTGACCTCAGGATGTTTAAAGACCCGGGGCGAAAAACTGATAAATTTTTCCGGAATAAACCGGCTTGCCATTGGACTTTGTTCCCGGACATGATTATAATAGCAGTGGGGATGTTTGGGGGAAGCACCGTTCTGGCGAAGGGGGTGCATGTGCCATGCCTCGAATCTTGTTTGTCGACGGCGAACCCCACATCCGGCAGTTGTGCCTGGAAGAATTGCAGGATGAGGGCCATGAAGTGCAGGTAACCGGGCAAGGCGGGGAAGTGGTCCGCCTGGTGGATTCCTTTCAGCCCGATATGGTTATCCTGGAGGTTCTCCTGCCGGATATGTCCGGGTTGGAGGCCGGCAGGATGATCAAGGGAATCAATCGCCAGACCCGGGTGGTGCTTTATTCCTACGGGTGCGCGCCCCGGGACCTTTCCAGTTGGGGCGCCGATGATTTTGTGGTAAAATCCCCCAATCTCGACGGCCTCAAAGCCGCGGTGCGGCGCTTACTGCCCGCCTAGACGCCGGCGCCTCCGGAGGTCAGCGTGGCGATCATGGAAATCAGCGTGGTCCCCTTGGGACTGGGAGATGCCAGTGCGGGGGGTTATGTCGCCGCGCTCATCAGGTATCTCCAGCAAGAGGGCATCCCCTATGAACTCACGGACATGGGCACCCTGATCCACGGCCACGCCGCCAGGTTGCTGAAGGTGGCCCAGGTCCTGCACGAACTCCCCTTTGACCAGGGGGTCAACCGTGTGCTCACGCATATCACCATCGATGATCGCCGGGACAAAGACGTTCATTTAGGCGACAAAGTAAAATCGGTAAAGGTGCGGCTTACATAAAAGGATATGGCAAACCAGAAAAAGGATTATTACCAGGTCCTGGGAGTGCCCCGGGACGCCGGTGTGGACGAGGTCAAGAAGAAATACCGCCAGATAGCCCTCAAATACCATCCGGACCGCAATCCCGGGAATAAAACCGCGGAAGAGAAGTTTAAAGAGGCCGCCGAGGCTTACGAGGTCCTCCATGACCCGGAAAAGCGGCGCCTCTATGACACTTACGGGCACGAAGGCCTGTCTTCCTCCGGGTTCACCGGGTTTTCGGATTTCTCCGACATTTTCCGCTCTTTCAGCGACATCTTCGGGGACGTCTTCGGCTTCGGCGGCGGCTTCGGGGGCGGGGGCGGCCCCCGGCCCCAGGCGGGCAATGATCTCCGGTACGATCTGACCTTGGATTTCCTGGACGCGGCCCTGGGAACCGAGGTGACCGTGGAGGTGCCCCGGGTGGTGACCTGCCGCACCTGCGACGGCAGCGGCGCCAAGCCCGGGACGAAGCGGACCCCCTGCCCCCAGTGCGGCGGCCGGGGGGTGGTGTCCCGCAGCCACGGCATCTTTCAGATCACCACCACCTGTCCCCGGTGCCAGGGCATGAAGGAGTTCGTGGCCGAAGCCTGCTCCGGCTGTAACGGGGAAGGCCGGCTCCGGGAAAAGAAGAAGCTCAAGGTGAAAATCCCCCCCGGCATGGACAGCGGCACCCACTTGGTCATGCCCGGCGAAGGCAACGGCGGCGTGCACGGCGGGCCTCCGGGGGATTTATACATCGTCATGAACGTCCGGCCCCACGATTTTTTCCAGCGCGAGGGCTACGACCTGCATCTGCAGGCGCCCATTTCCTTTGTCCAGGCGGCCCTGGGGACCCGTTTCACCATCCCCACCCTGAAGGCCAGCCACGAACTGGTAATCCCGCCGGGCACCCAACCCGGGGAGGTGATCCGGTTAAAGGGCGAAGGCGTGCCCTACCCCAAGGGCCAGCGCCGGGGGGACCTGCTGGTCACGGTCAGGGTCATCATTCCCCGGGACCTCAATGCCCGGCAGCAGCACCTGCTGAAGGAGTTGGCCCAGGAAGAGCCCGAGACCCACGCCCCGCCGGCAGGCTCCCCCGAGTCCGACGAAGGCTTGCTGAAGAAGCTGTGGCACTCCATCACCGACACCCTCAGCGACCGCAAGCAGGAACAACAAAAAGATTGAGGTTCCCGGGCGTCGCCGTAGAGGGCGACGCCGGTTTGGACCTTATCCTCCCAACGCGAAGATCTTTCCCCTTCTCCTAACAAGCCGGGGTTCGGCGTCTAATGATGCGAAAGGCGGGATGCGCTGCGCTTTCCCGCCCTACGGAGCTCTTATGACCTTAACCTCACATCAATGGCTGAAAACCGGGAGGAAGACTTAAGGGTGACTAGAGTTCAACCCTTTCCAGCCAGGCAGACTCGGTCGCGCCCGGTCTCCTTAGCCCGGTAAAGAGCAACATCTGCGGCTTGCAAGAGGGATCTATGATTGGTTCCATGAACCGGAAATACCGCTACTCCCAATGACAGGCTGATAGGATCCATAACCTTCTGCCCCTGGCGTACCCGCAGGTCTTTAACGGTTTCCCTAATCTGTTCGGCGCGTTGATGAGTCACTTCCAACGAAGCCTCGGGCAGAATGAGGGTAAACTCCTCCCCCCCATACCGACAGGCAATATCGCTGCCCCGCACATGTTGCTGCAAGAATTTACCCAATTGCCGCAATAAGGCATCCCCCCCATTGTGGCCAAACGTATCATTAAACCGCTTAAAATGGTCAATGTCCACCATGATGACCCCCACGTGCTTACTCTGGCGTCCGGCCCGGATAAGTTCCCGGTCCATGGATTCTTCCATATAGCGCCGATTGAACAGGCCGGTAAGGGGGTCCCGCACGGAGAGATGCTGCAGCGCCTCCTGCAATTTTAACTTGGCCAGCGCCAGCCCCAGATGGTCTGAGACTCTGAGAGCTAAGTTCTGCTGCCTTTCTGATTGCGCCGGGTCTGTTGATCCCAACAAGACATGGAACACGCCGATGGCCTCGCCTTGGGCCACCAACGGCATGCACAGATATGTCTTCTGCTCCGGCTCTACATGCCGGCACTGAAATCCGGCCCCGATCTCGGCTACGCCATGCGGCCGCCCCCGCCTCAGGGCCCAGCATTCATCCGGGGCGAACACGGTCTTCGATGGCGGGGCCTCGCCCCAAAGGGTAGTAGCCTCCAGCAAGTTCCGGGAAGAATTGAATAGATATACCGCCCCGGAGTTGCCGGGAAACAGGTTTTGCACCGATTGCCGGATACCGATGGCGGCTTCTTCGCTCGTATTACAACTTTGCAGGAGTTCACCCAGTTGGCCGAGCAGGCTAATCTCATCATTCCGTTGCTCCAGCTCTTTAGCCCAGTTCATGAGCCGATTATTGGCTTCGCGCAGTTGAGAGTTGCGCTCAGCCACGGTGGCTTCCAGTTCCTTGCGGTCAGTAATGTCAAAGAATAACCCGCTGACATACTGCACTTGGCCGTCTGGACCGCACACAATATGGCTTCGTTCATTGATCCAGATCTCATTGCCCTTTTTCGGCCTGATCCGGTATTCCCGGACATAAGACTTATTGGTCTTCAGGGCATGGATAAAGGCCTGCCTGGCCTGGTCCAGGTCTTCAGGAACAATCAGGTCGGTCCATTTCAGGCGCCGGGAGTCGAACTCTTCCCTGGGATAACCGGTCATGATTTCGATCTTCTTGTCAAAGGTATCAATCGACCCGTCTATGCTTCCCTTGAACAGGACCGCGGGGATATTGTCCATGACGATGTGAAATTCTCTTTCGGTCTGCCGGAGCCGGTCTTCGAGGCGCTTTTGCTCGGTGCGGTCGAAAAACAAGCCGCTGACATACTCTGCCTGGCCGCCGGCATCGCCGACAATATGACTCCGCTCATGGATCCAGATTATGTTTCCTTCTTTCCCTTTTATTCTATATTCCCGGACATAGGCCTTGGTGGTCTTCAAGGCTTGCACAAAGGCCATTTTGGTGGCATGCCGATCTTCCTCCAGAATCAGGTCGGTCCATTTCAGGCGCCGGGAGTCGAACTCTTCCCTGGAAAACCCGGTCAAGGCCTCGACTTTCTGGTCAAAGAGATCAATGGCGCCATCGAGATACCCCTTAAAGACTATGGCCGGGACATTAGCCATCAATACGATTAATGTCTGTTCCATTTTTCGCAACGCCTCCTGAGTCTGTTCAAATTCGGAATATTCCATGACCGTCTTGGCACCTCGCTTTGACCGGAATTGTCGGTTAGAAAGCCCCAAGCTAACTATAGCCGGGTCATGGGGAGCACGGGAATGTGCCGCCATGGCCCCATAATGATTCTTATCGGCTTAGGCGGGATAAAGAATAAGTTAATAATTTTGGTTGATTCAGCCCCCGATAATCGTCATGACCGCATGATAAGGCCAGGGAGAGGGTTATCTCCAAACGGCTCGATCCCAGCAATGAGGCCGAGAAAGGGGGAACGCGAGAGTCGGCGGCGCGCCACCGGCACGCCTCGTCCCGCCTACACTTGCGGCAAACCCGCTTAATAATCCAACTTTTTCTCGCGGATAAACTGATCCACCAGGGCGAAGACCTCCTGGTTGCCGCAGAAATTGCCGGTCTGGATCTGGGCGCGGCAGTCGTCCAGGCGCGCCTCGAAGGCAGGGATGATCTCGGGGGGGGGCGGAATCCGGTGAAATACCGGCCGTATCCCAGGCGCTCGATGTAGAAGGCGTTTAAAAACTGTTCGAAGGCGTTTTTGATGGGGAAGGAGATCACCGGCTTGCCGTAGAACAGGGCCTCGGAGGTTAGGGTATGGCTGCCCCCGCACACCACGTAGCGGCAGGACGAGAGGTCGTCCAGGAAGCCGGGCTCGGAGTTTTTCTTGAAGTGCAGGTTGCCCTCGGTGCGCTCCTCGTTAAAGCCATAGACCATCACCGGGGAGGGGATGGCGCTCAGGAAAGGGAAAAACCGCTTGAAGGTGGTATAGCCCTGGTAGGCCACCACATGGCCGCCGAGGCTGGGCCGGCGCTCGATCACGCTTTCCCGGAGGAGCGGCGGCAGAATTTTGGCCCGGACCCCGGGTTTTACCGGGGACTGGAAAAAGGAGATCACCAGAAAATCCGTGGCCCGGCTGAACAGGGAGGACACGGCGTAGCTGGTGGAGAGATAACTGGGATACTGGGTCCAGGGGACCGGGTGGCGGCAGCAGGTGATGACGTGTTGATGGTCGATGGACAGGCAGGGGACTCCGGCCCGGCGAGACGCCTGGGGCAAAAAATACTCATAATCGGTCATGGTCACGTCGGGCTGAAACCGGTCCATGAGGTCCAGAACCTGGCGCAGATGGCGGCGGGATTGACACCTGACCCTGAGGCCGGCGATCAGGGTGGCGGCTACGTCCACCCGGTGGCCCTTAACGACCGTCGGCGGATTGGGGCATTCCTCCACCTGGAATTCCTGACCCAGGATGGCGGCCCCGGTATCGTGGCTGACAAAAAGAAACTCGTGCTCGGGAAAGTGCCGGGCAATGGTCAGGGCCCGCACGGCGTGCCCGTGTCCGATGCCGTGGACCCCATAGAGAATTCTGGCCATAGCGTCAGGCCCTGGTAAGCCGGGGGGAGCCCGGAGTCAACCGGGGTAAGGGTTTTGTGATGTTTCTCTGGGCTCGATTCATCAGGGGTTCCGTTCGGGTTCCCGGCTGCGGATGATTTCCCGCACCCTGCCGCCCCAGGTGACCCGGTAGGAGATGCCGTGCCAGGCGATGGTGTCGGTGCGCCAGGTTTTGATATAGCACCAGCAGGCCATGAAAATGTTGGCATAAAAGGCCAGAAGCCAGGGTCCCAAGGGCGTCGGGCGGGGGACCAGGGTGCGGCACCAGGCCCCGATGGCGGTCAACGTCAGCAAAAACCCCAGACTGATCAGGGCCACGGGCGGGTCCACCAGTCCCGTCAGGCCCCCCAGACCGGCCAGCACCGCCAGGATAATGGGCCCGGCCAGCACCCACACCGCCAGCGCCGCGGCCAGCCAGACGCCGGGCAGGCAGTATTTCAGATATAACAGTTGCCTGGTCAGCCAGGTGTTCCAGCCGGGCAGGGTCTGGCCGGCGAGATGGGTGTCCAGGATGGCGGTGGCCACCGGCGCCGTCCGGATGCCGAACCGCAGCAGGCGCAGCCCCAGGGGAAAGTCGTCCAACACCTTGGTCCCCAGGACGCCGGCGATCCCATAATCGTGGAAGACGGACCGGAGCAGCGCGGTAGCCCCGCCCCAGGGCAGGGCAATGGCGGCAAAACCGTGCAGCAGGTGCAGAGTCAATACCGTCTGGAGTATTCCCAGGGTGGGCACCCGGGCATCGCCGGGAATGATGCGGTGGAAACCTGAGGTCAGGACCGCGTCCCCGGTGACCAGGGGGTGAATGAGATCCCGGAGAAAGTTTGGCCGGGCCTGGTGAGTGCTGTCGCAAAACACCAAGATTTCCACGGAGTCGTCCAGGGCCCCGACCCCGGCCAGGATGTTGCGGTTCTTCTGGGAGCAGCCGGCCGCCGGGCCGCTGACGATGTGGCGGCTATGGGGGTGACGGGACAGCAAAGCCCGGACCAGGGGGGTGGCGGGGTCCTCCAGGTCCCGGGTGACCAGGACGGTTTCATAGTTGGGGTATGGCTGATTGAGCAGCGAGGTCAGCGCCGCCTCCATTTCCGGCGAGTTCCCGGTGAGGGGCACAATGAGGGCGACCCTGGGACAGGCGGGCCATGATGCAGCCGCCGGGGCTGAACCTTCGGGCTCACGCCCCGGAAAACTCCGGCGCACATGCCGGCGGCTGTGAACCAGCAGAACCAGCAGGGCCAGGATCAAAAGGGCCATGGAGGCCAACATCAGGGCCGTCAAGCAATTCCTCCTGGGGCCATGCGACCCACCCGGGGCGTCCCACCATAAAATAAAGGCCGGGGGCCTTGACCCAGCCAAACCCCGTAAGCTGAAAATCACTTATCAGATGGCCTTCAGGCCTGTCAAGGAAAATACCGGCCCCCCGGGAGTCAAGCCGGCGCCGGATTATGCCCCTTGAGCCATTATTCGCGGGGAGGTTCTCCCCTCCGGAGCCACCACCGCACCGCCAGGAGCAGGGTGGGGGCCAGGGCCAGGGCTTCCGTCGCTTCCCGTGGCAGGCGGCCGTGCCCCATCAGGTACAGCAAGGCGCCTAAAAGGACGGTAAGGCCCAACTGCAGCAGGGGCCGCCGGCGCATGAGCCCCAGACGCCGCTGGCAGTAAGACACGGTCAGGAGAGCCACCCCGCTCTTGGTGAGCACCATGGCCAGGGCCGCCCCCATGAGGGGCGCCCGGGGAATTACCAGGGTGCACCAGACCAGGTTGAAGGCTAGCCCGCCCAGGTAAAAGATCAGGAGCATCCGCTGGAGCCCCATGCTGATCATGAGAAACGCCGCCAGGTTGTGCATAAAGGCAAAGACCACGGTCACCACCAGGAGCTTTTGCAGCCAGATGGCTTCCGGGTAATTGGGGCCGTAAATCAGGGTGATGATGCGGTCGCTCTCGATGAACAGCAGGAACATGACCGCCAGGGCGGCGGCCAGCAGCCAGCGGGCGGTGTTCTGGGCCAGTTGGGAGACTTTGGCGCGGTCCACCTCCCAGAGCTTGACGAAGATCGGGAACAGGATGCTCTGCAGGAGCACGTTGGAGACCAGGGCGGAGATGCCGTCCACGGTCTGCCAGGTAACGCTGTATTGGGCCACGCCGTGGGCCCCGGCGTACTTTTGGAGGAAAAAGAGGTTGGCCTTGTTGTAGATGATGGCCGAGACTTCGATGAGGGCAAACACCAGGCCCAGTTGCAGGGTGGAACCCAGCCGCCCCAGAGAGGGCCACTTGAAACGGAAGCGGCCCCGGGAGCGCACCAGAATAAAGCTGCCTCCCAGATTGACCAGGCTCTCGATGAGCTTGAACGCGGCCACCGCCAAAGGGCTGGCTCCCAGGGCCAGGGCGATGAGGCCATAGCCAAAGCCCAGGCCGGCCGCCAGGACTTTGATTTTGCCCTGGAGGTCCTGGCGGCCCCGGACCTGCAAGGCCACAAAGAAAGAGTTGGACAGGGCCTCCAGCCCCGCCCCGGCGCTGAGCATAAACATGACGCGCTTGAGGGACAGGGAGTAGTCCTGCCACTCCATGAAGCCCAATACCCCCAGGAGCGTCAGGACCAGCAGGCCCCCTTTCAGCAGGGATACCTGGGTCAAGGCCGCGTCCTGATCCCCGTCCTTTTGGGCCAGGAGGGACACCAGGGGCAGGTTGAGGCCAAATTCCGCCACCAACAGGAGGATGCTCCCCAAACCCAGGGCCAGCATAAACTCCCCGTAGGTGGTGGAACTGACCCGGGCCAGATAGATGAGGAAAACGGTTTGCAGGGCCTCCCGGACCCAACGGGCGCTGAGCAGGTAGGCAAACTTCTGGAGGATGCGGGGCGGGGCGGCCTCCC
Organism: Deltaproteobacteria bacterium; assembly: GCA_016875015.1. Lineage (GTDB taxonomy): Bacteria > Desulfobacterota > Desulfobaccia > Desulfobaccales > 0-14-0-80-60-11 > 0-14-0-80-60-11. The sequence continues at coordinate 2,975 of VGSJ01000032.1, read as the reverse complement.
CCGGACCTGGCGGGCTTTGGCTGCTTATGAGCATCAGGGGATCGACGCTGACCTTAAGTTTGATTTTTTCAAGCCCGGGGCTCCCGCGGCGAGAGCTTTCCGAAGTCTCTTTTATACCAGATATCGCCGCTCTCGGTGATGAAAAGTCTCCTGGCGGGCGGATGCGGCCGAAATTCCGGCCGGAGCGTAGCCTTGGCCTTCAGGGGTCGGACTGAAGGTTTTTGTAAGTGTAAGTGTAAGTGAAAGTGATTGCCATGCCCGGCGCCATGTTTTATCATCTTCTCAGGCAAAGACGCGGCCGGCCCGGACGGGTTGCGTGTTGGCGGGGCGGCCGTCCCTGGCCGCCTTGAGGTCGCGGGCCTAGAGGCCCGCCCCACCGGGTTATGGTCAAATAAAAATTTCCTGGAATAATCAATGAGGCCGGACCACCGGAACGAGAGCGCCGCAAACTGGTTCCAGCGCAATCCCAAGAAAACCCTGGCCGCGGTCACCCTAATTTTTTTTCTGGCCATAGTCTTCGCCGCGGAAAAATTTCTGGAATTCAATAACCACCGGCACGGGATTTTCCTGGAGGCGGAAGTCGAAAGAAGGTATGTCCGGCTGAAAGAGTACCGCCCCGGCACCCGCCTGCTGCTGGCCTTTCCCCGCAATCACCTGCCCTACACCGACAATGTCTTCACCAAGCAGTACCGGGTTGAAATAGATAATAACGGCTTTATCGCCCCTTCCCGGAAACATGACCGGCCCGATAAGGTCATCGTGTTCCTGGGCGGGTCCACTACTGAGTGCATGTTTGTGGACGAGGACCACCGGTTTCCTTACGTGGCGGGGCAGATCCTGGAGCAGGCGACGGGCGCCAGGATCAATTCCTACAACGGCGGGATGTCAGGCAGCAACACCCTGAACGCCATCGATATCCTGATCAACAAGGTGATCCCCCTGAAACCCGACGTCGTGGTCTTCCTGGAGAACATCAACGACCTGAGCACCCTCCGGTATGAAGGGACTTACTGGAACCAGCGTACGGCCCGGTCGCCCCTGGAGACCCTGAAAAAGCGGCAACTGGTGGGCAAGCTTTTGAAAGAAATTTTTATTCCCCATCTCAACCACGCGTATAGAAATCTGCGGAAGACCCTGTCCGGGCAAGAGGAGGACGAATTCGCCGGCGCCCGGGGTAAAACGCTCACCATTGACCGGGTCAAAATGGTGCAGGATTTTGCCGCCGCCCTTCAGACGATTGTCTGCACCTGCAAGGCCTGGGGCATCGCGCCGGTGCTGATGACCCAGGCCAACCGGATCACGGACCACCCCGACCCGGTGGTGGCGGCCTACATCAGCCGCGACGGCCGCGACCGCGGCATCAGCTACCAGAAATTCAAAGAGATGTATGACGCCTTCAACGACACCATCCGGGATGTGGGCCGGAAGAATCAGGTCATGGTCATCGATCTGGCCCGGGAAGTGCCCGCCGACAAAAAATACCTGTATGACCTGGTCCACTTCAATGACGCCGGGTCCCAATTGGCGGCAGGGATCATCGCGGCCCGGTTGAAAGGGGTCATTGCCCCTCAGTAGGGGGTAGAAGGCTGAGTACAGGATTTCATCAATACGCTAACGTCATCTATTGCCCCCCTCACCCCAACCCCCGAAGCGGGGGGAGAGGGAGTAGGTTAGGTCGCCGGGTTTTTGATGCTGGCAGAGCCTCAAATCGGCCCCATCTTTTCCCCTCTCCCCCAATGGGGGTGTGATACGAAGTTGCAGTCCAAAAACTATTAAAATTTATGTCATTCTGAACGGAGCGCAGTGGAGTGAAGAATCTCGGCGGCTTTAAAATAGAGATTCTTCGCTGCGCTCAGAATGACAAAAATAGTCTTTTGATTGCTCATTGGCATGAGAGGGTCAGGGTGAGGGGGAAGTGATCTTCAAGGCGTAAAAAATACCTTACCGTATTTATGAACCACTGTACTTAATGGTGCGCAGTGCGCTACATACCCCCCTCTACCACAGCTTGCCCGGCCTCGCCTCCTTCACCGCCAGGGCCAGGCCGTCGCGCTCCGGGGAGTGCCGGGGCAGGAAGCTCAGCAGGTGGACGGCGCGCCAGGCGGGGTTCTCTAAGATTTCCCGGTTAAAATCCGCCGCCCCGGAGAAGCCCACGTTGTCCGCCACCAGGAGGCCGCCGGATCGCAGGAGGCGGCGGCAGAGGGTCAGGGCCGGCAGGTAGGATTCCTTGTCGATGTCCAGGAAGATCAGGTCAAAGGTCTCCGACATCTCCGCCATCAACTTCAGGGCCTCCCCCACCCTGACCGCCACCACCTCGCTGAGCCCGGCCCGGGCGAAGTTGCCCCGGGCCCGGTTGGCCATGGGTTCGTCCAATTCCAGGGAAACCACCCGGCCCGGTATCCCGGCGCAGGCCCGGCCCAGAAAGATGCCGGAATACCCGGTGGCGGTGCCCAACTCCAGGATGCGGGCGGCCCCGGTGGCGGTGGCCAGGATGAAGAGGAGTTCCCCCACCACGGGGCCCACGATGGGGATGGACTCACGGGCGGCCTCGGCTTCCAACTCCAGGAGCAAGGCATCGCTGGCGGGCGCCAGGCCCCGGAAATAGCCTTCCAGATCGGGCATCATTTTGGTCATAGTCCCTCCTGCCTCTGCAGATATGATAAGAGAATCCCTCGAATATTTTCATCAGTCCGGTTACTATTATGGCAGGAAATTAGGGGGAGAGGAAGGGCCGGCGGCCCGGCCCCAACTCCTTCAGGCTAGTGTTAGATTTCATAAATTGTATGGCAATTATTTTCCCCGGACCTCCCAAATGCTCTTTTAAGGTCCCCCTTTCCTAAAGGGGGATTTAGGGGCAATGCTGTTCACTTAAGGTTTGGCTATTTCGATGGGTTGCTGGGGCGAGGATGCCCCCCCTCACCCCAGCCCTCTCCCCCCGCCGGGGGGAGAGGGAGAATTACCGGATATCCTTCTTT